>JALVSR010000107.1 GCA_027024225.1 Hyphomicrobiales bacterium | reverse complement strand
TTCACTTATGGATCCCCGCTTTCGCGGGGATGACGAAAAAGGGAACCACCTGCAAAAGCCCCTTCCTCTGTTATTGGAGGCAACCGCTTGTAAATCATCCCCTTTTCTTATTTCAACGCAACTTTCCTTGGACACCACTGAGCGCACGCCGGGGTCTCGGACGACGGGCGCATGTGTCCATGGCAACGAGATACCGGCTTCCGCCGGCATGACGGCAAGACGGGAAGCCACGGCAGGGGGGTCAACCGCGGCGGGTGAGGCTCTCGAACAGCTCCTGCACCTGTCGGCGCGTGTCATCTTTCGTGCCGGAGGTGTCGATGATGAAATCCGCCCGTGCACGCTTTTCTTCCACCGGCAGCAGGCGCGCCTCCAGCGCGGCGTTCAGCACCGCGTCGAAGCCGGGGCGCGCCCGCAGCCGCCGCTGGCGCGCCTCCTCTGGCGCCTCGACCCAAATGACGGTGTCCAGCCCCTCTTCCGCTCCGATCTCATAGAGCAGCGGGATCTCCATGACGGCCAGCGGCGCCCCCTGCCCTTCCGCCTTGCGCAGGAATCTCTCGCGGTGGCGCGCCACCAGCGGGTGGACGATGGCCTCCACTTCATCCAGCAGGGCCGGGCTTTCCCGCAGCAGGGCGCGCAGCTTGCGCCGGTCGATACCACCTTCGCCATCATCAAACTCAGGAAAGCGCGCAATCAGGGCACGCGCCGCTTCTCCTCCCGGCGCGTAGAGGGAGCGCACCGCCGCATCGGCGTCGAACACGGCCGCACCCAGCTCGGCGAACATGTCCGCCACCGTGCTCTTGCCCGCTCCGGGCAGCCCCGTTATTCCCACCTTGCGCATGCACGCTACCCTTGAAAAGTTATACGCATCTCATATAATGCGCACATGATCATATCCTTTCGGTGCAAGGATACGGAACGGCTCTTTTACGACAAGCCGGTGCGGCGTTTCTCCGCCATCGAGCGCATCGCGCGGCGCAAGTTGCTCTTGCTGCACGCCGCGCAACGGCTGGAAGACCTGCGCGTACCTCCCGGCAACCGGCTGGAGGCGCTGAAGGGCGACCGAAAGGGACAATACAGCATATGCATCAATGATCAGTGGCGCATCTGCTTTCGCTGGCGCGACGGCGATGCGCACGATGTCGAGATCGTGGACTATCACAAGGGATGAGAACGATGACCGCGCAAAAGAAGCAGGAGAAGGCGATGCTGGATCCCATAGCGCCCGGTGAAATCCTGCTGGAGGAATTCATGAAACCATTGGGGCTTTCGCAGTCGCGGCTGGCGCGCGACCTGGACATTCCGCAGAGCCGCCTTTCCGCCATCATCTCCGGCAAGCGCGCCATCACGGCCGATACGGCGCTCAGGCTGGCACAATGTTTCGGCACCAGCCCGCGTTTCTGGCTCAACCTTCAGGCTGAATACGACCTGCGCAAGGCGGAGCGGGAAGCCGGCGAGGAAATCCGCACGCGCGTGCGCAAGGTGCAAATGGGCTGACCAATCCCCTGCCCCGCCTCCGACCGTGCCTCAATGTCCGCGCGTTATGTCGGCCTCCACCAGCGCGCGCAGCTCATCCGTCACCTCCGGGCGCACGCCGAACCATTTCTCGAAGCCCGGCACGGCCTGGTGCAGCAACATGCCAAGGCCGTCCACAGTGATGAGGCCGCGCCGTTCCGCCCGCTCAAGCAATGCCGTCTTCAGCGGCACGTAAACGATGTCCGCCACCACGGCATGTTCCGGCAGGGGCGAGATGTCCACTTCCAGCGGCGGCTGGCCGGTCATCCCTAGGCTGGTGGTGTTCACCAGCACATCCGCCTGCGCCAGCAGCTCCGGCAGGGCATCCAGCGGCGCGGCGTGCAGGCTCGCCTCGCCGAGGCCGGAAAGCTCTTCCGCCAGCCGCTCGGCCTTCTCATAAGTGCGGTTGGCGATGGTGATGCGCGCCACCCCCTCTTGTGCGAAACCCGCCAGAACGGCGCGCGCCGCGCCACCGGCGCCGATGATGACGACGTGCCTGCCCGGCGCCTGCCAGTCCGGTCGTTGCGCCCGCACCGTCTCCAGGAAATGGGCCATGAAGCCGTAAACATCGGTATTGTCGGCGTTGAGCCTGCCTTCTTCGTCCAGCCACACGGTGTTCACCGCGCCCAGCGCCTTCGCCTGTGCGCTCAGCCCCGCCGGGTTGGCGCGGCGGATGATGTCGAACGCCCTCTCTTTGTGCGGCACGGTGATATTGCAGCCCACCAGCCCGTGCGCGGGCAGGTTCAGCAGGAAGTCCTCCAGCTCTTCGGCGCGCACGGCGCGCTTGCCGTATTCCCCGGCGATGCCGTGCTGCTTCAGCCAGTAGCCGTGGATCATGGGCGAGCGTGAATGCTCGATGGGCCAGCCGATGACGCAGGCGCGGCGGATGGCATTATTCATGGTGAAATTCTCCGCACTTTCATTTGCGCAAATCCTCGGCCCCTTTTATCACTTCTATCACTTCTGAAAATGGAAGGGCGAGGTGATTCATGAGCGGGCACGAACACCGGACACCGCAGGAGCTGCTGGAGCACAACCGCGAATGGGCGGCGGAACGCATCGGCGAAGACCCGGACTATTTCACCCGGCTTTCGCAACAGCACGCGCCGACGTTCCTGTGGATCGGCTGCTCGGACGCGCGGGTGCCGGCCAACACGCTCATCGGGCTGGAGCCGGGCGAGGTGTTCGTGCACCGCAACATCGCCAACCAGGTGCTGCCGCGGGATGTGAACGTGCGCGCGGTCATCGACTTCGCGGTGGGCACGCTGAAGGTGCGGCACATCTTCGTGGTGGGGCATTATGGCTGCGGCGGCGTGAACGCGGCATTGTCGCGCCAAAGCTTGGGCGTGCTGGACGCCTGGCTGGCCGACCTGCGCGAGCTGTGGCTGGAACACGAGGAGGATCTGGCCGCATTGCCGGAAGGGAAGCGCGGTGATGCACTGGCGGAGCTGAACGTGAAAAAGCAGGTGCAGAATGTCGCGCGCTTCGCCGCCGTGCAGCAGGCCTGGCACGAGGGGCGCAAGCTGGACATTCACGGCTGGATCTACGACATCTCGGACGGCTTGCTGAAAGACCTTGGCGTGACCATTTCCTCCATCGATGATGTGCCGGAGCCCTACCGGCTGAAGTTATAACGCCAACTTTCTCGGCAAGGACACAGAACACGGGATTTCCCATGAACGAAATGGCGAGTCAGGCCGCGGGCGCGAAAAAGCTGGAGCCGGTGCGGCTGGAGGACTATCGCCCGCCGGCGTGGCTGGTGGACGAGGTGGAGCTGCTGGTCCGGCTGGACGAGCAGAACACCGAGGTGGAGGCCACCCTGAAACTGCGCCGCAACCCGGCCTCGGACGAAACCGGGCCTAACGGCGGCCTGCCGGTGGTGAATCTGGACGGCGAGAAGCTGGAGCTGCTGGCCATCGCCACCGATGACGGGCCGTTGGCCCCGGATAGCTGGTGCACCACGGAAAAGCGGCTGGTGATTCACCGCCCGCCGGCGGAAGCGTTCACCCTGAAAACGCTGGTGCGCATTCATCCCATCCTGAACAAGGCGCTCTCAGGGCTATACGTCAGCAACGGCATCTTCGCCACCCAGTGCGAGGCGGAGGGCTTTCGCCGCATCACCTATTTCCCCGACCGGCCGGACGTGCTGGCGCGTTACACCGTGCGCATTGAGGCCGACGCAGGGCGCTACTCCGTGCTGCTGTCCAACGGCAACCTCGTTGATGAGGGCACGCTGGACGGCGGGCGGCATTTCGCCGTCTGGCACGATCCGTTCCCGAAGCCCTGTTACCTGTTCGCGCTGGTGGCGGGAAAGCTGGAGGCGGTGCGCGATACCTTCACCACGGCGGAAGGGCGCGAGGTGCGGCTGGCGGTGTGGACGGAATCGGGCAAGGCGGCCCGCGCGCGCTGGGCGCTGGAGTCGCTCAAGCGCGCCATGCGCTGGGACGAGGAACGCTTCGGCCTCTCCTGCGACCTCGACATCTACAACGTCGTTGCCATCGCCGACTTCAACATGGGGGCGATGGAGAACAAGGGCCTGAACATCTTCAACGACAAGTATGTGCTGGCCGACGAGGAAACGGCCACGGACACGGACTTCGAGAACATCGAGGCCATCATCGGGCACGAGTATTTCCACAACTGGACGGGCAACCGCATCACTTGCCGCGACTGGTTCCAGCTGTGCCTGAAGGAGGGCCTTACGGTCTTCCGCGACCAGGAATTCACCTCCGATATACGCTCGCGGCCGGTGAAGCGGCTCATGGACGTGCGGCTGCTGAAGACGGCGCAGTGGCCGGAGGATTCCGGGCCGCTGGCGCACCCGGTGCGGCCCTCGCAATATTACGCCATCGACAACCTCTACACCGCCACCGTCTACGAGAAGGGCGCGGAAGTGGTGCGCATGCTGCACACGCTGCTGGGTGAAGAAGGCTTCATGCGCGGCATGAGGCTCTATGTCGAACGCCACGATGGGCAGGCGGTGACGGTGGAGGACTTCATCCGCTGCTTCGAGGACGCCACGGGCAGGCACTTGCAGCAGTTCTTCCGCTGGTACACGCAGGCCGGCACGCCGGAGCTGCACGTGGAATGGCTCCACGATGCCGCCACGCAGACGCTGACCCTGAAAATCCGCCAGCACATTCCGCCCACGCCGGGGCAGGAGCGCAAGCTGCCGCATCACATACCATTGCGCATCGCCCTGTTCGACCGGCAGGGGCGCAAGCTGCCGCTGTTGCCCGCGGGCGGGCACGAGATCGTGGGCGATCTTATCGAGCTGCGCGAGGAGGAGCACGAATTCGTGTTCGAGGACGTGGCCGAGCCGCCGGTCGTGTCGCTCAACCGCGGCTTTTCCGCCCCGGTGCGCATCAAGGCGCCGGTGAGCGCGGACGACCTGCTGGTGCTGCTGGCGCACGAGGACGACGGCGTGGCCCGCGCGGAAGCAGCCGGACAGTTGTGGGAGCGGCTCATCCTGTCGCATTACAACTCGCGCACGGATGCGGCCGTGGCCGTGAACGCGCCGCAGATGGCCAATGCCGCCCCCTTCGCCGAGGCGCTGGAAGCGGCCATTCACGAGCTGCGCGCCACCGACCCGGCCCTGCTGGCGGAAGTGCTCACCCCGCCCGGCATGGGCATGCTGTTCGATGTCCTGCCCGGCGACATAAACCCGGAGGCACTGAAAGCCGCGCGCGACGCCGCCATGGCGGACGTGGGCCGGGCGCTGGCGGAGCCATTGTCCGAGACATACCGGCTGGCGCGGGTGGAGGAGCCCTATGCGCCCACGCCGGAGCAGGCCGCACGCCGCGCGCTGCAACAGGCCATCCTGCTGCTGATGGTGAAGGCGAACGATCAGGCGGGCGCAAAGGCGGCTTATGCCCTGTGGCGCAAAGGGCGCAACATGACCGAACGCGCCATGGCCCTGACGGCGCTGGCCCAGACCGACACGAAGGAGCGCGAGCAGGCCATGGCCGAGTATGTCGAGCGCTACGGCGACGATCCGCTGCTGATGGACAAGTGGCTGAGCTGGCAGGCCATGTGGCCGTTCAGCCGGTGCGTGCACAACATGCACGAGCTGATGGAAAGCCGCTGGTTCACGCTGGCCAACCCCAACCGCGTGCGCGCCCTGCTGGGAGCATTCGCGCAGGCGAACCCGGTGTGCTTCACGGCGGAAGACGGCACCGGCTTCGAGCTGATCGGCCAGGCGGTGGTGAAGCTGGACGCCATCAACCCCACCGCCGCGGCGCGCCTGGCCACGGCTTTCCGCCTCATCGGCCGGCTGGAGCCGAAACGGCGCGAACAGGCGCGCAAGGTATTGGAGCGCATCGCCAACGAGCCGAAGCTTTCGCAGGACACCCGCGACATCATCATGCGCATACTGGAAAGCACATGAGCACTAAGACCGCTCGCTGGCACCGGCAGATGAAGGCCACCCGAATGTCGGGAAAGGTGACCCGCGCACAGCTTGAGTATTAGAAAAATCTAATGTAGTTGCTTGTCGGCGCGTGGGCCTCTTGTTTCCGGGCCGGCGCTGGGGCATCGTGTCTAACGCGAACAACGAACCGAGGACAACCGGGTAACCAAAGGGGGAACGCGCAGGTGATACGGCGAAACAGGAAGAGCGGAAATCTCCACCTGGTGCTGGCTGGCGCACTGACGATGCTGCTTGCGGCATCCGGCCCCGTGGCGGTTGCGAAAACCTCGGATGATGCGGTTGGCAAGACGGCCACCGGTCAGGCCATGGAACTGAAAACCGCCACCGTGCGGCGCATCGAGGCCGTGCGCGAGCGGCTGTTCGAGGGCGTCATCGAGGCGGAGAAACAGTCCACCGTGTCGGCGCAAACCTCCGGGCGCATCGTGGCCATCCATTTTGACGTGAACGACCGGGTGCAGAAGGGGGCGTTGCTGGTGGAGATCGATGACACGCAGCAGCGCGCGGCGCTGGAGCAGGCGCGCGCGGCGCTGAAGGCGGCGCAGGCGAAGCTGGTGGCGGCGCGGCAAGCCTTCGCGCGCATTTCGCAGCTCTACCGGCGCCGCACCGCGCCAAAGGCGCAGTTCGACCAGGCAAAGGCCGAATACGAGGCGGCGCTGGCCGGCGTGAAGCAGGCCGAGGCCGCCCTGAAACAGGCGGAAGAGCAGCTTTCCTACACGAAGGTGCGCGCGCCCTACTCCGGCATCGTCACCGCGCGGCACGTGGAGGTGGGCGAGCTGGCAGCACCCGGCAAGCCGCTCATGAGCGGCTATTCGGAAGAGGAAATGCGCGCCCACATCGCCCTGCCGCAGCGCTACGTGCCCGTCATCCGCGAAAACCGCAAGGCCGACGTGGTGCTGGATCTGGACGGCCATGTGCGGCGCGAGGTGAGCCGCATGGTCATCTTTCCCTACTCCGACCCGAAGACCAACACCGTGACCGTGCGCCTGTACATGAAGGACAAGGGCAAGGGGTTGTTTCCCGGCATGCTGGTGAAGGGCGCCTTCATGGTGGAAAAGGCCAAGGTGCTGGCGGTGCCGGAAAAGGCGGTGGCGCGGCGCGGCGAGCTGGCCGGTGTTTACCGGCTCAAGGACGGGCGCATCCAGTTCATTCAGGTGCGCACCGGTCGGCCACTGGGCGATGGGCTGGTGGAGGTGCTGGCGGGGCTGGAGGAAGGCGACATGGTGGCGCTTGACCCGCTCAAGGCCGCCATCGCGCTGAAGGAACAGCACGCCAAGACCGAGGCATCCGCCAGGGAGGAGGCGCACTGATGGGCGCGAACACCAACGGCACCAGCGCCGCTCCCGGCATGGGCGGGCCCACGCCGCCGCCTGGCAAGATGGGCATTTCCGGGCGCATCGCGGCGGCCTTCGTGCGCAACCAGATCACCCTGCTCATCCTCATCGCCACGCTGCTTTCCGGCGTGTTCGCCGTGCTGGTCACCCCGCGCGAGGAAGAGCCGCAGATCAACGTCACCTTCGCCAACGTGTTCATCGCCTTCCCCGGCGCCTCGGCGAAGGAGGTGGAATCGCTGGTGACCACCCCGGCGGAACAGGTGCTGGGCGAGATGGAGGGGCTGAAGCACATCTACTCCGTCTCGCGCCCGGGCATGAGCATGATCACGGTGCAGTTCCGCGTCGGCGAGCCGCGCACGGACGCCATCCTGCGCCTGTATGACAAGATCTTCTCCAACCTCGACTGGCTGCCGCGCAACCTGGGCGTGGCGCAGCCCATCGTGAAGCCGCGTTCCATCGATGATATTCCCATCGTCACCTTCACGCTGTGGGACCCGTCGGGCAAGCGCACGGCGCATGATCTCAAGCGCATCGCCCATACGCTGGAGGCGGAGCTGAAGCGCATACACGGCACGCGGCAGGTGCGCACCATCGGCGGGCCGGAGCGCGTGGTGAACGTGCAGATAGATCCGCAGAAGCTGGCCGCCTATGGCCTGGCGCTGGACGACCTGCGCAAGGCGCTGCTGGCGTCGAACGCCTCCACCGACCGGCAGAGCATCGTTTCGGACAACCTGAACATCCCGGTGCGGGCGGGCACCTTCCTGTCACGCCCGGAAGAGGTGAAGAACCTCGTTGTGGGTGTGTTCGGCGGCAAGCCGGTGTACTTGTCTGACGTCGCCACGGTCACCTTCGGTCCGGACACGCCGAAGAACTATGTCTCGTTCTGCCATGGTCCGGCGGAGCTGAAGAAGGGCGCACCGGCGGGGTGCAAGCCGGCGGTGACCATCGAGGTGGCCAAGCAGCCGGGCCAGAACGCGGTGGTGATCGCCAACAAGCTCATCCGCCACGTGGAGAAGATCAAGGGCGTATTCATCCCCGAGGGGGTGGAGCTGACGGTCACGCGCAACTACGGCAAGACGGCGGACGACAAGGCGAAGAAGCTCATCATGAAGCTGCTGTTCGCCACCGCCTCGGTGGTGCTGCTGGTGCTGTTCACCATGGGCTGGCGCGAGGCGGTGGTGGTGGGCATCGCCGTCATCTCCACGCTGGCGGTAACATTGTTCGCCAGCTGGGCCTATGGCTTCACCATCAACCGCGTCTCGCTGTTCGCGCTGATCTTCTCCATCGGTATCCTGGTGGACGATGCCATCGTGGTGGTGGAGAACATCCACCGCCACCTGCAGATGGGCGACAACCGCAAGCCCTGGGTGCTGATTCCGCAAGCGGTGGACGAGGTGGGCTCACCGACGATTCTCGCCACGCTCACGGTCATCTCGGCGCTGCTGCCCATGGCTTTCGTCACCGGCCTGATGGGACCATACATGAGCCCCATTCCCATCAACGCCTCCATGGGCATGATGCTCTCGCTGCTGGTGGCCTTCATCATCTCGCCGTGGCTGGCCTACAAGCTCATCGTGCGCGGCCACAAGCACACTCACGAGGAAGAGGAGGAGCTGAAGGAAGAGCTCACCTTCGCCCGGCGGCTGTTCAACCGCGTGCTCACTCCCTTCCTGCAGCTGGGCGCGTGGGGGCGCATCAAGCGCTATCTCCTCATCTTCACCATGGTGTTTCTCATGGTGGCTTCCATGGGACTGGGCGTGGTGCAGCTCGTCATCCTGAAGATGCTGCCCTTCGACAACAAGTCGGAGTTCCAGATCGTGCTGGACATGCCGGAGGGCACCGCGCTGGAGAAGACCGAGCGCACCCTGAAGCAGCTGGCGGAAGTGTTGCACGAGGTGCCGGAGGTGAAGAACTACCAGATCTACGCCGGCACGGCCTCGCCAGTGGGCTTCAACGGCCTGGTGCGGCAATACTACCTGCGGCAGGAGCCGCGCTTCGGCGACATCCAGGTGAACCTGATTGACAAGCACCACCGCGAGCGCAAGAGCCATGACATCGCGCGCGATGTGCGCGAACGTCTGATGAAGCGGTTCAAGGATGCCGAGTTCACCTTCAAGGTGGTGGAGGTGCCGCCCGGCCCGCCGGTGCTTTCGCCCATCGTGGCGGAAATCTACGGGCTGGAATACTCCGGCCAGCTGCGCGTGGCGGGCGAGGTGCGCAAGGTGTTCGAGGAAACGAAGGACATCGTGGACATCGACGACACCATCGCCAGCGGCAACCCGCGCATCATCGTGCGGGTGGACAGGCAGCGCGCGGCGGCGCTGGGCGTGCCGCAGTCCACGGTGGCGCAGGCCATCGCCACCGCGCTGGGCGGCGAAGACGTGAGCTATCTGCACACGCAGGCCGCCAAGTATCCGGTGCCCATTCGCGTGCAGCTGCCGCCCTCGGAAAAGGGCTCCATCGAGGACCTGCTGAACCTGAAGGTGCGCAACGTCTACGGCAAGCTGGTGCCGCTATCCGAGATCGTGGTGCTTCAGCGCGACAAGGTGGAGCAGGAAATCCACCACAAGGACCTGCTGCCGGTGGTTTACGTGATGGCGGACATGGCCGGGCCCATCGACAGCCCGCTCTATGGCATGTTCGAGATCTTCGGCAAGCTGAAGGAAGCGAAAGACCCCATCACGAACCGGCCCATCGAGCAGTATTTCATCAACCCGCCGGAAGCGCCGGTGAACTTCGCGCTGAAGTGGGACGGCGAGTGGCAGATCACCTACGAGACCTTCCGCGACATGGGTATTGCCTACGCGGTGGGGCTGATTGGCATCTACTTCCTCATCGTGGCGCAGTTCGGCAGTTACCTCGTGCCGCTCATCATCATGGCGCCCATCCCGCTCACCATCATCGGCGTCATGCCCGGGCACGCGCTGCTGGGGGCGAAGTTCACCGCCACGTCCATGATCGGCGTCATCGCGCTGGCGGGCATCATCGTGCGCAACTCCATCCTGCTGGTGGACTTCGTGAACCAGCAATGCGCCTGCCGGGTGCCGCTGCGCGAGGCCATCCTGCAGTCCGCCGCGGTGCGGGCGCGGCCCATCCTGCTCACGGCCATCGCGGCCATGATGGGCGCCTTCTTCATCCTGGACGATCCCATCTTCAACGGCCTTGCCATCTCGCTCATCTTCGGCATCTTCGTTTCCACCATTCTGACACTGGTGGTGATCCCGGTGCTCTACTTCAGCTACATGCGCCGCAAGCTGAAGAAGATGGGCTATGGTCCGGACGACCCGGTGGACTGGAAGCACGAGAAGGAAGAGGAGCTGGAGAAGCTGGCGTGATGCGCCAGCGGCGCGAAGCGAACGAGGCCCCGCCGAAGCGCGGGGCCTTTTCATTTCTTAGAAGAGCCTGCACACCATCGCCCATCATTTCCTGTCATGCCGGCAAAAGCCGACATCTCGTGCAACAGAGTCATGAGCCTGTGGGTCGCGCCCCCGGCTTTCGCCGGGGTGACGAGGTGGCGGGGTGGCGG
>JALVSR010000106.1 GCA_027024225.1 Hyphomicrobiales bacterium | reverse complement strand
CCTCGCCGCAGAAGTGTTGGTAATAGGGGTTCTCCACGAAGCGGCGGCACACCTCTTCGTCGGAGAGATTGTCCATGTATTTGAGGATGTGCAGGCCCGCCATCAGCCGCACCGGCAAGGGCGGATACCCTCGGCCATCTTTGTAAACGGCGCCAATCCGCTCGGCCAGCCAGTCCCAATCAATGGCCTGCGCCAGCACAACCTTGGGATGTTTCATGTCGATGATCTGATCCAGCCGGGCGCGGAACAGATCCTGCTGACCATCATCCACAGGCTCTCTCGGCTTCATGACCTCCTCCCCGAAATTCATGCTTCAGGGAGAGTGAATCACGAAAAAATCGCCTGATCAATTTGCAAGGAAATCAGCAAAAAATGCCGTCTTCCTGCAAAATCCATTACTTCGAGACGAAAAATATAACAACAATATCAGTGCATTATGAATACATCACGGAGGACGCGGGAACTTCGGCATGCTCCAGCCAGCGCCTGATGAGCGCCACGCATTCTTCCATTGTCTTTGTGGCATCGCCCGCCAGCGCGGCCATTGCCGGGACATCCCCCTTCCACAGGCGTGCCTGCACCTCTTGCACCGTTTCCGGCAGCGGCTGTTTGCCCGGCCAGGGCCTCTTGTCGAAACGGTCGGCGCGTGCCACTTCCGCCACGCGTTGGCACAATTCTTCTGTCAACGGCACGCCTTCGGCCCGTAATTGCAACAGGGCCATGGCGCCCAGGCTGTCCAGATCGGGACGAATGGTGACCAAACGTGCGCCTCTTGGCGGCAAGGGCCAGTCCAGCGCTGCTTCCATGGCAGCGGAAGCATCAAAGGCTGCTTCCGGGCCGTGCTGAGGGTCGATGTTGCCAAGACCACAGCGCACCGCCAAAGCCGGCTCCGTTATTTCAATACCTAGCGTGTTAGGCCCCAGAATCGGGGCATTATGATCTTCCGCATTCTCGGTGCCGGTAGGCAAGAGCAATCCAAACCGATACATGCGCCGTCGCCGCCCCTTCCTCGGCGTACAGTTCCTGTTCCCGCCCAGTTCATTTCCGGGGCGCCTGAAGCAGGTCCAGTGGCACCCAGTCCACGTAGCTGTCATCATCTTCGTATTGGATTTCAGCCCCACCCCGCTTGAGCGCCTTGATCACAACATGCTCTTCCTCATCACGCCTCCACGCCCTTCTGCCGGGCTCAGGTCGCCATTCTTCCCTTTGCTTTTCCTTTCTGTCCTTCGATGATTTCGCCCGGCACTCTTTTTCCTCCACCTCTTCCAGCACGCCATAGCCGGCTGCCGTCTTGCCGCCCACGCCCCATTCCTTCAGGGCGGCGAGAAGAAGAAAACGGGCCAGCTCCACGAGATCCTCCGGCCCTGACAGCGCCAGCAGGAAACAGGCACCCGGGCGCACGGTGAGAAAGTTTACCGGCACGGGATCTTCGTAGTCGTTGGGCCATGTGTTCTTCCCGTCGCCATCACTGCCGGCATCGGTCCCGTAATAGCCGCGCTGGTGCGGCGTGAGCACATCCACGGCGTAGGGCCTGTCGCCCGACGAGCTGCCGGGCACATACAGGGCATCGTGGAAGACAACCTCGCCGCGGCTGGCGCCTGCCGGATAACCCATCTCCCTGTATTGCCTGTCCTGCGCTGTATCCGGCGCGCCGAACAGCCGGCGATAGATTTCTCCCGGGCCGGCCTTAATGCGACTGCCCTGGCGTAGCACGCCCTGCAGGGGGCCACGTTCCTCATCTTTCCACGGCTCTGCCGTCGGTTCTTCCGGGCCATAGACGGTTTCCAGGTAGTGGGCGCACAGGCCCTTCAGCGCCGAGCCGGGGATGATGGGCACACCCCAGGTGTGATGTACTGTCAGCCCCACCTCGGTCGGCGCGGGATTGCCATGCCCCACCAGCAGCCGTGAGCGCAGCTTCAGGATACGAATGTTCTTTTCCGCGAAGCTCCTTTTCCAGCGCTCGAAGGCATGTCTGTAGGCCTCATCGACGGAAATCCTGGCCACTTTCTGCAGCCAGCCCTGCTTTTTGTCGTCGGGAATGTGGCCCGCGTTGGCGCCTTCATCCAGCAGCGGCGCCCAGATTTCATACGCCAGCCCAACATGATGATCCGGAATACCAATGTCTCGTATCACCCTGCGCATCACGCCGCCTCCTCGTCCTTGAACAAGGCCTGCACGGCGCGGCGAAACCAGGCCAGATGCGCCATCACTTCGCGCGTGGCCAGCATGTAATCCTCGGCGTTCAAGGCATTGACCTTCTGGACGAGATTGTCTTTCGTCAGATCATCCCCCAGGCCGGGCAGATTGGCTTGCCTGAGCACATGCGCCAGGTGTTCCAACACTTCCTTGCCACCCAGCTTCTCGCGACGTTGCAGTTCGGCCAGCGCGGCAGACAGGCCCAGCCGGATGATGTTCCCACCCAGTGCGTTGAGCGTGGTGCGGTAATCTTTCTGCTTGTTGTCTTCGACACGCTCCACAAGTGCATAGGCACGGCGCGCGCGTTCCTGATCCTTGATGATGAGAGCCATGGCCCTTTCTCCTCTTCCTTCTCAGGCTCTGCCTGGCAGGATACGGCAACGCCCGCGGCCAACCGTGGCCTTGCCGCCAAATTGCAGGATTTTCTCGCCGCCGAGCGCATATGCCATCACGTCGTCCGGCGAACCCCAGTTCTTGAGCCTGTCAAACTTGCGCCGCGCCCGATCCGCCGCCATGAGGCCAATGAGCACCGTTTCCGGCGGCAGGCTTTCCTCCAGCCACAGCGCACCCTGCGCCACCACACCCGCACCAGGATCAATACGCACCCGGGCATCCACCTGCGTGGCCGTCTCCCACAGGAAGGTCATGATCTCGTCATCCACCACGGCGAAATGCGAGACGAAGTGTTCCCATTCGTCTTTGCTGTTCGGAAACAGGATGTCCGCCAGTTTGCCGGCCCATTCGGTGGCCTCACTGTCCGTTTTGGCGGGCACATCTATATCCTGCAGGTAGATACGTCCGCGGGCCCTGACCAGGATGCCCGGGTTGTCCGCCACCAGCGCCGCATTCTGATCAGGCTGTGGAATGGCCGGCAGGTCCTTCATGCTGACCTGCATGTCGCGCGCGGCCAGCCGCAGCAGCAGCGGGGAGGTGACCCAGGCGAAGGTGCCCTTGAAGCTGCGCACCGGCAGGGTCAGCAACCGGGCATCACCCACGACGATGGCGCCAGCATGCAGGCTCGCTTCCTCCTGTACCGGGCCGAACGCGGCCAGCCACTTTTCCTTCTCCTCAGCCTTGCCGTTCTCGCCAGGGCTGCAGGCATCGCGCAATACGCCCTTGATGGACGAGCCGGGCACGATGGGAATGCCCGTGGCCTGCATGCGTGCAATGGGCAGATCCACAATGTCCGCCGCCGCACCTACACCAGCATGCAATGGCGAAAGAGCATGCAGAAAATAGGCCTGTTCCTTCATTATCCTTCTTCCTCCCCGCAATTCCAGATACCCGGCACCACCCGACCAAAACCTTCCTCCTGGCGTTCGCCCCAGGCCGCCAGCCACAGATCTTCGGCATCATCCCGCGTGAAGGGCTTTCCATCCGCCCGTTCAAGGAAATAGACCGTGCCCTGCGGCACCATGCGATCGGTGGATTTGGGCTTGCCTTCGGCCACATCCCAGCCCGAGATATGTGTGGGCCGAGGCACGAAGGCAGCGCGCAGGATGAGTGCGCCCAGCCGATCCTCCATTCCCCTGATGGTACCCACAATCTGTTTTTCCACCTTTTCGTAATGGAAATCGTCAGGCAGCCAGCCTTCTGCAAATTTGGCCGGCGTCACCACCACCAGCCGCAGGCCGCGCACGCCACCTTCTCCAAACGCATCCAATAGCTTCTTCGACGGCGCAAATACCTCTTTCGGCAAGGTTGCCAGCGCACGCACCAGGCGGCTGTCCGAACCGATGGTGGTCAAAGGCGGTGTCTTGTCAGCGGGCAATCCCGTGTCTTTCATGACGCCCACACGGGCGCCGATGGCCCATTCATGCCCTGGCTCCAGAAACTCCAGGATATCATGCCGGAACAACACGCTTTCCTTGTGCGCCAGCGTTTCGGGCTCGATGCCCACGTGTTCCTGCATGCGCTTTTGCGGCGCCGGATAGTCTTCCAGCGCGCGGCCCCCGATTTCCTCGCCGCACAACCAGGCGATGAAGTCTTTTTCCTCGATCCAGCGCGGCGCCTTGCGGGGCTTGGCCTTCTCCGGCGGCACCGGCCACCAGAGCGCTGCATCGGCCCTTTCGTCGGTGCCCATGGTTGGCACATCCAGCGGTTTCGGGCGCAAACGTGCAACCTTGTCCCTGCCCTCCAGCCACAGGGCATCGGCGGGTGCTGGCCAGACGCGGTGCTTCTGTTTCCATGCCGCCTCGCCATGAGGGCGGCGCAGAGCAAGGAGGTCTTCCAGAATTACGTGATTGTGCTGTTTGTGCTCCAGCCACGCATTCTTGTTTTTTGTCCTCCCCGTCCGGCTTTCTTCCAGCCGCCCCCAGGCGGTGAGCAGCGCGCCGCGCAGGGTGGAGGGCCAGGGCCAGTCCAACCCGTGGCCGCGGCCGGATTCGCTGGTATGCCAGCCGCGGCCGTCCTTGCAGAACAGGCCATCGCGCGGCAACAGGGCCAGTCGATGTTCGCGCATCATCAGGCGGCCTCCCGCTTTCCATTCTCTTCTTGAGGTTTCGGCTCGGCATCACGGATGGCGCGGGCAATCAGCATGCGGTCTATCCAGCGCGCCAGCAGTCGGCGCTGTTCGCCGTAATCGCCACCTTCATCCAGTTTCAGCCCGGCTTCCTGCGGGGAGATGCCATCCTCACCCACGCGGGCCAGAATCCGATTCACTTCCTGGATCAATATCCTGAGCCAGACTTTCGCTTCCTCGTCCTCCACCGCTGAAGCATCTGGCAGACGCCGCAGCATGTCGGCGATCTGATAGATCTTGCGGGTGGAGATGCGCGTTCCGACAATTTCAGCGGATTGCTCCAGCAGCGTGACGGGATCCTTCTCCCAGCGCTCCCGCCAGTGGCGGCGGGCGCCGGAGCGCTTGTCCAGAATGATGGCCAGGGCATTGCGCTGCTGCTGCTTTGGCAATTCTCCGCCCTTGGCCAGCCGCTCCGCCTCACGCCCCAGTTCCAGAAGGTCGCCCATGCCCTCCAGCACGTGGCCAAAGCCGATGCCGACGGAAAGCGTGGGCAAGCTATCCTTCCTCCAATCATCGGGCAGGGCCTCGCGCATGATGCTGTTGAATGCGTGGCGCAAAGCATCCGCGCATGCCACCGCCTCCGGAACGGGCAGGAAGGCGAGCACATCATCGCCACCGGAATAGACCAGCAGGCCGTGGAAATCATGCTCCACGATCCGGCGCGCCCTTGTTGCGAACTCGGAGAGCTTACTAGAGAATTCCTTGTGCGCCTTGATGCTATCGAGCCTGTCCAGGGTGGCCCCCATGCGGTCGCCATCCGCCACAAGGCAAGCGACATAAGGGTTCGGTTCACCCATTTCCTTCAGCAAGGGGCGCACTTTTTCCTCGATTTCCTTACGTTTGTTCTTGTCCAGCCCCAGCTCTTTCTCCAGCAAGGTATACCAGCGGGAAGGCATGAAAACGCTGGCATCGAAATCGCAAAGCTCACCGACTTTCAGATCGCGGCGCATTACTCTGGGAAACCCGGCAATCCCCCCTACAGCGTCCTGCACCGGACTCCACAAATCGGAGAAGTGTTTTTTGGCTTCCAACATCCACCGGGCCAGCGCCACGTTGGGCAGCGGCACGAATTGATCCGGCTCACCACCGCAGCGCTTTACCACGCCCACGGCGTCCAGCTGTTCATTGTCGCCAATGCGATATTTACGGAAGGCTTTGACACCTTTTCTGTCATCGCGCAGGACACTCACGCGCGCGCCATCGAGGCTGGACTTGGGCGCACCAGGGCGGTCGGCCTGCCATTGCCCGAACTCGCGCAGGTTCTTGCGCGCGGCAATGGTCTTGATGAGCGCATCCCGCGTTTCCGTATAGTTGACGCCATCCAGTTCCTTCCAGGCGGCAAAGAATTCGGGCAGGGTTTCGATCTGTTCTTTCCATACATCGTCGATATTTGCGGCGAGGAGGGCTTCTATTTCTTTCTCACCTTTCCTGTTTTTCTTATTTCTGACATCCGCGGCGATCTTGTCGCACCAAAAGCCGATGAGCTCTTCCCAGGCCTTGCGCGCCAATTCTTGCGGATCAATGCCTTCCGGCACGCGGGCCAGAATGACGTTCGCAATATTCAGAGCAGGCTTGCCATTCTTTCGCAGCGGCGCAGGTGCATATTCCAGCTCCGCATCTCCCTTGTTCAGCGCTGGAAAAATCAGCTCCGCACCCTTATTTGCCAATGTGCAGGCGATGCATCGGGAGAGTTCCGAAAGCAGGTGGCTGCCATGCCAGAGATCCCGCGTGCGCCGCGCCTGGGCGATGAATTCCTGCACCGGGCCGATGGTGATCTGCAAAAGATATTCACTCATGGCGCCACCTTTTTCAGATTGTGCACTTCTTCCAGCCAATCGCAAAATGCTGAACGCAAGTCGGCTTTATTATGTAAAGGAGGGAAAAATGATTTCCCAGGAGCATCCTCAAGCCTATCAAACGAAGAAGCACTTTGTCTTTTCAAGACCCTTTTATTTTGCTCAATTTCTTCTATTAATACTTTTCCGCTGGCTGGATAATGTCTATTCAACCAAAGTGCACACGAAACAAACCGCTGCCTTGTCAATGGCAATGGCTTTAGTATCAATGGGCTTGCCAAGCGATCATATGTCTTCCAATTGCCATTTCCTTCTACTCCCCAAATAATAATATGATTGTTTGGCTCATCTCCATAATTTGGGTGCTTTCTGTCCAATTCCCACCAATAATATTTATCTCTCATTTTTTTGGCTTGTACAGGTTCTCTGCTTCTTTTCTGGAATTGAACTTGGATGGGAAGCCCAAAACCAGCTCTTGGCCATAAGGGGGTACTATCATGGCGAGTTGGATCGTGTGCCCAACGTCCTGTTCTCGATGGCCGAGAAAGATGTCGGATCTTGTCCGCCTCCGGCCAGTTGGAGATGGAAGGGCGATAGGGTTGCGGCTTGCCGTGGCCGGATTGCCTGGCCCCTGAATCCACGCCTTGGCGAAACTCTTCGAGCCAGCCGATGGCCTCCAGCCAGCAGGCTTCGGCATCCTCCCTGATGTCCTCTTCCAGTTCGCAAACCAGCAGCGTTGCGCCGCCGAGCTGGGGAAGGTCTCTTTTCTCCGCTTCCGCGAAAATGTCATCGATGCCCTCGAACAGGGCGTTGATGGCTTCTCTCGTTGGCTCCTGTGGCAACCATCTGCCAGCATCATCACCCACAACGGTGAGGCTGCCCAGGCCACGCCGGGTGCGGCTGCCGTAACCGCCGAAGAGAATCCACGCCCGCAAGGCATTGCGCACTTCCGGCATGCGCTCCTGTGGCGCCTCGATAGTCAGCGTGAATTCCGTGCCGGGCAAGCGGCGCGGCGCCGGTGGAAGCCCACTTTTCTTCTCCGATCTTGCCGGCCACAGCACATAGGCCCCTGAGGTTTTGACCTTTACATCATTACGGCCAATGTTGCCCCTGTTTTCAACGCGAACAACAATTCGCACCGGTGAGCGCGTGCCTTCCTCTTTTCCCGTGGCACCGAACAACTTGCGTTCCGCGTCCTTCAGCTCCTCAGGCGAGTCGTACTCGCGCCCATACAGCGCTCGCCACCAGAAGCGCAGATGGCCGCGAATGGTCGGCACGCGGACCACGTCCACACCATCAACCTGGCGCAGCACCGCCGCGCCGCCCAGGATGGGTGTTACTACCTTCAGTTTAACGGAAAACCGTTCCAGTTCCGGCCCAGCTTGCAGCCGCTTCTTGTGTGCCGCCAGCTCCCCGTTTTGCAGTTTCCGAAGAATTTCCCAGGCTTCCCCCATCGTGTCTCCCTCCCGCCTGACCAATGCGCATCTATTACGCCGCATGCAAGGAGTGATTGCAAGCGCCACATTTGACATTCAACATCCTGTAGTGCTGGAATCAGAATATCCACAAGGAACGAACATGCCAGCCTTGGCAACCTTGCCCTCTGGCTCAAGCATATCTTCCGGATGAACCGCCGGTCATTGGCAACATCGTCGGTAACAGCTTGCGCTGATAAAATGCGCCCGCTGTCTCTGGCTTGCGCAAGCCCTTTGCAATCATTTCCGGTGCTCGGCCCTGTGGACGGATTGAGGCAGACGGATTGACTCAGGTAGAGAGACAAGAACCCTTATGGTTTTCCATATGATTCATTGAGTGCCATCTGGCCTCCATTCGAGCGGGAGGTAACGCGGATGAGCACGAAGATGACTGACGAGGGGGTGGGGGCTGGCGGTTGAACTGTTTCGTCAGTGTTTACCACGGCTTGGACGCAAGGGGCGCGGCGACCGCCTGTTTCTGAAGGCGCTGCATTATTTCGCTGTGCATAACATCCCGTGGCGAGCCTTGCCTGAACGCTTTGGGCGCTGGAACAGCGCATGGAAGCGTTTCTACCGCCTGTCGAAAGCCGGCGTGTTCGAGGATTTCTTCGAGCTTCTGACGGCTGCCAGCGACACGGGGCATTTGGTGTAAGCGCTTGATTCTTCAGTGGTTCGCACCCATGTTTCGGCGGCTGTCACAAAAGGAGGCAGCAATGTCAGGTGCTGGGCCACTTGCGGGGAGGGTTCTCCACGAAAATCCACCTGAAATGCGATCATCAGGGCCTGCCCCCTGTCCTTTCTGCTCAGTGGCGGCAAAAAGTGACACGACCCATTTTCTGCCGCTGCTTGAAACGTCGCTCGCACCTGCACCGCGTGCCATAGTCTGTGACAAGGGATACGACAGCTGGCCAATCGGGAAGCGGCGCGTGAGCGCGGTATCGTGCCGGTTATCCCGCGAAGGAAAACCGCCAGGACCACACAAAAGCACTTTCCCAAGGCACTCTATCGTGGCCGGGCCAGAATTGAACAATTGTTCGACAATTGTTTGGAAAAATAAGGTGTTTTAAGAGAATTGCTTTGCCCTGCGAGAAACCCGCAACAAATTTTGCCTTAATACTTGCTCTCGTCTGTGCATTTATCTGGACAAAATTCGTCCACAGGGCTAGTGCTCGTGGAGCGCAAGACTCTTTTTGTCGTCATCGCGCACCTCAAGACCAAGGACGTAAAAGGCACCGCCTACGCGCACATGGATGTGTTCCGTCAGCTCGTCCCCAGTCTGCGGTGCTTTATCACCTTCAACAATGGCACGGAGTTTAACTGCCCCTTCATCAGAGAGCGCTGAAAGTGGCCATCAGGTTTTGCAGCGCCTACGACAACTGGCAGAAAGGGACTGTGGAGAACATGGATGATTGCGACGGGACTTGCCGCACAACGTCAATATCGACAAGATGAGCAACAGGGACATCGCTAGGTCAGCTTCATGTACAGCCAACGCCTGAGCAAATGCCTTGGATACAAAATGCCCTTGCAAGCGCTGTTGCAATAACTCGGCATCGATGCCAGACTCTCATT
Organism: Hyphomicrobiales bacterium; assembly: GCA_027024225.1. Lineage (GTDB taxonomy): Bacteria > Pseudomonadota > Alphaproteobacteria > Rhizobiales > Aestuariivirgaceae > Thermopetrobacter. The sequence goes on along the minus strand of JALVSR010000106.1, from coordinate 1,343 downwards.
CCACACGCAGAGGAGATGCATTTCATGCTAGGAGGCCCTTCTGGAAACTGTCATCAAGTCTTTTGTTGGCTTGATCTTGCATGCTAGCATCATTGTGAAAGAATGGGGAAAATCATCGAAATGAACCTGCTCGGGAATATGCGTCGCCTTGCGGAAAACGCAGTGCGAAACCGTGTGTTCCGGCGCCGTATGCCGGCGGATTTTGGCCGCCGGCCTATTTGGGTGTCACCGGATGCTAGATTGCGTTATCTCAAACCTGGCCGCGCAGGTTTCGAGAGTTCATTGCTCGCATTCGCCAAACGTTTCATATTTCCCGGAGCCAAGGTGCTTGATATCGGTGGCAACGTGGGAGAATTTGCCTTGGCAGCCGCTCACCGCGCCGGAACCGGCGGTCAGGTAGTGACTGTGGAACCCGATCCTTTTCTCGGCTCGCTGATTCTGAGAACTAGTGCAGAAAAAGCCAACAGGGATCTTTCCATGAGGCTCCTTTCCGCTGCCGTTTCCAATCAGCAAGGAATCTCATGTTTTTTCATCTCCGCGCGGGGACGCGCCTCAAATGCTCTTGCGAGCAGCGGTACGGAGGATATGGGGGGAGTGCGGCAGGAATACCTGGTGCCCGTCCTGAAGCTGGATGACATCGTGGCCGAGATGGAAGGAGTGGACGTAATCAAGATCGATGTTGAGGGAGCGGAGTGGTTGGTGCTTCAGGGAGCCGAAGATACTTTGGACAAGCTACGCCCCATCATACTCATGGAGGTGAGAAAAAATAAAAATGACATTTTCCGTTTACTCAAGAAAAAACGGTTTCTCATGTTCGACATTGAAGATTTATCGCTGTCCACATCACTTGATCAATGTCATTTTGATACAATAGCCGTGGCAGAGGAGAAGCTTTCTGAAATACGAAGTTTCCATCCATGATACTTATCAGAGAGAATTCCATGTGGTCGAATAGAGGCCTAGAATGGCGTAGCGAACCCCATTCCGACAAGGCCAAAAGGGTCGCGATGATCCAGTTGATCAGCAGCCGGAAGTTGTAGCCCGCTGCGGCTTGAATGGCGTTGACGACATCGCCCAGCGAATGGGCCAGGCGGTTGCGTCCCATGTGGTGGCCTGCTTTCAGATGCCCGATCACTGGCTTGATGGCCGCTCGCCGCCGCAGCTCCCGCCGGATGGCCGGCATTACGCCCCGCTTCTGGCTGGCGGGGAAGACCCGGCATTTGTATTTCGGTTCCAGCCCGTGGCCGCGATAGCCGTCATCCACATACACCCGCTCCAGCTTCGCCCCCGTGAGCCGCTCGATCTCCGGCAGCACCGTGCGCAGGCTCATGAGCAGATATTCC
>JALVSR010000105.1 GCA_027024225.1 Hyphomicrobiales bacterium | reverse complement strand
CGCATTGCGTGGTAACGCGGCATCACAAGCCCATCACGGCCCATCACGCTGTCTTGACCGGCATGCGGGCAAGTGAAAGGGGCGCTTGCCAGCGCGGCCGGTAGTTGGCAAAGGTGCGAAGAGCGAATGGGCCTGCACATGCATCGATAACGGAACCTCGCACCATGGCGGAACAACGGGCATCCTATTCCGGGCTGGCGACCTTCATGCGCCTGCCGGTGGCGGAAGAAGAATCGGCGTGGAAGGTCGCGGACGTGGTTGTCGCCGGGGCGCCGTTCGATGTCGCCACCACCAACCGGCCCGGCGCGCGCTTCGGCCCGCGTGCCATCCGCGACCAGTCCCTGCAACTGGCCTGGGGACCCATCTGGCCGTGGGGATACGATCCCTTCGAGCGTATCCGCGCGGTGGACGCCGGCGATGTGCCCTTCGACTGGGGGCGGCCGAAGGAACTGGAGGAAAACCTGCGGAATCACGTGGCGCGGGTGCTGCGCGCCGGGGCCGCGCCCATCACGCTGGGGGGCGATCATTTCTGCACGCTGCCCGTGCTGCGCGCGTGCAAGGAGCGCTTCGGCCCGGTGGCGGTGATCCAGTTCGACGCCCACCGCGACGTGGAGGAAGGCGCGGGCCAGGGGCGCATCGACCACGGCATCGTCTTCTCCGAGGCCCTGCACGAGGGTCTGATCGAGGAAACGGCCTGCGTGCAGGTGGGCATTCGCACCGTCTATCCCGGCGAGGCGGGCGCGGGCATGACGGTCATCGACGCCGCCGCCTGTCATGAGATGCACCCGCGACAGGTCGCGGCGAAGATCCGTGACGTCGTGGGCGGGCGGCCGGTGTATTTGAGCTTCGACATCGACTGTCTGGATCCCGCCTTCGCGCCGGGCACGGGCACGCCGGTGCCGGGAGGGCTGAGCTCGCACCAGGCGCGCGCCATCCTGTGGGAGCTCAAGGGGCTCAATTTCATCGGCTTCGATGTCATGGAAGTTTCGCCCCCCTATGACGCGGGCGAGATAACGGCGCTGATGGGCGCGATGCTGGCGCTGGACTTCTGCTGCCTGCTGGCGGCGGGAAAAAAGGCGATGTAAGCGCTTCCGCACAAAAACCCAATCAATCAGGTTCCTGGCGGATCATGCGCCAGATCATGCGTGCGGCGTGCAGCCACACCCGCAGCGGCCCGCCCAGGTGCGGCCGGTGCGGAATGGCCGCGAACAATCGGAAGCGCTCATCGTCTCCCAGCAGCGCCCGGCCCATGAGGTGGCCCAGCAGGGTGGCCAGCACCACGCCCTGGCCCGAATAGCCGTGCGCAAACCAGATGTTGCCATCGCGCCCCGTGCGGCCGCAGTGCGGGTAACGGTTGGCGGTAACGGCGATGACGCCACACCAGGCCGCGCCGATGCCTGCTTCCGCCAACTGCGGAAACAGCCGCAGCATGTGCGGGCGGATGTTGGGCGTGATGTGAAAGGGCAGGCGGTTGAAGTAGGAAGCGCCGGCGCCGAAAATGAATCGCCGTTGCGGCGTGAGGCCGAAGTAGATGGGTGGCAGGCGGGTGTCGGTCACGGCGGCCACATCGCCCTTGATCACCGTGCGGGCCAGCAACTCCGCCAGCGGCTCGGTGGCGACCTGGCACGCCCGCACGGGAATGATATAGGGCGCCAGCTCCGGGCGCAGCGCGCCGTTGTTCGCGTTGGCCGCCAGCACCACCCGCCGCGCCCTTATCTGTGCGCCGCTCGTGCGCGCCATCACCCCGCCATTGACCTCTTCCAGCGCCAGCGCCGGGGTGTGGGCGTGAATGTGCGCGCCGTTCTTGGCCGCGGCCCGCGCCATGCCGGCGCACAGGCTGACGGGATTGATAAGCCCCGCACCCGGATCGAACAGCGCGCCGTGAAAGGCATCCGTGCCCAGCCAGTCCCGCGCCAGCTCTTCCGCGTCAATGAGGCGGCAGCCGGAATATCCATATCGTTCCAGCTCTTCCAGCTCTTCTCGCAGTGCGCGCACATGCCTGGCGTAAGCGGCGCAGATGAGATAGCCGGGCTTGTAATGGGCGTCGAAGCCGTTGCGCTGCTGTATTTCGGCAATCAGCCGCTTGCCGTATTCGGCCAGGTCGAACAGCTCTTGTGCCGTTTCCCTGCCCAGCGCGCGTTCCAGCCCCGCCTGGCCGGGGGCGAAACCGGTGCACACGTGCCCGCCGTTGCGCCCGGATGCGCCCCAGGCGATGGGCCCGGCCTCGATGAGCAAGGGCTCCGCACCGTTTTCAGCCAGTTCCAGGGCGCAAGCCAGCCCCGTGAAACCGCCGCCGATGATGAGCGTATCCACCTCCACCGCGCCGGAAAGAGGCGGGAAGTCCGGCAGCGCGCCGTGCTCCAGCCGCCACACGCTGGGCGCGTCGCCGGCGTTCAGTGATGGTAGGTCATGCGCCCCGGTCATGAGTTTGCGGCCCGCCGTTCAGTCCGCGGCCTCGTTGGCCAGCCAGTTTTCCAGCCAGTGGATATCATACAGGCCGTTCTGGATGTCCGGCTCGCGCAGCAGGCGCTCGAACAGCGGGATGGTGGTCTTGATGCCGTCTATGACGTATTCGTCCAGCGCCCGGCGCAGCCGCATGAGGCACTCGTTGCGATTCTTGCCGAACACGATGAGCTTGCCGATGAGGCTGTCATAATAGGGCGGAATGACATATTCGCCATAGACATGCGAATCCACCCGCACGCCCAGCCCCCCTGGCACGTGCAGGTGCGTGACCTTGCCCGGCGAAGGGGTGAAGGTTTCCGGGTCCTCGGCGTTGATGCGCACCTCGATGGCATGGCCGGATATGCGCACGTCTTCCTGCCTCATGCTCAGCGGCATGCCGGCGGCGACGCGGATCTGCTCCTGCACCAGGTCAAAACCCGTCACCTGCTCGGTCACGGGGTGCTCCACTTGCAGGCGCGTGTTCATCTCGATGAAGTAGAACTCGCCGTTCTCGTAAAGAAACTCCACCGTGCCCGCGCCGCGGTATTTCAGCTTGCGCATGGCCTCGGCCACGGTTTCGCCGATCTGCTCGCGCTGCTCGGCGTTGAGCGCCGGCGAAGGGGCTTCTTCCCACACCTTCTGGTGCCGGCGCTGCAGCGAGCAGTCGCGTTCGCCCAGGTGCACGGCCTCGCCCTGGCCATCGCCGAACACCTGCACCTCGATGTGGCGCGGTTTGCCCAGGTATTTCTCGATATAGACCTCGTCGTTGCCGAAGGCCGCCGCAGCCTCGGAGCGCGCGGTATGAAAGGCCTCTTCCAGCTCGGAAGGATCGTTGGCCACCTTCATGCCGCGCCCGCCACCGCCGGCGGAGGCCTTGATCAATACCGGGTACCCGATCTCCTCGGCCACCTTGCGCGCTTCCTCCAGCGTTTCCACCGCGCCGTCGGAGCCCGGCACCACCGGAATGCCCAGTTCCGCGGCGGTCTTCTTGGCCGTTACCTTGTCGCCCATGATGCGGATGTGCTCCGGCGTGGGGCCGATGAAGGTGATGCCGTGTTCCTCCAGGATCTCGGCGAAGCGGGCATTTTCCGACAGGAAACCATAGCCCGGGTGCACCGCGTCCGCGCCGGTGATTTCGCAGGCGGCGATGATGGCCGGAATGTTCAGGTAGCTCTCGCTGGCCGGCGGCGGGCCTATGCAGACGCTCTCGTCCGCCAGCCGCACGTGCATGGCGTTTTCATCGGCCGTGGAATGCACCGCCACGGTGGCGATGCCCAGCTCCTTGCAGGCACGCAGAACGCGCAGCGCGATTTCGCCCCGGTTGGCAATGAGGATTTTCTCGAACATGCACCGCCCCCGGTTCATTCGATGATCATCAGCGGTTCGTCGAACTCCACCGGCTGGCCGTCTTCCACCAGGATGGCCTTCACCACGCCGGAGCAGGGCGCGGGGATCTGGTTCATGGTCTTCATGGCCTCGATGATGAGCAGCGTCTGGCCCTCTTTCACCTTGTCTCCCACCTCCACGAAGGGCTTTGCGCCCGGGGCCGGGGCGCGGTAGGCCGTGCCCACCATGGGCGCGCGCACCACGGTGCCGGCCTCCGCCGCGGGTGCTTCCTTAGCCTTTTCGCTTTCCGCCGCTTCGCTGGCGGGTGCGGTCGGAGCGGCGGCGGGAGTGCCCGGTGCGGCCGGGGCGGCCACCTGCGCCACCACCTGCTGGGCGGGAAACTCGCGCGCCAGCCGCAAGTGAAAATCGTCCAGGTTCAGCTCGATTTCCGTCAGCTCCGTTTCGCGCAGCAGCTCCGCCAGCTGGCGGATCATGTCCATGTCCGGGGTGGCGCCCTTTTTCTTTTCCGTCATGATGTGTCCCGTTCGAGTTTCCGCTTGTTTATCCGTTCCGCTCAAACTTCCACTTGTTCGATCAGCCGCGAGGCCATGGCCCTCAGCGCCAGCTCGTAGCCCTCCGCGCCCAGCCCGGCGATGACGCCCTCGGCTACCGGGGCGATCAGCGACCTGTGGCGGAATTCCTCGCGCGCGTGCACGTTGGACAGGTGGACTTCGATGATGACGCCTTCGAAGGCGCGCAGGGCGTCGTGTATGGCGATGGAGGTGTGGGTGTAGGCGGCGGCGTTGATGATGATGCCGCCAGCGTCCGCAATGATGGCCTCGTGGATGTCCTCCACCAGCTCGCCTTCGCCGTTTTTCTGGCGGAAGTCGATGTTCAGGCCCAGCTGGCCGGCCAGCGCGCGGCAACGGCGCTCGATGTCGCCAAGCTTCAGTGCGCCGTAGGTTTCAGGTTCGCGCCGGCCCAGCAGGTTCAGGTTGGGGCCGTTGAGGATATAGACGAGGTTGTCCATGCGGATGTCTCCGGACTGCAATCCATCGCCGGCGCGCCGCCAGCCGACCATGGCGCGGGGGGCAGGAGCCCGCCGCCCGTGGTTGGGGAGTTGTTGCCCCAAAAAACCTTTTCAGGCAAGCATATGGCCGAAATGAGACAGTCCGGCCGCGCACCGGGGCGCCCGGAAAGGGTTTTTCGAGGATTTTCGCGGCGAAACGGATGGGGAAACGGGCCGATCCCGAAGCGGAGGATCATTTTTTCCCATAAACCTCGTCCGGGTCGAACACGCGCTGCGAATCAGGCGCGGCCTTCAGCCTCCAGCCTCCGTCATCGGCTTCGATGATCCGGTAGAAGCAGCTCTTGCGCCCGGTGTGGCAGGCCGCTCCACGGCCCTTCGGGACAACCTTCAGCCAGATGACATCCTGGTCGCAATCCGTGCGGACTTCCGTCACTTCCAGTATCTCGCCGGATGTTTCACCCTTGCGCCAGAGCTTGCCGCGCGAGCGGGAATAGAAGGTGGCCACGCCCTCCTCCAGGGTGGCCTTCAGCGCTTCCGGGTTCATCCAGGCGAACATGAGAACCTCGCCCGTTTCCGCGTGGCTGACGATGGCGGGGATGAGGCCGCTGGCGTCGAACTTCGGCGAGAAGTCCGTGCCTTCCTCGATGTCCGCGGCCTTGTCGCGGTCGGTGAAGTCGCTCATGGGTTCCTGCCTCTTCGCCAATCGACAAGCCGGGTCTCCTGCGCTGAAGCGCGTAGCACCGGCCCGCTCCCCCGTCCAACCACCCGATATCGTGGGAAGTGAGGTGCTCGGGCGGGGAAGCGGGCCTTGCGCTGTCCCTTACAGCGCGAAGGGCTCCGAGGGCGTGCGCACCATTTCCATGAACCGGTTCTGCAGGGCCAGATCTTCGCGGAAGGCGCCCAGGAACTCGGTGGTCACGGTGGCCACGTTGCGCTTTTCCACCCCGCGCAGCGACATGCACATGTGCACCGCCTCGATGTAGACGGCAACGCCCAGGGGCTTGAGCTGCTCGTTGATGGCGTGCGCGATCTGCGCCGTCATGGTTTCCTGCGTCTGCAGGCGGCGGGCGAAGATGTCCACCACGCGCGCCAGCTTGGAGATGCCCACCACCTCCTCGTCGGGCAGGTAGGCCACGTGGCAGCGGCCGATGAAGGGCACCATGTGATGCTCGCAGTGCGATGCGAACTCGATATCCCGCAGCATGACGATGTCGTCGTAGCCGCCCACGTCCTTGAAAGTGCGGGAGAGCGCCTCGCGCGGGTCTTCCTCGTAGCCGGCGAAGAACTCGCGGTAGGCCTTGATCACGCGCTTGGGCGTGTCCTTCAGTCCCTCGCGGTCCGGGTCGTCGCCCGCCCACGCAATCAGCGTGCGCACCGCGGCCATGGCCTCTTCTTCCGTGGGCCGGTCGACCTTCGGCCCCTTGCCGATGTCGGGCAGTTGTTTCTTCTTCCGCGTGATGGTGGACATTTGCCCCTGTTCCCCGAAAAATGCTCGACATCGCCACTTGCCCGGCGGGCAGGGAGCGTGTCATCGTTATGCAGGTTCGGCTCCTGTCTAGTCAGCACAGGGCAGAATGGTCAAGCCTGCCCCTTGCCACATGGTGGACAGGAGGCCGAATGATACCGGGCTTTTTCGGTTTCGGGCGGGTCCATCATGGTTGCGTTGGAAGAGCTGTATTCTCCGCGGATCCTGGCGCTGGCCTGCGCCATTGAGCACCTGGGCGAGCTGGAAGAGCCGCACGGCGAGGCATCCCTGCACTCCCGCCTGTGCGGCTCGCGCGTGCGGGCGCAGGTGCGGCTCGATGAGCGGGGCAGGGTGGCGGATTTCGCGCAAACGGTGAACGCTTGCGCATTGGGGCAGGCCGCCGCCGCCATTTTGGGCGCGCGCATCATCGGCCTTGCGGAAGAGGAGCTGAAACGCGGCAGGGTGTTGCTGGAACGCATGCTGAAGGAAGGCGAGATGCCGCCCGAAGACGATCCGTGGGCGGAACTTCGCGTTCTGGTCCGGGTGCGGGAGCTGCCGGCGCGGCACGCGGCGGTCCTGCTGCCCTTCGATGCCGCCATCGAGGCGATGGAGCGGGCGCTATCGGCGCAAGGGGAAATCAATGATCATGGGCGAGGCTGAAGGATTTCCCAGGCCCGGGTGGGCGGCAAGAGCGCTGATGGCTCTCATCCGGCTGTATCAGCTCACGCTTTCGGCCTTCATCGGGCGCCACTGCCGGCATTTGCCCACGTGCTCCGAATACGCGCGCGAGGCCATTCGCCGCCATGGCGCCTGGGCCGGGTTCTGGCTGGGCCTTTTCCGCGTCTTGCGCTGTCATCCACTGGGCACGCATGGGCTGGATCCGGTGCCGGATGCCGTGCCGCGCCATGACTGGCGTTTCTGGCGCTATCGCGCATACGGCAAATGCGCGCACGATCATGCCGGTGGCGGGGAGGACCGGTTCGAATGATGCCATATTGCGCAATGTCTGACCGGTGAAACCGCCCCCTGTTTTTCATGATTGGGGGCGCGGGGCGGTGGGTGGTCCTTTATGTTGGCATGAAAAACAACCCCGCGCCGATTGTTCGACGCGGGGTGCGTGTGTGCAGGCATGCAACCGCGCAAGTGGGCCGCTTTGTCGCCTTTTCCGGACTTTACGTTCTTACCAGGTGGATACCGGGAAATTCCAGGTCACGCCGGCGCGGAAGGTGTGAATGTTGTCCAGGTCGAGATCCACGTCCACATCCGGCTCCATGGCGCTCGAGTTCACGAAGCGACCGTATGTCTTGTCGTTGTAGGTGCTGTAGAGATACTCCGCGCGAAGGTGGACGTTTTCGGTGATCGCGTGCTCGATGCCGCCACCCACGGTATAGCCGAAGTGCGTTCTGCTGAACTTGTAGGTGGCGGGCTGGGTCTGCTTGACCATGCCGCGCAGCCAGGAGAAGCCACCGGTCAGGTAGAACAGCGTCTTGTCCGTGGCCAGAACGCCCAGTCGGGCGCGCAGGGTGGTCTGCCACTTGATCTTGTAATGGCCGCGCTCGGGCACGCCGGCGTAATAATCCGCATGCTTGCCGGTCTTGCTGCCCCAGGTCCAGTCGCCTTCCAGGCCGAAGACCATGTTGTCGACCTGGAAATTGAAGCCGGCGAGCAATCCGCCCTGCAGGCCGCAACCATTCAGCGGCAGATCCCTCTCGATGGTGTCGATGTTGCCATCCTTGGGAGCCGTGTCCAGCAGCAGGTCATACTCGGTATCCATGCAGGTGCCGCCCAGAACCGCGCCGAGATAGGGGCCGGTCCAGTCTGTCGCGGCGGGACGGATTTCCGGCGCCGGCGGGGGTGGCGGAGCAAGGTCGGCGGCCTGCGCGGCCGTACCGGCAAACATGATCGCTGCCAGGGTGATGAGAGAGGTGCGCTTGTTCATGTTTATGTTCCCATGCTTTTTGTTGAACCCTGCGTGGTTTTATAATCTTGTTAAGGTTAACGATGGGTTTCCACGGAAAAATTTCATTGTTAATCTTGTGTTAACCATTGGCCTTTTCTTGGCGGTGCTCGGCCGGCATGCCGATGAGGATGGGGGCGGGGGCGGAAGAGGCGCGCGAAGGTGTTGCCTTCTTGCAACAGTCCGAGACTTTTTTCCGTTCTTCCCATTCTTGCCATTTTTCGTGCGGAATCCGGCGCAATCGAAAAGGCTGGACAAAGGTTTCCGCGAGGGCGATTCACCCCTTGCAAGAGCGCTTGCGCAAAAGGCATATGGGATTGCATGAGCCCGATCCCGCCGGAAGATGTCGCGGCCGGGAGCGGATGGAGTTGTTGACTGCAATCTCGGGAGGCTGGGCGGCCATGGAGAAACGGGTGAAATTCGACAAGAGCAAGCTGCCATCGCGTCATGTGACCGAGGGGCCGGAGCGCGCGCCGCACCGGTCATTCCTCTACGCCATGGGGCTCACGGATGAGGAGGTGCATCAGCCGCTGGTGGGTGTGGCCACCTGCTGGAACGAGGCCGCACCATGCAACATCGCGCTCATGCGCCAGGCGCAGGCGGTGAAGCAGGGCGTGGCCGCCGCGCACGGCACCCCGCGCGAGTTCACCACCATCACGGTGACCGACGGCATCGCCATGGGCCACGAGGGTATGAAGTCCTCGCTCGTCTCGCGCGAGGTCATTGCCGATTCGGTGGAACTGACCATGCGCGGGCATTGTTATGACGCGCTGGTGGGCCTGGCCGGTTGCGACAAGTCGCTGCCCGGCATGATGATGGTCATGTGCCGGCTGAACGTGCCGAGCGTCTTCATCTACGGCGGCTCCATCCTGCCCGGCACCTTTCGCGGCAAGCCGGTGACCATCCAGGACGTCTTCGAGGCGGTGGGCAAGCACTCCGTCGGCGCCATGTCGGACGAGGAACTGCTGGAACTGGAGCACGTGGCCTGTCCGTCTGCCGGCGCCTGCGGCGCGCAGTTCACCGCCAACACCATGGCCACGGTGGCCGAGGCCATTGGCCTGGCGCTGCCCTATTCGTGCGGCGCGCCCGCGCCTTACGAGATCCGCGACAAGTTCTGCTTCGCCGCCGGCGAGGCGGTCATGGATCTGCTGGCGAAGAACATCCGCCCACGCGACATCGTCACCCGCGAGGCGCTGGAAAACGCCGCCGCCGTGGTGGCGGCTTCCGGCGGCTCCACCAACGCCGCGCTGCACCTGCCGGCCATTGCGCACGAATGCGGCATCGAGTTCGACATCTTCGACGTCGGCCGCATCTTCGAGCGCACGCCCTACATCGCCGACCTGAAGCCCGGCGGCAAATACGTGGCCAAGGACATGTTCGAGGCCGGCGGCATTCCGCTGCTGATGAAGACGTTGCTGGAAGAGGGCTACCTGCACGGCGACTGCCTCACCGTGACCGGCCGCACGGTGGCCGAGAACCTGGCCAACGTGCGCTGGAACGACGAGCAGGACGTGGTGCGCCCGGCTTCCGACCCCATCTCGCCCACCGGTGGCGTGGTGGTGCTGAAGGGCAATCTTGCGCCGGATGGCGCCATCGTGAAGGTGGCGGGCATGAATCATCTGAAGTTCCGCGGGCCCGCGCGGGTGTTCGACAACGAGGAAGCCTGCTTCGAGGCCGTCACCAACCGCCGCTACAACGAGGGCGACGTGCTGGTTATCCGCTACGAGGGACCGAAGGGCGGCCCCGGCATGCGCGAGATGCTGGCCACCACCGCCGCGCTCTATGGCCAGGGCATGGGCGACAAGGTGGCGCTGATCACCGACGGCCGCTTCTCCGGCGCCACGCGCGGCTTCTGCATCGGCCACGTTTCGCCGGAGGCGGCGGTGGGCGGGCCCATCGGCCTGATCAAGGATGGCGACATCATCACGATCGATGCCGAAAATGGCCGCATTGATGTGGAACTCTCCGATGAAGAGCTCGAACGCCGCCGGGCCGAATGGCAGCCGCCAGAGGACAACTTTGGTTCCGGCGCGCTGTGGAAATTCGCCCAGCTTGTCGGTTCGGCGCGATATGGCGCCGTCACGCACCCCGGTGCGAAGGGAGAAAAACGCACCTATGCGGACATCTGACGCATACCCGGCGTTCGGCACCCTTCGCCGTCCGGCCGTTTCCCCGGCCGGGCGTGGCCGGCGCGCGGTGGCGCGTGTGGCCACCGCCATGGCGCTGGGTATCGGCGTATTGGGCGTGGGTGGACCGGTTCACGCGGGGGACAAGGGCGAAACCCGCGCGGACCTGGACATCTTGCGCCAGTTCCATTCCTACGCCCCCGCCCGGCCGTTGCGGCACAAGGCCGACAAGCAGGCCCGGCAGGCCAAGTTGTTGCGCAAGGCGCGGCAGGCCCTGCGTGATGGCCATTATCGCCGGGCCCGCGAGCTGTTCGAGCAGGCCTACAAGGCTGGCGCCGCGGAAGCCTCATGGTATCTGGGGTATCTCCACGGCACGGGCCGCGGTGGCAAGGTGGACCATCTCAGGGCCTTTGAATATTACCAGGTGCTGGCGCGCCGCTTCGACCCGGAAGAATGGAATGTCCGCAAACTGATGATGAGCGTGGATGCGCTGGTGCGCGTGGCCGATTATTATCGCAAGGGCGTGGGCAAGAAGATCCCGCGCGATCTGAAACGCGCCTTTCTGCTCT
>JALVSR010000104.1 GCA_027024225.1 Hyphomicrobiales bacterium | reverse complement strand
GCCCGCACACCCAGCCGGAGGAAGCGTTCCACCGGGAGCGGCAATATGGAATCCGCCATTACCTTCTGCGGTGTGTAGCCCACCACCAGCCCCGGCCTGCGCCAGACGCGGCCGGTGGTGAGCGGGATGATGCCCAGCGCCGCGCGCACCGTGGTGGTCTTGCCGCCGCCATTGGGGCCGATGATGGTGACGATTTCGCCGCGACGGATTTCCAGGTTCACGTCACGGATGATCCATCGGCCCGTCTCCGCCCGCACGCCGGCATTTTCCAGCCGCAACAGAACGTCGTCGTCGCGGGCCCGCGTCGTCGTGCCGTCAGTGGCGCATGATGTGGCCTCACTCGCCATCGCCACCATCGCCATCGCCGTCGAGGAAATCGCTCAGGTAACCACCCACTCCAGGGATATTCTCGGCCACGTTGGCCACGACACGTTTCACCAGGTCGGAATCGAGCTGTTCGCTGAGCTGGCTGAACATGGTCTTGCCGGCCTCGCCGATCTGGTCCATGTCCAGGCCCTTTTCCTGCAACTGCGAGAAGGCGCTCATGGCCGAGCCCAACGAACCTCCCAGCATGCCGCCCAGCATGCCCATCAGTCCGCCGCCGCCCTCGCCGTTTTCGGAGGCGCTTTCCACCAGCTCCTGCGCGCCGGGCAGCTGGTCCATCAGGGCATTCGCGTCTTCCTCGTCCGCCGCGTCGCGCACGAAGGAAAGCAGCGTGCCCACCACGCTCTGCGCCGTTTCCTCGTCAAGCCCCAGCTTTTCCGCCACCGAACGAATGATCTCTTCCATGTTTCGCCTCCCGGTCCTGATGTATCCAATTGCCAGAAACTCCAGCGCCGCCCCCATCGCGCCCGAGCGAGAAAACGGCACATGCAGAAAGATGATAGAAGCCGGCACGTGCGCAAAGTCAAGCCGGTTGCACGGCATGCTCGTCTGCGACGGAACGTCCGGCTCAACTCCCGCCGCGCAGCTCCTTGAGCTGGTAGAGCAGTTCCAGCGCTTGTTTCGGCGTGAGTTCGTCCGGGTTCGTCTCATCCAGCAGACGCAGCGGTTCCGCTGCTTCCTCCGGCAGTTCCGGCCGCTCTTGCGACCGTTTCACCACGGCGGAGAACAATGGCAGATCTTCCACGATCTGGCGCATGCGCTCGGCCTGTCCACCCTGTTCCAGTTGCTCCAGCACCTCGCGCGCGCGGCGCACCACCGGCTCGGGCAGGCCGGCCAGCTTCGCCACCTGAATACCGTAGGAGCGATCCGCCGCGCCGGGCCCCACCTCGTGCAGGAAAACCACCTCGCCCTTGTATTCACGCACCTTCATGGTGGCGTTGGCCACCGAGGAAAGACGCCCCGCCAGCGCGGTGAGCTCGTGATAATGGGTGGCGAACAGCACGCGCGAGCGGTTCACGTCGTGCAGGTGCTCGATGACCGCCCAGGCGATGGCCAGGCCGTCGTAGGTGGCCGTGCCCCGGCCGATCTCGTCCAGAATCACCAGCGAGCGCTCCGTGGCCTGGTGCAGGATGGCCGCCGTTTCCACCATCTCCACCATGAAGGTGGAACGCCCGCGCGCCAGGTCGTCCGCCGCGCCCACCCGCGAGAACAGCTTGTCGATGACGCCCACATGGGCCGATTCGGCCGGCACGAAGGAACCCATCTGCGCCAGCACGGCAATGAGCGCGTTCTGCCTGAGAAAGGTGGACTTGCCCGCCATGTTCGGCCCCGTCAGCACCCAGATGGCCCTTGCCGGCACCCGCTGCGCCAGTGTCGGGGCGCGCAGGAGATTTTCGCGCTCTTCATCGGCCAAGCCGCCGAGGGGGGCTTCCTTTCCATCCCGTGCGTCCTGCGCCTGAGTATCCGCCTGCGCTTCTTCGCCGGCGGCCAGCAGGAAGCAGTCGTTGGGCACGAAGGTGCCGCCGGAGGCCTCCTTCATCAGGGCGGCCTCCACCACGGGGTGGCGTCCACCACGAACAAAAAAACGTTTCGAATCATCCACCACCGGCCGCACCCAGCGATGGCGGGCGGCAACTTCCGCCAGCGCGGCCTGCACATCCAGCTCCGCCAGCGCCGCGGCCCTGGCGCCGAGCATATCGGCGACGGCAAGCGTTCGTTCCACCAGCATGTCGAAAATGGACAGTTCCAACTGCAGCGCTCGCGCGGCGGCGCTTTCCATCTTCTGTTCCAGCTCGGCCAGCTCCGTGGTGGTGAAGCGCACGGCGTTGGCCATGGTCTGGCGGTGGATGAACGTTTCCCTGTGCTCGCCCTCGAGGAGTTTCGGTGCGTTGACCGCCGTGACCTCCACGAAGTAGCCCAACACGTTGTTGTGCCGCACCTTCAGGCTCCTGATGCCGGTCATTTCGGCGTATTTCGCCTGCAGCGCGGCGATGAAACGCCGGCTTTCGTCGCGCAGCTGGCGCAATTCGTCGAGTTGGTCGGAATAGCCCGGCCGCACGAAGCCGCCATCGCGCGCCAGCAGGGGCAGATCATCGGCCAAGGCGGCGCCCAAGGCTTCTTCCAGCCCGTCATCGGCGGCCGCGAGGCTTGCGAATACCTGCCTTAGCAGCTCGGGCGGCTGATCCACTTGCGCCACGCGGCCCATCGCCTGCGCCAGGGCGCGCGCGGCGCGCAAGCCATCGCGCAGCGCGGCGAGATCGCGCGGCCCGCCGCGGTTCAGGCTCAGGCGGGATAACGCGCGCTCCATGTCCGGCACGCGGCGCAGCAGCTCGCGCACTTCCTCGCGCAGGTCGGGGCGCTCGTGGAACCACTGCACCGCATCCAGCCGGGCGTTGATGTCAGTCGCCACCGCCAACGGCGCGGCTACGCGCTCGGCCAGCAGACGCGCCCCGGCGGGGGTGCGGGTGGCGTCCAGCACCGAAAGCAGCGAGCCTTCGCGCCCACCCGATTGCGTGCGCACCAGCTCCAGCGAACGACGCGCGGCGGCGTCTATCTGCATCCAGCGGCCGCGCTGCGCCCGCGCCGGCGGGCGCAGAACGGGCAGAGTGCCGATTTGCGTCAGCGCGATGTAGTCCAGAAGAGCGCCGGCGGCAGCCACCTCGGCGCGGATGAAGCTGCCAAAGCCTTCCAGCGCGGCGACATTGAAATGCTCCTTCAGCCGCCGCTCGCCGGAAAGGCTGTCAAAGCGGCTGGCGGGCAGCGGGGTGAGCGCCGCGCGCGCATGGCGGAAGACTTCCGCGAAGCGCTCATCCTCCAGCAGGGTCTCGGGCAGGATGATCTCGCCCGCGTCCAGCCGCTCCAGCTCGGCCGCAAGGCTCGCTGGCTCCACCTCCATGACGTGAAAGTCGCCGGTGGAAATATCGGCCCAGGCCAGCGCCAGTTCCGCCCCGCCCTTCGCGCGGGCTATGGCTACCAGGTAATTGTGTCGGGCGGGCGAAAGCAACGTCTCCTCGGTCAGCGTGCCCGGCGTGACCAACCGCACCACCTCGCGCCGCACCACGGCCTTCGAGCCACGCTTCTTCGCCTCCGCCGGGTCTTCCATCTGCTCGCAGATGGCCACCTTGTGCCCGGCGGCGATGAGCTTGTGCAGATATTCCTCCGCCGCGTGCACCGGCACGCCGCACATCGGCACGTCTTGCCCCGCGTGCTTGCCGCGCTTGGTGAGCGCAATGCCCAGCGTTTCGGCGGCCACCTTGGCGTCTTCGAAGAACAGCTCGTAGAAGTCGCCCATGCGGTAGAACAGCAGATAATCCGGATGCGCCGCCTTCAGCTCCAGGTACTGGGCCATGGCGGGCGTGGCCTTCGCCGCGGTGTTCACCGGCGCGCCGGGGCCCGCCTTGCCATCCCTCGCTCCTGCCTGCCGCGCGCTCATGCCCCCTCTTCTCCCGTTTCGGTTTTGTCCGAAGGCGCGACAAGGTCGTAGGCGCGTTCCACCACGTAAGGCCCGCCGCCGCGCGAGGGCCGGGCGGAGTAGAGCACGAAGCGCTTCACCTCGAAGGGCCCGGCGGAAAACAGGCCATGATCGCTCACGAATTGCCGCACGGCCGCCAGCGGCGCGCCGCGGCAGCGCGCCAGCGTCACATGCGGCATGAAGCGGCGGGTTTCCGGCCTCAGTCCGGCCAGCTGGCAGATGCGCTCGTGCATTTGCTGCAGCGCGTTCAGCTCGTGCGTGGGCACCACTTTCGCATGCACCGAGTGCGGCCTTGCGCCACCGAAGAAGTCCACCCCCGCCAGTTTCAGCGAAAAGGGCGGATGCCACACGTCCGCCAGCAGGGAATCGATTTCCGCCGCCGTGGCCTCGTCGATATCACCGATGAAGCGCAAGGTGATGTGATAATCCTCCGGCTCTATCCAGCGCGCGCCGGGGATGCCGCCTTTCAACATCTGCAGCTCCCGCGCGATCCGCTCCGGAATCTCGAGCCCCGTGAACAGGCGTGGCATGATATCCTCCAGGCCTTTCGCCGCCGCTTGTTTTCCGCCGGGCCGATATGGCCGCATGGGCGGATGGACGGAAAGCGTCCTTGCAATATGCTTCTGGTTAGGGGAAATATCCCGTCATGGTCAAACTCAACCGCATTTATACCCGCACCGGCGATGGCGGCGAAACCGGGCTGGCCGACGGCAGCCGCCGGAAGAAACATGATGCGCGCATCGTGGCCATCGGCGAGGTGGACGAGGCCAACGCCGCCGTTGGCGTTGCGCGACTGCCCGTGGCCGACTGGCGAGCGGACCTGGACGCGGAACTGGCCCGTGTCCAGAACGACCTGTTCGATCTTGGCGCCGACCTGGCCATGCCGCACGAGACCGCCGAGAAGGCCCTGCGCATCGCGCCGGCGCGAGTGGCATGGTTGGAAGAACGCATGGACGCCATGAACCAACACCTCGAGCCCCTGCGCTCCTTCGTGCTGCCGGCGGGCACGGCGGCGGCGGCGCATCTGCATCTTGCCCGCGCGGTGGCGCGGCGGGCGGAGCGGGCGGTGGTGGCGCTGGCGGCCCATCCGGGAGAATGGGTGAATCCCTCCGCGCTTGCCTTTCTCAACCGGCTTTCGGATTATCTTTTCATCATGGCGCGGCTGGCCAACCTGGACGCCGGCGGCGATGTGCTTTGGCAACCAAGTGCGAGCGAGAGGGAACGGGGCAGGGAGCAGGACTGATGTTCTTTCCGCTGAAGGACAAGAACCCGCTGAAGGTCATCCGCTTCCAGGCCGTTACGCTGGCGCTGATTTCCATCAATGTGCTCGTTTTTCTCTACACCAACCACGTGCTGGACGAGCACGAGCGACTGAGTCTGTTCCTGTCGCTGGGCATGGTGCCCGCATCGCTGAGCGGCAATGCCGTTCTTTCGGACGAGCTGTACCTGATTCCGGCGTTGCTCACGCCCTTCACGTCCATCTTCCTGCATGGCGGCTGGATGCATCTTGTTGGCAACATGGCCTTTCTGTGGGTGTTCGCCGACAACGTGGAAGACAGCTTCGGCCACATCCCTTTCCTTCTTTTCTATCTGTTTTGTGGCGTGGTGGCGGCCATGGCCCATTTGGTGTTGGATCCTGCCTCGCAAATACCGCTCATTGGCGCCTCCGGCGCCATTTCGGGCGTCATCGCCAGCTATCTTCTTCTGTTTCCCCGTTCGCAGGTCACGTCCCTGTTCGGTTTCGTGCCATTGAGAATGTCGGCCATGTGGTTGCTGGGGCTGTGGATCGTGTTCAACGTCGCCTCGTTCCTTGTGGCTCCCACGGGCGGGGGCGTGGCCTGGGTCACGCATCTGGCCGGCTTTCTGGCCGGCCTGGCCATCACCTGGCCCTTGCGCCAGCGTATCCGCCTGCGGCTGGCGCGTGGCCAGGCACGCAAGCACCAGCGGGAGCGTGAAGCACACACCCGCCTTGTCCGCCGCGGGCAAATGCCGGAACACGAGGAGCGGCAGGCATGAAGATACTCGCGCCCGTCCGCCAGACGGTGGATCACAACGTCATCGTGCACCCCGGTCCGGACGGCAGGATGCCCGACGTGGCCGGCGCCCCGCGCGCCATCAATCCGTTTGACGAAATCGCGCTGGAAGCGGCCCTGCAACTGAAGGAGCGTGGGTTGGCCGAGGTGGTTGTGGCCGTTTCCATTGGCCCGGAGGCGGTGGAAAAGACCTTGCGCACCGCGCTGGCCATGGGTGCGGACGAGGCGGTGCTGGTGGAGGTGCCGGATTTCCCCGAGCCACCGGATGCTGCCGCCCTGCTGGCCGCGCTGGCCCAGCGACACGAAGCGCGGCTGGTGCTCATGGGCAAGCAGGAAATCGACAACGATTTCGGCATGACGGCGCAAATGCTGGCGGCAAGGCTGGGCTGGCCTCAGGCCATGTTCGCCGCCGCCATCGAGCCTGCCGGTGAGGGGAGCGGTGGCGAAGAAGCCCTGCTGGTCACCTGCGAGCGCGAAACGGGCACGCGGACCCTGAGGGTGCCGCTGCCGTGCGTCATCGCCGCTGACCTTCGCCTGGCCCAGCCGCGCTTCGTCTCGTTGGCCAACATGATGAAAGCCAAACGCAAGCCCGTTGCGCGCCTCTCACCGCAAGAACTGGGCGTGCGACCACGCCGGCGGCTGGAAGTCGTGGCCGTGGAGGCGGCGGAGCAGGCCCGCGCGGCAACGATGCTGGAAAGTATCGATGAGCTGGTCGAGGTCCTGCGGCAGCGCGGCCTGTGGCCGGCGGGAGGCGAGGCATGACGGTGCTGGTGCTGGCGCATGTTAACGGCGCTCGGCTGTTGCCCGGTACGGCCCACCTCGTGGGCGCCGCACGGGCCTTCGACCAGCCGGTGCACGTGCTTGTAGCCGGGGAAGGCGCGCGCGAAGCGGCAGAGCGGGCGGCACGGCTCGATGGGGTTGAGCGGGTGCTGCTGGCCGACGATACGCGGCTGGCGCAGCAGCTGGCAGAGCCCATGGCGGTGCTGCTGCATTCCCTCGGTGCCGGGCACGATGTGTTCGTTGGCGGCATGGCCAGCATGGCCCACCGCGAAATCCTGCCGCGGCTGGCGGGTCTGCTGGACGTGATGGGCCTGAGCGACGTGCTGGCCATAGAGGATGCAAGCACCTTTCGCCGCCCGGCGTACGCGGGCAATGTCATCACCACCGTGCGGCTGACGGATGACGGCCCGCGCGTGCTGCTGCTGCGCGAGAACGCTTTTGAGCGCGCCGGTGAAGAGCGGTCGCAACCCGCGCCTGTGGAAGAGCTGGCCGTGCCCGATGACCTGCCCGCGCCGGTTAAGGTGCTGGCCGAGGAACGGCATGATGACACTGGCCCCGACCTGGAGAGCGCGCGCATCGTGCTGGGCATGGGCCGTGGCGTATCCGGCGAGGAGTCGCGTGAAATGCTCCTTGAGCTGGCCGAACGGCTGAACGCGGCGGTGGCCGCCACCCGCATGGTGGTGGACGATGGTCTTGCGCCCAGCGAGTGGCAGGTGGGACAAACCGGCAAGCGCATCGCACCGGCGCTTTACATGGCCTTTGGCATTTCGGGTGCGCATCAGCATCTGGCGGGAATTCGCGACGCGGAGCTCATCGTGGCCGTCAATACCGACGATCAGGCCCCCATTTTCCGTGCTGCGGACTTCGGCCTTGTCATGGATGCCGCGGAAGCCCTACGCCTGTTGCGGGAAAGGTCGCAGACGAAGTGACGCCCCTCGCATGCGAAGATAGGAAAGTAAAACGCCATCATGGCCCTGCCCTTTGCGAACATGCCGTTTTTACGCCGCAATGAAACGGCCATTCCGGCCCACACCTGGAACGCCTGGTTGCGCTGGCGCAAGCGGCATGATGAATTGCTGGAAATGCCGCTGAAGGCCCGCCCCGGCACCATGGTGCTGGCCAACGATGAGTGCTGGGTTTTCGTGGACATGAAGCACGGCGGTGCGCCGCTCATCATGTGGTTGGACTTCCGCCCCGAAGAGCGCGGTGATGCCCTGCACGCGGACGTGCCGTGTGCGGTGCAATTCTACGATTATCCCGGTGCGCGCTTCTACGACACCGTCATCGACGAAATGACGGCCTTCATGGAGCAGAACTTGCGCGACGGAAACTAGGAGCTGGTCCCAACAAGCACGGTGATGCCGGCGGACATTTCGCTAGATATCCCGGGTTTTCGACCACTGGAATGGCCAAAGCCATTTCCAGTGGCGAAAGGCCAACGATATGAAACAGGAATGCCTCCCAAAGGATCTGGCGCAAAATGCGTTTTCCTTGCCTTGTTTCACGCCAACCTAGCGCGCTGAATCTTTTTGCGGCAGACCCCCAGACGCGATCTTCGTGAAAGGCACGTGAACCAGCACCCGAGCGCCGGACGCCCGGGCATCATCGGACAGGACGCCGGATGTGCGCGACTTGCCATAGGAACACACCAGGAATGGCCGGCTCCTCAGCCTGCTCCCTTCATTGCCGGCGGCGCAAGGCTCAAACGCGCGAACTCGTGAAGAGGCGATACGCACATGGTGCCTGATGACCGTGGCATTCGGCATCAGGGTGTCTCCAGCAGTCAGGACGTCTTCAGCAGGCGGCGGCACAAATCATCCAGCTGCGCCAACGTCTGCCATTCCACAACGAGTTTGCCCCCTTTTCTGCCCTGAATGCGGATCTGCACCGGCAGGCCCAGAGCCTCCTCCAGCTCCCGCTGCAGCGCACGGACGTCGGCCTCCACGCCCGTCGCCTCGGCCTCCTTCCTTCCATTCTTGCGGCCACGCTTCTTGCCTTCCTTCCGGGACAGCCGTTCCGCCTCGCGCACGGAAAGTCCCAGATCGATGATCTTCTTGGCCAGCTCGGAGGGATTTTCCGTCGCCACGAGGGTGCGGGCATGCCCGGCCGAAAGCCGCCCCTCGCGAATATGAGCCTGCACATCTTCCGGCAGATTGAGCAGGCGCATGGTATTGGCCACATGTGAACGGCTCTTGCCGATGATCTCCGCCAGTTGCTGCTGGGTGTATCCGAACTGCTCGATCAGGCGTTGATATCCATGCGCCTCTTCCAACGGACTGAGATCCGCACGCTGCACGTTTTCGATCAGCGCCACTTCCAGCGCCTCGCGCTCGGACAGCTCGCGCACGATCACCGGTACTTCGTGCACCCCCGCCATTTGCGCCGCGCGCCAGCGGCGCTCCCCGGCGACGATTTCGTATTGGCCAGAATGCTCTGGCGAAGGCCGCACCAGGATGGGTTGCAACACGCCCTTTTCGCGGATGGAATCGGCCAGCTCGCGCAGTTCTTCCTCGTTGAAATCCTGACGCGGATTGAACGGGCTGGCCGTCAGGTCGGCCACCGCCATGGTTTTCAGGCCTTCCAGCTCGCGCGCGGGCTCGTCCATGAAATCATCGCCAATGAGTGCGGCCAATCCCTTCCCAAGGCGCTTCTTTCCCGCATTCATGTCTTGATCCCCTTCCGATTCCAAATTGTTCCGATTTCGAATCGATCTACTGATTTTCACGCATCTGTTGCTCGCGGCGGATTATTTCGGATGCGAGTCGAATATAGGCCTGCGCTCCCGCGCAACGGTGATCATAAAGCAGGACCGGCTTGCCGTGCGAGGGTGCCTCCGAAACCCGCACATTGCGCGGAATGATCGTCTGATACACCTTTTCGCCAAGCACCGCCCGCACGTCCTCGGCCACCTGGGCCGACAAGGAATTGCGCTTGTCGTACATGGTCAGAACGATACCCTGTATCGCCAGCCGCGGATTGAGCGTTCGCCGCACTCTTTCCACCGTCTTCAGCAGCTGGGAAAGCCCTTCCAAGGCGAAATATTCGCATTGCAGCGGCACCAGCACCGCATCGGCGGCGGTAAGCGCATTGATGGTGAGCAGATTGAGCGACGGCGGACAGTCCAGAAGCATGTACGTATAATCGCACCCCGCCCGCTCACGGCACTGGATGATGGCATCGCGCAGACGATGGGCCTTGCGGTCGAAATCCGCCAGCTCCAGCTCCGCCCCCAGCAAATTCATTGAGGAAGGCGCGCAATCAAGCCCCGGAATGCCGCTTTCGCAAATGATCTCGTGCAAGGCGCTTTCGCCGATCAGAACCTCATAGGTGGAGGAACGTACCCGTGCGCGATCGATGCCCAGGCCGGTCGTGGCGTTTCCCTGCGGGTCCATGTCCACGACCAGCACTTTCTCGCCCACCGCTGCCAGCGCCGTGCCCAGGTTGATGGCCGTGGTGGTCTTGCCCACCCCTCCTTTCTGGTTGGCAACAGCAAGGATACGCACAGGTCGTTGCGTGGACGAATCAGTCACGATGCACCTCGTTCAATCTCAGTATCCAAGCCTCGCGATCCGTTACGGATGGTATGAATTCCGCATCAAACCGCCAGCCCGCCTTTCTGGCGGCCTCGACTTCCTCCCGAGCCGTCCGCCCCTTGTGCAACATGGCGCCTGCGCCTCGCTCGAACATGGGTACGGCCAATTCCAACAGCCGCGGCAAGGGCGCCAGCGCACGCGCGGTCACGACAGAATTTTCGTCGATGCCCAGGACTCCGGGATCCACCTGCTCGATTCGCCTTTGATGTATATTTATATCAACACCGGCCCGTTGCGCCACCTGCCGCATGAAGGCACATTTTCTCCCTGTGGATTCTACCAGATGAACTCGCCAGCGTTCCGGCATGGCCAACGCCAGCACCAGGCCGGGCACGCCGCTTCCGGAACCAAGATCGACGATCTGATTCACGTGAAACGGAATCAGCGGCAACAGTTGCAGGGCATCTGCCACGTGCCGCACCCATGCCTGCGGCAAGGTGGAAGGGGCGACCAGGTTGATGTGGGGATTCCAGCGCTTGAGCGCTTCAACGTACACCGTCAATCGTGAACAGGCATCTTCCGGGAGATTGAAGAACCTGCAAACGTCTTCTCGTGTTGCGTTTGGACTGAAATGTTTCATTCCTGCCCCATCCGGCTCGCCATGAATTGACTGCCGAAAGCGCCAGCACCGATTTTTCTGCAGGCGCTTTCCTTTCCGTTCCCCTTTTTCCGGTCGCGGCAAGCCAGCCTTGCACTTTCGGCATG
>JALVSR010000103.1 GCA_027024225.1 Hyphomicrobiales bacterium | reverse complement strand
CCTTGCCTTCCTCATAACGGGTACGCGCCATCAGGCGCACAAAGGGCACCCGGCCAGCCGCATCTATGGCCTCAACCGCCGCCCGTGGAAAACGAATACGTGGCTGCCCCGTAGCCGGATCGAACCAGTTGTCGGAGAAATAGGCCCAGGCAATCGGCTTGTCCGCCAGAGCCTCAAAATCCCGTATCCGTTCAGCCGAGACGCAATCCTCCGGGCCACAGAAATCCGGAAAGGCCGCCAGATAATAGCGGCTATCGTCCGGCGGCAGCAGCTTGTCCGCGGAAAAGCGCGGTTCAGTGACAAAGGCATCATCGGCCACCGCCTCGCGATAGGCCTGCAGACTGGCCTCGGATGAGTCGATACGCAGGGATACGGAGTCCCAGTTTTCATGCCACCAGGAAACCGCCTTCAGCCTCGGGAAATGCCCTGACGAAATCGTGGCATAGGCATCCCGAATCCACTGCGCCTTGGGATTATCCGCCTCATCCGTACTATTCCCACAGGAAATCATGCCGAGCGACAGCATCAACCCGATTACTGCAATACAAATCTTTTTCCCCATCAATACCCGAATCTCATGTCAAGGATACGAATTCGTCAAGGCATCAACGCACTTTGACGCCTTGCGCGAAGCAACATAGAGTGTAGCGGATTCCAATGATTGCTGGTTCCCATGGACGATCTTTCCCCGTCAGACCTCAAGACCATACTCCACTCGAAACGCGCCAACCTCTACTACCTGGAGCATTGCCGGGTGCTGGTCAATGGCGGGCGCGTCGAATATGTCACCGACGAAGGCCGGCGCTCGCTCTACTGGAATATTCCCATCGCCAACACCACGGCCCTGTTGCTCGGTACCGGCACCTCCATCACCCAGGCCGCCATGCGCGAGCTGGCCAAGGCCGGGGTTCTGGTCGGGTTCTGCGGTGGTGGCGGCACGCCGCTGTTCAGCGCCACCGAGCGGGATACGGATATCCTCTGGTTCTCGCCCCAGAGCGAATACCGGCCAACCGAGTACCTGCAAGCCTGGGTGCGCTTCTGGTTCGATGATGACCGGCGACTACAAGCCGCGCGAGAGATCCAGCACACCCGCCTGAAGCAGATTCGACGCCACTGGCTGCAGCGGCGTCTGCGCGACCGGGATTTCGTCGTGGACGAGGCCCGTCTGGAAACCCTGTTGCAACAGGCGGAGCAACAGATCGACAAGGCCGGCGATGTCAATGATCTGCTCACCGGCGAGGCCCGCCTGACCAAGCAGCTGTTCAAGCTGGCGGTGGATACTACTGGCTACGGGGAGTTCACCCGCGCCAAGCGTGGCTCGGGTACGGACCCGGCCAACCGCTTTCTCGATCATGGCAACTATCTGGCCTATGGTCTGGGCGCCACTGCTTGTTGGACTCTCGGGCTACCCCACGGCCTGGCCGTGCTGCACGGCAAGACCCGCCGAGGCGGATTGGTGTTCGACGCCGCCGACATCATCAAGGATGCGCTGATCCTTCCTCAGGCTTTCCTCTCCGCCATGGCCGGCCACGAAGAAAACGAATTCCGCCAGGCCTGTATCGAGGCGCTCACCCAGGCCGAGGCGCTGGACACCATCATCGATACGCTGAAAGCCATTGCCCTGCAGCACGGGGAAGCAAGCCCATGAATGTGATGCTGGTTTCCCAGTGCGGCAAGCGGGCGCTGAAAGAGACCCGGCGCATCCTCGATCAATTCGCCGAGCGGCGCGGCGATCGCAGCTGGCAGACGGCCATCACCCTGGAAGGACTCAAGACCCTGCACCGCCTGCTACGCAAGACGGCCCGCAAGAACACGGCGGTCGCCTGCTTCTGGATTCATGGGCGTAACCACAGCGAGCTGATGTGGATCGTGGGCGACGCCCGCCAGTTCAACGAACGCGGCGGCACGCCGACCAACACCACGCAACGCAATGTACTGCGCACGGAAGACGAAGACGACTGGATCAATGGCGAGGCCATCCGCCTGCTGGCCGCCCTGGCTGCGCTGATGCACGACCTGGGCAAGGCCTGCCTCGCTTTTCAGAACAAATTGAAAGCCGGCAAGCCCATTGCCGATGTCTATCGCCACGAATGGATTTCCCTGCGCCTGTTTCAGGCCCTGGTGGGTGATGCACCGGACGACCGGGCGTGGCTGGAACGGCTGGAAAACCTGAGCGCCGAAGAAGCGGCCCGGTTACCCGAAGACATCATCCGCGACGGCATCGACAAGCATTCGTTGCCGCCAATGAAAAAGCTCCCGCCGCTGGCGCAAGCTGTGGGCTGGCTCATCGTGAGCCATCACCGATTGCCGACAAACCCGGACCGCAAGGCAGGAACAAGAGAAAAAAGCCTCAACAGATTGCCCGACAGTCTGAAAGCCGCCTGGTGCGGTGAGCGCCAGCAATGGCAGGACGAAAAGGAGAAGGACTACCAGAAATTGAAAGAGCAGTGCTGGCAGTTCCCGCAAGGCACACCATTCAACAGCCAGTCCTGGCGCAAGCGCACCGCCCGCTTTGCCCGCCGCATGCTGGGGCACGAGCGGCTGTTCGAGCAGAACTGTCTGGACAACCCCCATGCGCTGCACCTGGCCCGGCTCGGCCTGATGCTGGCGGACCACTACTACTCCAGCCTGCCCGCCCAACCGGGCCTGGGTGACCGCGACTACCCCCTCCATGCCAATACCGACGCCGAAGGCCGGCTCAAGCAACGGCTGGACGAGCACCTGCTGGGCGTCGAGGCCCAGGCCTCCCGCCTGCTCTGGCAACTGCCGCGCCTGAACCGGCAAGTCTCCCGCATCGCCCGCCACAAGGGGTTCACCCGCCGCACATCCGATCGCCGCTTCACCTGGCAGAACAAGGCCCATGATCTGGCGGCCAGTATCCGCCAACGGGCGCGGGATCAGGGCTTTTTCGGCGTCAACATGGCTTCCACCGGCATGGGCAAGACCTTCGCCAACGGACGCATCCTCTATGCCCTGGCCGACCCAAGGCAGGGGGCGCGCTTCAACATCGCCCTGGGCCTGCGCACGCTGACGCTACAGACCGGCGACGCCTACCGCGAACGCCTCAAACTGGGCGCGGAAGACATGGCGGTGCTGGTCGGCGGCGGGGCCATCCGCGAATTGCATGAGCGACAACACCGGCCGGACACGCCCTCCCGACCCGCCGACCGGGGCAGTGAATCCCTGGAAGAGCTGCTCGACGCTAACAGCTTCGTCCACTACGAAGGCAGCCTCGAAGACGGGCCGCTGTCGCAATGGCTGAAAAAATCCCCGGATGCGCAAAAGCTGCTGGCCGCCCCCATCCTCATCAGCACCATCGACCACCTGATGCCCGCCACCGAAAGCACCCGGGGCGGGCATCAGATCGCCCCGATGCTGCGCCTGCTGACCTCCGATCTGGTGCTGGACGAACCCGATGATTTCGATCTGAACGACCTGCCTGCGCTGACCCGGCTGGTGCATTGGGCCGGGATGCTCGGCAGTAATGTCCTGCTCTCCTCCGCCACCCTGCCCCCTGCGCTGGTGCAGGGGCTGTTCGATGCCTGGCGCGCCGGCAGAGATCTTTTTCAACAGAACCGGGGCGAGCCGGGGCAGGCGCTCAATCCGGTTTGCGCCTGGTTCGATGAATTCGGCTGCATGGCCGATGACTGCCCCGATACGAAAACCTTCGCCACCCACCATCTCCGATTCGTCGAAAAGCGCCTGGGCAAACTGGCCCAGGCCCAACAGAAACGCCGCGCCCGCATTCAGCCGGTGGACATCCCCGCGCCTTCCCCAAAGGAGGAAATCTACCCCACCTGGGCCGGCATACTGCGGGATACCGCCGTTCAACTGCATGCAAACCATCATGTCATCGATCCAGCCACCGGCAAACGCCTGAGCTGCGGTCTGATCCGCATGGCTCATATCCGCGACATCATCGCCACGGCGCAGGAACTGTTACGGCTGGGTGGTCAGCCGAATCAGCGCATCCATCTGTGCGTCTATCACTCCCGTCACCCGCTGCTGATGCGCGCCGCCATCGAGGAAAAGCTCGACCGACTGCTCAAGCGCGAGCAAGGCGACGCCCGCCTGTTCCAGAAGCCGGAAATCCGCGCCATGCTGGATCAGCACGATGAACCGGATCAGTTGTTCATCATCCTGGCCAGCCCGGTGGCCGAGGTGGGCCGTGACCATGACTACGACTGGGCCATCGTCGAGCCCTCCTCCATCCGCTCGCTGATCCAGCTTGCCGGCCGGGTGCGGCGTCACCGTGGAGCGCCGGAAACGAAAGTACCCAATATCGCTCTGATGCAGACCAACATCGCCCACCTTCTCCACGGCATGAGCGGACCGGCCTTTTGCCATCCCGGTTTCGAAACCAAGCGGTCCGGATCGGATGGCCCGCTGCTCGACAGCCATGATCTCAACGATTTGATCACCGACGAGCAACTGGCGCGCATCGACGCCAGCGCCCGCATCCGCGAACGCGAGCCGCTGAGCCCCCGCGACAACCTGGCCGACCTGGAACACGCCCAACTGCGGATGCTGATGGGCATCGAAAGAGTCGAAGGCCTGCCCCATACGACACCGGTCACCCATTGGTATCGCACCCGCGCCCACTTGAGCGGCGAATTGCAGCGGGTACAACCCTTCCGTGACGATCCGGTTCGGCAGGGCCGCTATTATCTCGACGTGAACGATGACGATGAACTGACCCTGATGCGCTTCGAAAAATACGGCCCCGCCACGGATCACAGCGGCAGCCTGCATCTGGATTGCGTGGAGAACGGCCCGGCCATCTCTCTCTTTGGCGAGACCGACTATCGGGATGCCCTCGAAGGCCTGGCGGAACGGATGGGTATGGAAAGCGCCGAATGCGCCCGAAGGTTTGGCATTATCGATCTCCGGGAAGATACGGAGAAGGAAATCTCCTGGCGATACCATCCGGCCTTGGGATTTCAGAAAAACAATAAGTAATTTTACTGCCTGTTCGGCAGTGGAAATTGAAACTCAATGGTAACTTTTCTGAGCTGCCTACTCGGCAGTTCGATAGAAGTATAAACCAATGAATTGGGAAAGAAGAATATTCGCGATATAGTGAAACTCAATGTTAACTGGTTGACTTATTATTTTACTTGAGTAAAATAGAAGATCGAGGGCACTGCCATGCCCTCGATCTATTCACTTTCCTTACAGGGAACCCAAGCTTCCGGGAATGTGGGAGCAGGAGGATACGCTGGTGTTTGGCAGGCACCTCGCCTTATTAGGCTAACGCCACCATGCCCCGGCAACTAGGCTGGGGCATGGTAGCCAAATATATTGCTATTGCCAAGAAAATAGAGGTCACATTATGGCTCAAACCCACCCAAGAACAGAAGAGATAAAGTCTGTTATTCGCCATTTCCTCAATAGTCGCCTGCAACCCAAGCTCGACAAGCTCAAGCAAGGCGAAGAGGAAAAGCGCCGGAAATTGATCGAGGAACACGAGCCGCGAAGCTGGATCGCCGATGCCGCCCGCCGGGTATCACAAATCCGGCGGGTTACCCATGCCATCAAATACAGCCATCCCGACGCCAAAGGCAGCAGCCTGTTCAGCGCGGGCAATCCGGCAGCCGGTGAAGTCCTTGTGGGCACACACAGCCTGGCTGCCCCTGCCGCCGATGTCGTCGGCAACGCGGCCGCGCTGGATGTGTACAAATTTCTCCGCCTCGAAGTGAACGGCACAAGCCTGCTTGACTTGGCCCAGTCCGCTTCTGATGCCTTGCGAGACGCCTTCGGCGCTGACGAAGACGCCAAGACCTGGATGAAGGCCTTTGCGAGCATCGACGATCTCGGGGGTGCCCCGGCCTCCCACAAGCTGGCCAAGCAGACCTACTGGCCCGTGGATGATGACAGCTATCACCTGCTGGCACCGCTGTTCCCCTCTTCACTGGTTCAGTACCAGTACGAGCGTATCCATCATGACCGTTTCTCCGACGAAGCCCGCACCGCCCGAGAGGCGCGCAACAGGAATGAGCCCTGCTCACATGGCTATCGCGAATACCCCAATCTGGCCATCATCAAATTCGGCGGCACCAAGCCGCAGAACATCAGCCAGCTCAACAGCGAACGGCACGGCGAGGCCTGGCTGCTGCCTTCCCTGCCGCCACAATGGACGAGTCGCGGCCTCAAGCCCCCCTGCCATGTGGAAAGCATTTTCGGCCGCTGGATTCTGGGTTTCCGCGCCATCCGCCAGCCGCTGTTCATGCTCAGGGACTTCCTGAAAAAAACCGGCCACAACAACCTGGCCATCCGCAACAAACGCGCCGAACTGACCCGCCAGATCATCGACGAGCTGCTGATGCTGGCCATCCGTATCCAGCAACTGCCCTCCGGCTGGTCCGCCGATCCCGAATGCCGTCTCTCACGGGCCGAACAGTTCTGGCTCGACCCGGGGCGCGCGGGCGAGGATGAGGATTTCGCCGCCGCGCGTGCTGCCACCGATTGGCGCGAAGACATCACCGACGGCTTTTCCCGCTGGCTGAACAAGCAACTGCGCAGCGACAAGACACCAATGGCCGATGCCGAGCGCCAGCACTGGCGCAAGGAACTGGATGATGAACTGTGCCTGCTGCGCGAGGAGTTGCACCATGACTGACATCGACGGCCTGCTGCTGATTCCCCATCTTCGGGTGCAGAATGCGAATGCCATCTCTGGCCCCTTGAGCTGGGGCTTTCCCTCACCCACCGCCTTTCTCGGCTTTGCCCACGCGCTGGAGCGAAGGCTTCGCGACGATTGGGAAGTGCAATTCACCGGCGCAGCCATCGTCTGTCACCGCTTCGAGCCGCTGACCACCCAGCCCAATCGCAGGCGGCATCAGGTGTTCAACCTGATGCGTCACCCCGTTCGCGCCGGCTACAAGAAATGGCAGGACAAGGACGCCGCCCTCATCGAGGAAGGCCGCGCCCACATGGAAATCAGCCTGCTGCTGGAAACCGAAGGTGACCTCGAAGATGAACCGGAAGAATTTCTGCAGAAGGTTTCCGCAACGGTGCAGGGCATGCGCCTGGCCGGCGGCAGCATCCTCCCCACGCGCGACTCCGCGAACCGACCGTTGTGGCAACCCTGGTGGGATGATGAATCGGACAATCTTGAAGCCTTCCGCAAGCTGCGACGGCGCTTGCTGCCGGGCTTCGCCCTGGTCCATCGGCCAGACCTGCTGGCCACCCGGCTGGATGAACTTCGGGAGCAGAACCCCGATGCCAATGCCCTGGATGCCCTGATCGACCTGTCCGCGCTTCATGTCGAACCAGAGACCGACGAACAGGGCCAGGTTCACTGGCAATACCAGCGAGCACCCGGCTGGATCGTTCCGCTACCGATCGGTTACAGCGGCCTGTCGGAACTCTACCCGCCCGCTCAGGTCGCCCATGCGCGGGACGCTGAAACGCCCTTCCGTTTCGTCGAGAGCCTCTATTCGCTGGGCCAGTGGATCAGCCCGCATCGTATCCACCATCCCGATCACCTCATGTGGCGATATCAGACCGATGACAACAACGGCCTGTATCTGTGCGCCAACGACTATGCAACCACCCTGAACAAGGAGTAAACCCATGACTGCAACCCAACTCAAAACCGCCTCCGTCCTCGCCTTCGAACGCAAGCTCGACCCCTCCGACGCGCTGTTTCATGCCGGTGATTGGGAGGATCGGAAGACCGCGGACTGGCCCGCTGTCGAGATTCGCGAGAAATCCGTGCGTGGCACCATCTCTAACCGTCTCAAGACAAAGGATCAAGACCCGGCAAAACTGGATGCCGCCATCCAGAACCCGAATCTGCAAACCGTGGATGTCGCCACTCTGCCAGCCAATGCCGACACTTTGCGCGCCAGCTTCACGCTTCGCGTACTCGGCGGCGTTGGCGCCCCTTCCGCCTGCAACAACCCGGACTACCAGCAGGCGCTGGCCCAGGTCATCGAGCAATATCAATCGGAAACCGGCTTTGGCGAGCTGGCCCGCCGTTACGCCATCAACCTGGCCAATGGCCGCTTCCTGTGGCGCAACCGCATGGCCGCGGAACAGGTCGAGATCGATGTGTACAAGCTGGAACAGGGCGAGCGCACGGCTTCCTGGCATTTCAATGCGCTGGATTTTTCCCTGCGCGATTTCGATGCCACCGACGACTCGCTGAACGAACTGGCCGACACGATCCAGACCGGCCTTGCCGGTGATACCCCTGTCCTGCTGGAGGTCGTGGCCCATGCCCGCATGGGCCGGGGGCAGGAAGTCTATCCGTCACAGGAACTGATCCTCGACAAGGGCGACCAGAAGGGCCAGAAAAGCAAGACCCTGTATCAGGTCGATGGCGTCGCCGCCATGCACAGCCAGAAGATCGGTAACGCGCTGCGCACCATCGATACCTGGTATCCCAATGACGAGGGCGAGCCCCTGGGCCCCATCGCCGTGGAGCCCTACGGCTCCGTCACCTCGCAAGGACGCGCCTACCGCCAGCCCAAACAGAACATGGACTTCTACCACCTGCTCGACCAATGGGTGCTGAAAGGGCAGGCGCCGGATGAAGCACAGCAACACTTCGTCATGGCCAACCTGATTCGCGGCGGCGTGTTCGGCGAGAAGGACTGAAGCGATGGATCACTATATCGAAATCAGCCTGCTGCCCGATCCCGAGTTTCCGCCCAATCTGCTGATGAACGCCCTGTTCGCCAAGCTCCATCGGGGCCTGGTGGAATGGGGCGACAACCGGATCGGTGTCAGCTTTCCCGAGCATGACGATAAAAAACCCACATTGGGAAAACGCCTGCGGCTGCACGGCAGTGAACAGGGTCTGTCCGAGCTGATGAATCACAACTGGCTGCAGGGCATGAGTGACCATATTCATGTCACCGGCGTCCAACCCATACCCACGCCAAAAGGCTACCGCAGGGTTCGCCGCGTGCAGGCAAAAAGCAGCCCCGAAAGACTGCGCCGCCGCTATATGCGGCGCCATCCGGTCGATGAACAGAGCGCGCGGCAAGCCATCCCCGACAGCGCAACCGAAACCCTTGCGCTGCCCTATATAACGATCGGCAGCCAAAGCACCGGACAGAGATTCCGCTTGTTCATCGAGCACGGCCCCATTGTGGATCAGCCCGTGGAAGGCCGCTTCAGCCATTACGGCCTCAGCCCGGAAACCACCATCCCCTGGTTTTGACCCTTTTTTTCGCGCCTGTCGCAATCAACGCAGAATCAACAACTTGCGACAGGCGGTGAAAAAAGGCGGAATCCCCTGATTTTCGCCAACCGCTCTTTTACAACAAGCACTTGGCATCGTATATTTCTAGTTCACTGCCGCACAGGCAGCTCAGAAATTTGCGCTTTGCAGCGTCAGTGTCCCGTGGCCGTTCACTGCCGCACAGGCAGCTCAGAAACGACCGTAAAAGCCGGGTTGAGCGCCAGATTCGTTCACTGCCGCACAGGCAGCTCAGAAATTGCTGCAATACCGGCAAGACAGGGTGTTTCTGTTCACTGCCGCACAGGCAGCTCAGAAAGATCCGACTATGCCCGCTGGCCGACGCTGGAAGTTCACTGCCGCACAGGCAGCTCAGAAATGCGCGATTTCCCTCTGGCTCATCTCGTAATCGTTCACTGCCGCACAGGCAGCTCAGAAAGCAAATGGAGCGATCCTCATCAAAGGAGAACAGTTCACTGCCGCACAGGCAGCTCAGAAAGAGAACTACGAGCCTCACCCGATCACGGGCAGGTTCACTGCCGCACAGGCAGCTCAGAAAATTTTGAGAATGAAGCGATGACAACTGAAAGCGTTCACTGCCGCACAGGCAGCTCAGAAAGACAAGTTTTCTCAGATCATCGGCGGCGTTCCGTTCACTGCCGCACAGGCAGCTCAGAAATAGCGACAGAGGCGGCGAGTCGGTCTACTGGTGTTCACTGCCGCACAGGCAGCTCAGAAATACAAGGGCGCGCAAATGCTGCTCCGCTCCATGTTCACTGCCGCACAGGCAGCTCAGAAAAGCCGCCCGCTGGCATATTGTAAGGGTGGACAGTTCACTGCCGCACAGGCAGCTCAGAAAGATCCATATTTACCGGCGGCAATCGGCGAATCGTTCACTGCCGCACAGGCAGCTCAGAAAACACCCGTATTTTCGCGGAAAGCGGATGCTGGGTTCACTGCCGCACAGGCAGCTCAGAAACCAAGTGATCGAAGAGCCGATACGATCTCTGGGTTCACTGCCGCACAGGCAGCTCAGAAATGATCGAATCTCCCCACAGCATCGCCGGATTCGTTCACTGCCGCACAGGCAGCTCAGAAACAAATGCAGAAAACATGGAAGTAGCAACGATAGTTCACTGCCGCACAGGCAGCTCAGAAATGGGTACACCTGCGTCGGTAGCACAGGCCCTCGTTCACTGCCGCACAGGCAGCTCAGAAACCGAATCGCAGCGCGTCGCGCCCAAAATCCATGTTCACTGCCGCACAGGCAGCTCAGAAAGTAAACCTGACGCGAGAACCAGTAAAATCCTTGTTCACTGCCGCACAGGCAGCTCAGAAAAACATCAGGTTTTCGATTGCGGTATTGCTCGGGTTCACTGCCGCACAGGCAGCTCAGAAACTCAGACGAGGCCAGCGCTCTGTCCATTGGCGGTTCACTGCCGCACAGGCAGCTCAGAAATGCAACGGCTGCACCCTATGCTGCCGTGGCGAGTTCACTGCCGCACAGGCAGCTCAGAAAGGCAACTCCGGCATGTACACTCGCGGCGAGTAGTTCACTGCCGCACAGGCAGCTCAGAAAGTGCTCATCTTTGCCGATGACGCCCTCGAAGTGTTCACTGCCGCACAGGCAGCTCAGAAATCACAACGGCGTCCGGCTCAATAAGCCGACCTCCTGAGTAGAATCTGCACAGAAAGGCGCTATAGCGGTGTCTAACAGCAAAATACACAATAATAGAATTTTCGAGTAAGAAATTTTCTCCCCAAATCATGGAGTGTTCCGGGCTCGATGGCGGTGTGAAAAAAAGTTGGAAAATTGCACAAAAAAAGCTTGACAAAGCTTCTCAATATGTTCGCGCTTTTGTTGCAAAACAATCACTTAGCGAGCATACCATGATTCAAGACCGGTTAGAGAAATTGATAGATAG
>JALVSR010000102.1 GCA_027024225.1 Hyphomicrobiales bacterium | reverse complement strand
ACGCGGATGACCTTGGCGCGATACGGCACCTCGATGCCCAGAAGCTTTTCCGCCGCCAGCACGAAGGCGTGCTCCTGGTTCATCGGCGCCACGTAGTCCAGCCGGTCGAAATAGGGCACGGCCTGGTGCCAGGTCTTGGTCTCGATGAGCTTTTCCGTGCCGCGGTGCAACAGGCCGATGTGCGGGTCGGCCCGCTCCACCACCTCGCCGTCCAGCTCCAGCACCAGGCGCAGCACGCCGTGCGCCGCCGGGTGCTGCGGGCCGAAGTTGATGGTGAAGTTGCGCACGCTCACGTCACGCTCGCTCATGCGCCCGCCTCCTCGTCCTTTTCCGCCTCGCCATTGCCCGGGCATGGGGCCGCGCCCGCCTTTTCGTCGCCCGGCAGCACCGCCGGCTCGCCCTTCCACGGCGAGAGGAAGTCGAACTCGCGCCAGGCCTGTTGCAGGTTCACCGGCTCGTAAATGACCCGCTTCAAGTCCTCGTCGTAGCGCACCTCCACGAAGCCGGTAACCGGAAAGTCCTTGCGCAGCGGGTGGCCGGAAAAGCCGTAATCGGTGAGGATGCGGCGCAGGTCGGGGTGGTCGGTGAAATACACCCCGTACATGTCCCACACCTCGCGCTCGTACCATTCCGCACCGGGGAACACCTCGATGACCGAGGGCACCGCCTCGCCCTCCGCCACTGGCACCTTCACCCGCACCCGCGCGTTCAGGTATGGCGAAAGCAGATGATAGACCACCTCGAAACGCTCCTCGCGCTCGGGCCAGTCCACGCCGCAGATGTCGGTGAAGGCCACGAAACGGCAGCGCGGATCGTCGCGCAGGAAGTGAAGCACTTCGCGAATGCTCTCCTTGCGCGCCACCATCTGCAACTGGCCGTGCACCACGCATACGCCGCGCACGGCGTCGCCCAGCGCGTCCGCCACGTGTTCGCCGATTTCGGCCAGCTCCTGTTCCGTCGCTACCGCCATGGTCCGCCTGTACCCGTTTTCCCGCTCAGCGTTCCAGCGTGCCGGTGCGGCGGATCTTGCGCTGCAACAGCAGGATGCCGTACATCAGCGCCTCCGCCGAGGGTGGACAGCCCGGCACGTAGATATCCACCGGCAGCACCCTATCGCAGCCGCGCACCACCGAATAAGAGTAGTGATAATACCCCCCACCGTTGGCGCAGCTGCCCATGGAGATGACCCATTTCGGGTCGGGCATCTGGTCGTAGACCTTGCGAATCGCCGGCGCCATCTTGTTGGTGAGCGTGCCCGCCACGATGATCACGTCCGACTGGCGCGGCGAGGCGCGCGGCGCGAAGCCGAAGCGCTCCATATCGTAGCGTGGCATGGCCGCCTGCATCATCTCCACCGCGCAGCAGGCAAGGCCGAAGGTCATCCACATCAGCGAGCCGGTGCGCGCCCAGGTGATCACGCTGTCGACAGACGTGGTGATGAACCCCCTGTTGGACAGCTCCTCGTTCAACGCGGCGATGCTGGCGCGGTGCGCGGCCGTCGCCGAGACGAGGGTTTCCGCCTCGCCGGGCCGTATCAGAATGGGCTTGTCCTGCTTGTTCTGCATGCCTGCCACGCTCCCGCTTCGGCTTGTCCTACTTCCACTCCAGCGCGCCCTTGCGCCATTCGTAGATGAACCCGATGGTCAGCACGCCAAGAAAGGCCATCATCGACCAGAAGCCGAACAGGCCGTTTTCCTTCAGCGTCACCGCCCAGGGAAACAGAAAGGCCACCTCCAGGTCGAAGATGATGAACAGGATGGAGACGAGGTAGAAGCGCACGTCGAACTTCATGCGCGCGTCGTCGAACGGATCGAAGCCGCACTCGTAGGCCGAGTTCTTTTCCTTGTCCGGGTGCTTCGGCGCGATGATGACGGCCGAGAGAAACAGCGCCACGCCGATGACGCTGGCGATGCCGATGAAGATCGCCACGGGCAGATATTGCATCAGCAGGTCCTGCATCTCCCCTCTCCCACGTTGGCGCGCCAATCGCCCCCCGGCGCGCACAAACATTCGGCTTGTCTCGCGGTGGCATAGCCTAACGGCACTTTCACCGCAAGGCCAGCTTTTGGGCAGGGGTGTGTAAAATGTGTCGCAGAAGGGGCGCGCACGATTCCATCATGCGGAGAGCGCGGACAAGCGGGGCCGCCTCCTGCAAAAAAATGAAAGCGTAGGATGAAAAGGGCACGCCGAGCCAAAGAAGATCGAAGGAAAGGAAATGGCGCGAGCGACGGGACTCGAACCCGCGACCTCCGGCGTGACAGGCCGGCGTTCTAACCAACTGAACTACGCCCGCGCATGTTCCCGTGAAGGAAATCCGCCGCTGTCCGCAGCGGACGATGCATCACTTAAGGGCGGCGGCGGCGCAAGTCAAGTCCGAAACGCATTCCCGCCGCGACATCGAGGCCAAGGCAGCCTTGCATCCGCCACATGCCCCGCCACTCACCGCCATCCGCACCCGCGGCCCGATACCAAATCGCGCATGCCTCCGCGCCGTTTCTGTTATATATTGCGCGGGGAATCGTCCACCCTTGGGAAAACGGGGCGAACATGGCGCAGGAAAGACACGACAGGCCCAAGCATGACAAGGCCGATTCGGCTCAGGAAGACACTCCCCTGCCCATCGTGGAAGTGCCGCGTGTCTTCACCCGCATAGACCGCACCATCGCCCGTTTCATCGACCCGCTGGGCAACCTCCTGGTGGATATCTTCCACTACATGGCGCTGTTCGCCATTGGCGCGGCCACGGTTTCGGCGGCCATCTACGAGTTCACCCTCATCTTCAACAAGGGCCACGCCACCGTCGCCGACCTGCTGTTGCTGTTCATCTACCTGGAAATCGGCGCCATGGTGGGCATTTACTTCCGCACCTCTCGCATGCCCGTGCGATTCCTGGTCTATGTAGCCATCACGGCGTTGACGCGCCTGCTCATTGGCGAAGTGGGCCGGCTGGAGGCAGCGCACGGCAAGGCGGCGGATTTCAGCCAACTGGCCTGGATCGCCGTTTCCGCTTTCATCCTTTCGCTGGCGCTGCTGCTGCTGCGTTATGGCTCGGCCCGCTTCCCCACGCCCCCCTCCGACTACCAGTCGCAGCTGCGCGTGGGCCGCTTTGCCGCCCGTCAGCGCCGCCGGCCGGAAGATCACGAATGAACGATCGCCAGGCTCGCCCTGTGGCGTGGCCGGCGGCGAGAAATCAGTGCATGTTGGTGGCTTCCAGAATGGCCTCGGCCGGCACGTATTCCAGCCCCAGCGCCTCCGCCACCGCCGGGTGCGTCATCTTGCCGAAGGCCACGTTCAGGCCATTGCGCAAATGCTCGTCATCCATGAGCGCCCGCCGCCAGCCCTTCTCCGCCAGCGCCAAAACGTAGGGCAGCGTGGCGTTGTTCAGCGCGAAGGCAGACGTGCGCGCCACCGCGCCGGGCATGTTGGCCACGCAATAGTGCACCACGCCGTCCACCACATAGGTGGGATTGTCATGCGTGGTCGGGCGCGAGGTTTCCGCGCAGCCGCCCTGGTCGATGGCCACGTCCACGATCACCGAGCCCTGCTTCATCCGCCCCACCAGCTCGCGTGAAATCAGTTTCGGCGCCGCCGCGCCCGGCACCAGCACGCCGCAGATGACGGCATCGGCCTGAAGCACCTCCTCCTCTATGGCCAGCCGGGTGGAGTAGATGGTCTTCACGCCGTGGTTGAAGATGCGCTCCAGCTCCTGCATGCGGGCGGGCGACTTCTCGATGATGATGACATCCGCCCCCAGCCCCAGCGCCATGCGCGCGGCGTTCTCGCCCACGATGCCGCCACCGATGATGACCACCCGCGCCGGGCGCACGCCGGGCACGCCGCCCATCAGCACGCCCATGCCGCCCTGCTCCTTCTCCAGGCAGTGCGCCGCCACGTGCGCCGCCATGCGTCCGGCCACCTGCGACATGGGCGCCAGCAGCGGCAGCGAGCCGTCCGGGGCGGTAACGGTCTCATAGGCGATGCACACCGCGCCCGAATCCATCAGCGCCCGCGTCAGCCGTTCATCCGCCGCCAGGTGCAGGTAGGTGAACAACACCTGCCCCTCGCGCAACAGGGGATATTCCTCCGGCTGCGGCTCCTTAACCTTCACGATCAATTCAGCCGCGCGCCACACCTCTTCCGCCGAATCCACGACCCGCGCGCCGGCGTGGCGGTAGGCGTCGTCCGAGCAGCCAACGCCTTCTCCGGCCCCGCTCTGCACGATGACCTCGTGCCCGTGATGGGTGATTTCCCGCACGCTGGCCGGCGTCAGCCCCACCCGGTATTCATGCACCTTGATCTCCTTCGGCACGCCGATGCGCATGGCCTTGCTCCTCACATAAATATCCCTTTATATCTCCGTCACGGACTGCTAGACGGAAGCCGATGTGGCACAAAATGAAACCGAAGTGCCTGAATTGACATTTGGGCAGGGAGTTTTCGATGTCCAGAACCTCGCTGACGGAATTGATGGAAGAGCGCGGCTGGCTGCTGGCCGACGGCGCCACCGGCACCAACCTGTTCATGAAGGGCCTCGAGTCGGGCTATCCGCCGGAGCTGTGGAACGACGAGAAGCCCGATGTCATCCAGTGGCTGCACCAGGGTTTCATCGACGCCGGTTCGGACATCATTCTCACCAACTCTTTTGGCGGCAACCGCTTCCGCCTCACCCTGCACGGCG
Source organism: Hyphomicrobiales bacterium (assembly GCA_027024225.1). Lineage (GTDB taxonomy): Bacteria > Pseudomonadota > Alphaproteobacteria > Rhizobiales > Aestuariivirgaceae > Thermopetrobacter. Next base: position 6,468 of record JALVSR010000102.1, on the reverse strand, counting down.
CGCAGGATCGCGTGGCGGAGCTGAACGAGAAGGCGGCGAAAATCGCCGGCGACCTGGCGGAAAAGGCCCCCCGCCCCGTGGTGGTGGCCGGCTCCGTCGGCCCCACCGGCGAGATTTTCGTCAACGCCGGCGGCACGCTGGAATACGAGCAAGGCGTGGCCGCCTTCGCCGAGCAGATTGCCGCGCTGGCGGAAGGCGGCGTGGACGTGGTGTGGATCGAGACCATGTCCTCGCTGGAAGAGGCGCAGGCCGCCGTGGAGGCCGCGCGAAAGGTGGCGCCTGGTCTTCCGATAGTCGTCACCATGAGCTTCGACACCGCCGGACGCACCATGATGGGCGTGCAACCCGCCCAGCTCGCCGCCTTCGCACAGGAGCAGAACCTTTACGCCTTCGGCGCCAACTGTGGCACCGGCGCGCCGGACCTGCTCCTTTCCGTGCTGGAGATGACAGAAGCCGCGCCGGACGCCATCGTGGTGGCCAAGGCCAACGCCGGCGTGCCGGAGTTCGTCGATGGCGACATCGTCTATTCCGGCACGGTGGACATGGCCGGAACTTATGCCCGCATGGCGCGCGATGCCGGGGCGCGCATCATCGGCGGCTGCTGCGGCAATACTTTCGAGCACGTGTCCGCCATGCACCGCGCGCTGCAGGGCTATGAGCCAGGCGAGCGCCCCACCGTGGAGCAGATCGTGGAAAAGCTGGGCCCGCTGCAACAGCAGGCCGGACACAAGTGCGCCCATGGGCATCATCACGGTAGCGATGATGGCGCCGGTGCGGGCCGTGGTGGCCGCCGTGGGGGACGTCGCCGCCGCCGCGGCTGATTTTTCCCATTTCTTTACCTCCTGTTTGCAAGTCATTGCCATTCTCGTGGAAATCGCCGACGATTTCCACGTGAGGCCCAAGACATGCACCAGCCTCGCCACCCCGTGCAGGCAGGCTCCGAAACGGCCGCGCCAGCCCGGCTCGCAAGAATGCCGGAACGCGAAGAGCGCCGGCTATGGCTGTTTGCCCTGCTGGGTCCCCTGTTCCTGTATGGTCTGACCCTGCTGTTCATCTTCGCCGGCGGCTGGTTGCTGTGGCATGCCTCCACCGGCGGGGCGGGACATGCCGTGGCCTTCAAGGCGGGGGCCCTGCTGTTGCTGGTGGGCGGTGGTCTCTTCTGGCAGGTCCTCAGGCTTCGCGCCCCGGCGGAACCGCACATCCGCCTGCACCGCAAGGACGCCCCCGCCCTGTGGCGCACCATCGACAAGCTGGCCCGCGAGCTGCAAACCCCGTCCATCGACGCCTTGCAGCTGACGGCAGAATACAACGCGGCGGCCGAGCACCGCCCTTCGTGGCTGCCGTTTGCCAGGGGGGAGGCGGTGGTGCATGTGGGCCTGCCGCTGATGATGGTGCTGGATGACAAGGCCCTGCGCGCCGTGCTGGCGCACGAAATGGCGCACATTTCCGGCCGCCATACGCGCATGTCCCTGTTCATCTGGCGGGCGCTGGCCCAGGCGGACATCGCGCAGGACACCCTGCAGGACGCAGGCCTGTGGGGCCTGCCTTTCCGTTACTTCTACGCCTGGTATGTGCCGGCCCTGCACAGGCGGGCCATGCCCTTCGCACGGCGGCAGGAATACGCCGCCGATGCCGCGGCCGCGGCCATTGCGGGACCGGATGTCATGGCCCGCGCCCTGTGCGCCGTCGAAGCCCATGCGCCTGCGTGGGCGGCCGTGATGCAGGAACAGGAAAAGTCGCTGGAACGTGGAAACCTGCCACAACAGGATCCCTTCACGAGCTTCCGGAATCGTCTGAAGGAAAAAGCCCATGCCCGCCGGGCGCAGCTCTGGCTGGCCCGCGCCCTGCGCAGGAAGACCGTCAATGACGACACGCATCCCGCCCTGTCCGAGCGGCTGCGCGCGCTGGGGACAAGTCCCGCCACCATCGCCCCGCCCTCCCTGCCGGAAAGACCGGCCAGCGAAATCATGTTGTCGCCCAACGCCATGCCGCTGGAGCGCGCTCTGGCGCAGGAAGTCCGCAAGTGGCAGGAACATGTGGCCGATCTTTGCCGGGCGGAGCGAAAGGAGATCCTGAAGGATCTGGAAGCGGTGCGCCGCCGCCTGGGCGGACATCCGCCGGGGCCCGAGGATGCTTCCGCCCTTGTCCGTTACCTGCTAACGCTGGGAGAGACCAGGCAGGCCCTGGCCATTCTCGAGAGCCTGGAAGCCCGCCTGCCACGAGGGCTGCCACCGCTGGCGCTGGCCCAGCGCGGCGTGGCCCGGCTGCACGAAAACGATCAGGCCGGCGCGCATGACCTGCTCACGGCGGTGGTGCGCTTTCCCGACACGGCGGTCATGGCCGCAGAAAACATCGGCGCCTGGCTGGATGGCGAAGGCGCCGCGCACGATACGCCGGAACTGCGCCAAGACATTGAACAATTGCGCGCACTGCACGAGAAGGCCTTTGAAGAGCTGCAACGGATTCCACCGGCCGACATGCTGCATCCTCCGCAGCTGACGCCATCCGAAAGGGCGTGGATTGCGGCACGGCTGGCGGAGCATGCCGATGTCATCCGCGCGGCGTTCGTGGCCGAGCGCCGGCTGCATTCGGTCACCTCCTGGCGGCATCTGGAGATCCTGGTGCACACGCGCCCCTCCTTCTGGTTCTGGAGCCTTAACGGCGCGGAGAAATGCCAGCGCCTGGCGCACGAGCTGGCGGAAATCTTCAGCTGCCTGCAACATCACACCACGAGGGTGCACGTGCGCCCATTCGCCGGCGATGCCACCAGCGCCCGCCGCATCCGCAAGCATGGCACAAGGCTCAAACTGCCCACGCAAGGCTAGGTACAGCCACGGAGAACGGCAAGGCCCGCCACCCGGCAGCGGCCATGGCATCGCGCCTCCTCGCTCCTGATCCTGATGGCCGTATTCGGTGCCGTGGCGGTAGCAACCCTTGCCTACCTGCATGACCGTCCCGCCCCCTCGCGGGAGCTGCCCTCACGCACGCCGGCCACGCCCGTGGCCGCCCTGCTCCTGTACACGCGCGCGAGCCGGCGCATGATGGCCAGCCGCGCCATTCCCGCTTCCACCATGGAAAAGAAAGCCCGCCTTTATGCGGCCTGTGGCGCGCCGCGGCTCTTCGCCAAAGGCAACCTGGCGGTGACGCGCTGGCCAGTCTCGGAACGCAATTGCGCCCCTTTCCTGTTCCGCATGGAAGATGGCCACTGGCGCATCGATCTCGCCCGCATGAGCCGCATCTACGGCTTTGGCCGCAGCGGCGGCTGGCGTTTCCGCGCCGGCACACCGCCGGCAGACCTCGCCTTTGCTTTCACCGACTGGCAATTCGACGCCAACGGCCACCCCTACCGGCGCTGAAACGCAGCAATGGCCCGTTTACCACGTCCCTTCACCGACCATTGAATCGGCCACGCTATGCTGCGCAACACGAGCGTCGAACGCGTGCGTGTGTGAGTGGGGGGGTATTCATGTCGAGCGACCTGGAAGGCGCGCGCCAGCGGCTGGGCCAATGGCGCGCTCTGCGGCATATCGACCAACTTGTTTCCGCCGGCAACCTGTCGCAAGCCGAACGGCTCCTGGACGAGGCCTTTCCGGACGATGCTTCCCAGAGCGGAGAAGGCCCGCCGCCAATGGCCAATTTCCTGCGCGCGCGGCTGCGGCTCCTGCGCGGCGAGGCGCGCGCCGTGATCGACCTCATGAATGCGGCGGAGCACGCTCCTGCCCTGCTGTTGCGCATAACGGATGAAATCGAACGCTGGCTGAGCGGCCCCGGCAAGGGGCATGATACCCCCACCCTGCGCCGCGAGCTGGCACGCCTGCGCGTGCTGCATCACCACGCTCACCACGAGCGCCACGCCGCGCCGGAAAAAGAGCGCCTGCGCCCCGCCACGCCGGAGACGGCGGAAGACATCCTGCTGGCACTCGCCCCCTGGCGGCATGAAATCCGTTTCGCCTGGGCGGCGGAATGCGCCTGCGAACACGCGCCACGCTGGCGGCATGTGGAGCTGCTTTTGCACATGCGCCCCCGGATGTGGCATTTCCTGCCCGGCGCCAGGGAACGCATGGAGCGCCTGCACGCCGCCATCTCTGAGGAATTGAAGTATCCTTGCGGCTCATTGCGCCTGCATGTCCACCCGCTCATGGCCCTGCCCGCCCACATGCGCGAGATCCGCAAGTCCGCCCGGGCCATCATCACGCCTCCCGCCGCAAGCCCGCGAAGGCCACAAGAGAATGCCCGCAAAACGGTGGCGGAAGACGGACGAACGGCAAGCCCCTGGAGCCGTGTCAGCCCGTGGCCACCACGGCTGAAGCGCGCGGCCGCATACACCATGCGCAGCTCCCTGGCGGCCACCCTGTTGGTCTTGCCGATATACTTGGGCTGGAAGGCCGTTCAGAACGAAATTACCCGCGGCCAGGTGAGCGCGCTGGAGCAACGCCATGCCGCCGTTCTGGCCCGCAAGGTCTGGCGGCGCGAGGCGGCGGCCCATCCACATCAGCCCTTGGCCACCACTCGGGTATTTCTGCTCATGCTGAAAGCGGGCGACTCCTACCCCGGCGCGCCGGTGCTGGATGCCGAGTCGCGCCAGCAGTGGAAACGCGCGCGCCCCACCCCCGGCCAGTTGCGCCAGCTCTGGCGGCGTTGGGCCACCTGCGGCACACCATCCGGCCACGTCGCCCATGACCGCGCGGTATTGCACTGGTCACCGGACCGCCCCACTTGCGCCCCGTTGCTTCTGCGGCGCGAACAGGGACGCTGGCGCGTGGCCTGGGAGGAAACACGGCGGCTGCTTGCCACCGATGCACGAGGGCGTTGGCGGCTGGCGAACGGCCTGCCCCATGGCTGGCTGTTTGGCTTCCGCGACATGCTGTTCGCCGCTGATGGCAGCCCCCGGCCATTGCGTGGCGCCCAGGGCAAGAACGACCTCATCCGCATCGTTGGGCCCACTCCGGGTGCGGCGAGTTCCGCCGGAGACGCCATGCGAGCGCACGCCGTCACTTCCACACCACCGGCTCCGCATGCCGAAAAACGGCCCGGCGCGCCGCCTCCGGCCCTTGCAAGGCTGCGTCTGCAAGGGCATGGCACGGACGAAATGGCCCAAATGCGTTGATTCGCATGCGCGGCTGTGAAAGAATTGCAAGACCTGTGGAAAAATACCTCGAGAGGCGCGCCACATGAGCGACAACACCGAAGACGATCTGGACCTGCGCGAGCTGAACGACGAGGAGCTGGCCGAACAGATTGGCGATGATCTCTACGATGGCCTGAAGGACGAGGTCGTGGAGGGCACACGGATCTTGCTGGAGCGCGGCTGGGAGCCCTACCGCATCCTCACCGAGGCCCTCATGCCCGGCATGGAGATCGTGGGCGACGACTTCCGTGATGGCATCCTGTTCGTGCCGGAAGTGCTGCTGGCGGCCAACGCCATGAAGGCGGCCATGGACGTGCTGCGCCCGCTGCTGGTGGAAACCGGCGCGCCCAAGATCGGCAAGATGGTCATCGGCACCGTGAAGGGCGACATCCACGACATCGGCAAGAACCTGGTGGCCATGATGATGGAAGGCGCCGGCTTCGAGGTCGTCAATCTGGGCATCAACGTCGATGCCGAGCAGTTCATGGCCGCCGTGGAAGAGCATCAGCCGGAGATCCTGGGCATGTCGGCCCTGCTCACCACTACCATGCCCTACATGAAGACGGTCATAGAAGAGCTGGAAAAGCGCGGCTTTCGCGACAAGACCATCGTGCTGGTGGGCGGTGCGCCGCTGAACGAGGACTTCGCCAAGGCCATTGGTGCGGATGCCTACTGCAAGGATGCCGCGGTGGCGGTGGAAACCGCGCGCGAGCTGATGAAGCGCCGCCACAACATCGCCGCGGCCTGACGGTGCAAGAAATACGGCCGAAGCGGGCGGAAAGGCCGGAGTGAGCCTTTCCGCCTTTTTTCGTCTCCCCGCTCTACAAACCTCTCTGCCACCCTCCCATATTCATGGACAGCGGTGGTTTGAAGGATTTTGCAGCCTCACAGGGAGGGTTCAACATGAAAAACGTCATTCTGGAGCGCGACAAGTGGGCCGAGGAGCTGACCAAACTGTGGAAACAGCTCGACGGCAAGGAAGTGATGGTGGAGGTGGAGGCCCTGAACCTTGGCGATCAGATAGAGGCGGAGCATGTGCCGCTTCTGGGCCTCAGCTATGACCCCAAGGACGACGTGGTGCAGGTGTGGGTGGAAGGCGTGGACCACCTGATCTATCACCCGCAGAAGATCATGGTAGTCTATGACGACGACGGCAAGCTGCTGGCCATCGATATCACCGACAGGGAAGGCGAGCAGCACCTCATCAACACCAAGGAACCGGTGGAAGTGGCGGCCTGAAGACCCGAAAACGGGCCGCTTTCCGCAATGTCTGACCGGTGAAACTGCCCCGCGCCCCCACTCAAGCCCTTGTATCCCATAATTTGGGGGTTGGGTGGGGG
>JALVSR010000101.1 GCA_027024225.1 Hyphomicrobiales bacterium | reverse complement strand
ACGGGCGTTGGCCAGTCCCTGGCGGGCTGGCTGATCTTGTACGAGGCGCTTTCCAGCGAGTTCATGAAAATCCGCCTCACCCACCGCCCCGACAACCCCCTCACCGGCAAGAACCCGAGCATCACCGATTTGTCGGTGCACTCCAAGTGAGGTCGTGGCATTTCAGGTGAGCGGGAAACAAGCCCCCTTCATGCCACCATCTCACCCGCCATTCCCCCTTACTCGTCATTCCGGCGAAAGCCGGAATCTCATGCGGCAAGCACCGGAGCCTGCGGCCCGAGACCCCGGCTTTCGCCCAGTGGTGTCCAGGGAAAGTTGCGTTAAAATAAGAAAAGGGGATGATTTACAAGCGGTTGCCTCCAATAACAGAGGAAGGGGCTTTTGCTGGTGGTTCCCTTTTTCGTCATCCCCGCGAAAGCGGGGATCCATAAGTGAATCAGTGGCTTACTGGATTCCCGCTTACGCGGGAATGACGAGTTTTCATAGCGTTTGAAGGTTTCTTGGACACCAATGGGCTTCCGCCGAGGTGACGAAAAATGCGTCAAGCCAGCCCCCGCTCCCTCGTCATGCCCGGCCTTGTGCCGGGCACCCAGAGCGGCAAGGGAAAGAAGTGAAAACGGAATACGGCAGAGCTATCGCTTGCGGCGGCGCCGCTTGCGCTTGCCGTTTCCCTGCCCGGCCAGCACCGGCATGATGACCTTTTCATACAAATTCAGCAGCAGTTCGCCGCGCGCCAGATCGGAGGGGTTCTTCCCCGCGCCGTATAGCTTGTCCACGGCGGCATCCAGCTTGCGGTGCGCGGCGCGCAAGTCCCTCGGCATGCGGTCGGGGTCATACAGGTCGGCCAGCGTCGCGTTCGGATCGGCCGCGAAGGCCGCCACGCGCGCCTTCAGCACCGCCCGGCCATATGGTTCCAGTTTCTTCAGCAGGGTATCCAGCTTCGGTTTCGGCGGCACGGGAAAGGTGTTGTAAACGAGGCCGATGGAATAGCGGTATCGTCCTTCGAGCCTGCCGCCCACGAGGCGCAGCCACGCCATGTGCATGGCCGAGGTCAACAGCGCGAAATGCCCCGGCGTGGCATTGGGGAGAACGAAAACAAGATCAGATGGAACAACAGGAGGCTCCAGCCAGCCGATGGGCACGTATTCCCGCCGCTCGGAGCTGACCTTCGGCACGACCAGGAAGGGGCTGCCGGGAATGACGGTCACATGAAACTCGCCGGGTGTTAGCGCCAGCTCCCGCGTGGGGCGCGAGCTGCTTTTTTCCCGGTATTCCCGCACCGCCGCCATGCGCTGGCGGATGCCGGGAAGGTTCTTAAGCTCCGAGGGCGGAATGGAGGCCGGGTGCACGATCCAGCGCCAGCCGCCATTGATGTATTCCCGCGCCCCCACATAGGGGCGGAACCACTTCGCCTCCGCCGGCGCCGTTCTCCGCAACTCCTCGTATTCTTCCTGCTTGAGAATGTAATTCCCCCCATCGATGGGCTTGGAGCCTATGACCAGCTTTGGCATCCCGTTCAGGGGGCGGGATGATTCCCGCACCACCAGGTGCGGGTCGTTCAGACGCGAGGCATCCACCAGGTAGGGACTGAGCATCTCATGGTGCGTCTCCACAGGCTCGCCGCGCACGTCCTCGTAGGAAAACAGCCGCTTCGCCTTCGGCTCGAAGCCGCGCCCGTCCAGCCCGACGATGACCACGTGCACCTGCGCCTTGCCGCGCGCCTCGTTGTGCCACTTGAACGGCCGGTGAGCATAGGCGATTTCCAACTTTTCGCGGTCGAACAGGATGGGCCACAGCTGCGCCACCTGCTCGCCCTGGCAGATGGAGGAGGTGGCGACGAAGGCGATGCGCGGCGGCCTTTCCGCGCCGTTTTCCAGCGCCTCGTTCAGGTATTCCCCGGCCCTGATGAACCAGGCCGCCACATAATCCAGCGTGCCTCCGGAGCCGCCGAGCTTTGCGATGCGCCGCACTTGTTCGCGCTGCTCCGGCGTCTGGTATTTCGCGCCACCGAATGGCGGGTTGCCGAACACGAAGCCGCACCTTTCCGGCGGCAGCACTTCCGCCCAGTCCATTTCCAACGCGTCCGCATGGCGGATGTTGGGGCTGGCCCGCAGCGGAATGCGCACATACACCCGCCCGAATGTTTCGCTCAGGCGGTTGTTCATGATGTGATCCATCATCCACAGCGCCGTTTCGGCGATGCGGGCCGGAAACTCCTTCAGCTCGATGCCGTAGAACTGGTTGACATCGATGCTGGAAAGCACCTGCGCATCCAGCTCCAGTTGCGCGGCATCGCCATGAAGCTCCTTGAGCACCTCTATTTCCAGCGTGCGCAGCTCGCGGTAGGCCACCACCAGGAAGTTGCCACAGCCGCAGGCGGGGTCGAAAAAGGTCAATGTTCCCAGTTTTTCCTGAAACTCCCGCAGCCGTTGCCGGCGGCCGCGCTTGAGTTTTCTGATATGCTCGAACTCGGCCCGCAGGTCATCCATGAACAAGGGGCCAATGAGCTTGAGGATGTTCTTTTCCGACGTATAGTGCTCTCCCCACTGGCGGCGTTCTTCCGGATCCATGACCGACTGGAACATGGAGCCGAAAATGGCCGGGGAAATTTTCGACCAGTCGAACTTGCACACCTCGATCAGCCGCCGGCGCATTTCCGCCGTGAAGGCGGGGATGGCCAGCCGCTCGGCGAACAGGTCGCCATTCACGTAAGGCAGGCGGGCGAGGTCTTCATCCAGCGTGGACTGGCGTTCATCCTCCGGCGTGTTCAGCACCTCGAATATCTGCGCCAGCCACGGGCCGACATCGGAGCCATCCTCCCGCGTGCGCTGCTCGATGATGGTGAGGAACAGGTCGCGCTCGAAAATGCCGGTGTCATCGGCAAACAGGCAGAACAGGATGCGCACCAGGAAACGCTCCAGGTCATGCCCGCCGTAGCCCGCCGCCGCCAGGGCATCGTAGAGCTTGCCCATCAGCTCCGCGGCCATGATGTTGACCGGGTCTTCATCGCGGAAGGAAACCTTCTGCGCGCCAATGATGAAGCCGAACTTCTCGACGTTGTCGGGCAAGTCGCGCAGCAGAAAGGCCGTTTCCTCGCCTGTTTCCAGATCGATCATCTCGAAGGACTGGAAATCGGACAGCACGATGTAGCGGGGAAGCTCGGAATCCTTCAGGCCGTCCAGGTAGTCCAGCGCCTGCTGGCGCGCCCGTTTCAGATCGCGCCCGGCGCTCTTCTGCTCCACCAGCAACATGCCGGGCCAGAACAGGTCGATGTACCCCCTGTTGCCGCCCAGCTTTTCCACCTGTTTCTCGAAGCTGGCGACACGGCGCACCGGCAGGCCGAAAATGTCGAAAAAATCGCGCCAGAAGAGCTGCGCCTGGCCCCTTTCGTACCCCTGCCCGGCCCATTCCTCGGCAAACCGGGCGGCCCGGGCGCGTATTTCCCGCCAGCTCAGGCGCATGCAAGCCCTCTCCCTTGGTTGGTGAAGGCTTCTATACGGCAACCAGCGTTATCAGAAAAGGCATATCGACGTCGCCGCTCACACCACCGGGGCGCCGTAGCCGGCGGAATATGGCACGGGGCCGGAAAAGGCGATCACGTCGCCGTCCTCGAGGAATTCATCGACGTTCAAGGGGCCTTTAAGCGTCGGCGTAACGTCCCTGCCGTTCAGCAGCACCAGGAACACGTTTTGCAGCGGAATGTTCAGCCGCTTCACCACGTCCTCGATGGTGCTGCCCGGCTCCAGCTCCAGCTCCACCGTGCCGCTGC
>JALVSR010000100.1 GCA_027024225.1 Hyphomicrobiales bacterium | reverse complement strand
GTGCGGGGCGGTGGGTGGTTATTCATCGAGAAAGTATCGCATGAGCAAACCCGCCATCGACATCGGCCAGTATTCGGCGAAGGGGCCGAAGGAGACGAACGACGACTCCTTCGGCGTCCTTATCCCTCAGCCCCCCTTGTGCGAGACCAAGGGGCTGGCCATGGCCGTGGCCGATGGCATGAGCTCCTGCGCCAGGCCGAAGGTGGCTTCCGAAACGGCGGTAAAGAGCTTTCTCGACGACTATTACGCCACGCATGAGAGCTGGAGCGTGGAAACCTCCGTCTCGCGCGTGCTCACCTCCGTCAACCGCTGGCTCTATGGCCAGGGCGCGGCCGAAACCGGCCACGGGCTGGTCACCACGTTTACCGGCGCGGTGCTGAAGGCCGGCGTGCTGCACGTGTTCCACGTGGGCGACTCGCGCCTCTCGCTGCTGCGCGGTGGCGAGCTCAGGCCGCTTACCCGCCTGCACCGCATCACCATCGGCGAGAAGAAGGACTACCTCTCCCGCGCGCTGGGCATCGACGTGGCGGTGCGCGTGGAACACCGCGAGGTGCCGGTGGAAACGGGTGATGTGCTGGTGTTCACCACCGACGGCGTGCACGACGTGTTGAAGGACGCCGACATCGTGCGACTGATCGAGGAGCACGAGGACGACCTGAACGCCGCCGCGAAAGCCATTTGCGAGGCGGCGCTGGAGGCGGGCAGTGACGACAACGTGACCTGCCAGATCGTGCGCATCACCAACCCCGGCGAGCCGGACGAACATGCCTGGCACAAGCGCCTGGCGGCGCTGCCCTTTCCGCCGCCGCTGGAGCCGGGGCAGGTGCTGGATGGCCTGCAGATCGTGCGCGAGCTGCACGCCTCCTCCCGCTCGCAGGTCTATCTTGCGCGAGACACGGAAACCGACACGCTCGTGGTGGTGAAGACGCCTTCGCCGAAATACGAGGACGACCCATCATACATCGAGCATTTCATGCGCGAGGAATGGATCGGCCGGCTCGTCAACAGCCCCCACGTGGCCAGGATCGTGCGCCGCGATACACCGCGCAAGTTCCTCTATTTCTGCATGGAATACATCGAGGGGCCAACACTGCGGCAGTGGATGAACGATCACCCCAGGCCGGAGCTGTCAAAGGTGCGCGACATCGCCCGGCAGATCGTCTCCGGCCTGCGCGCCTTTCACCGCCGCGAGATCATCCACCAGGACCTGAAGCCGGAGAACGTCAAGATCGACGCCGACGGCACGGTGAAGCTCATCGACTTCGGCTCGGCGCATGTTGCCTCGCTGGAGGAGCTGCGCCTGCCGGAAGAAGACCGCGGCCCCCTGGCCACCGCCGGCTACGTGGCGCCGGAGGCGCTGGCGGGTGCGAAACCGGACAAGCGCCATGACATCTATTCGCTTGGCGTGATCGTTTACGAGATGCTCACCGGCAAGCTGCCCTATGGCAAGCCGCTGGAGACGGAGCGCCAGGTGCGGCGCGCGAAATACATCCCGGCCCGCCGCCACAACCCGGAAGTGCCGGTGTGGATGGACAAGGCATTACAGAAGGCCGTGGCCATTCAGCCCGAGCAACGCTACCAGCTCATGAGCGAGTTCCTGCGCGACATCTCGCGCCCCAACCCGAAGTTCGCCGAGACGCGCGAGATGCCGCTGATAGAGCGCGATCCGCTGAAATTCTGGAAATGGCTGGCCCTGAGCGCCCTGCTGCTGAACCTGGTTTTGTTGTTCCTGCTCATGCGGCAGGGCTGAAGGAGTGCCTCCCGGAAGATGCCGGAATCCAGCGAGAAGGCGGGAGAGAAAGCCCGCACGCCAGAAAGCCGTTCGCTGTGCGCCAGTGCGCCTTCGGCTGGCGCGCACAAAAAACGCCGCCCAGGAGAGCGGCGTCGAAGCACTTGGAATATTGAGAGAAATGGTTGCGGGGGCAGGATTTGAACCTGCGACCTTCAGGTTATGAGCCTGACGAGCTACCAGACTGCTCCACCCCGCGTTATCATGCGCAAGGCCACCGCTTTTTGGCGGCATGTCGGCCAAACGCAAGCGTTATATAGTGTGCGCCAACAGCTTTGTGAAGGGGCATGTGCGCCCGGGTGTGTGCCTGGGCATGAATGGCTGCCATGCACGGCCAGCGCACGGAGGCCGTGGCGGCTTTCATTCGGCGGGCTTCTGCGCCAGCCACAACAACACCGTCAGGCCTTTCTCCCCCAATTCGGCGGGGGGCGCCAGCTCGCGCTGGTGCAGCGGGTGCAGACCAGCGCGTTTCAGCCAGCGCTGCATGTCACGCGGGCTGATGCCCAGCCGCCGGTGGGCGCACTCCTCGCGCAGGAATTCGAGCTCATGGGGGGCGAAGTCCGCCACCAGCAAACGCCCGCCGGGTTTCAGCGCCCGTCCCGCCGCCGCCAGCACCACCGCCGGATCCTCAAGATAATGCAGCACCTGGTGAATGGTGATGAAATCCGCCGAGCCGTCCGCCACCGGCAAGTCCTCCGCATCCGCCAGACGCAAACGCACATGTGAAAATTCCGGCCGGGCCAGCCGTCCGCGCGCCACCGCCAGCATGGCGCGCGAACTATCCACGCCCACGGCCTCGCGCGCGTGCGGCGCAAAAAGCTCCAGCATGCGCCCCGTGCCGGTGCCGATGTCCACGAACAGATCCCACGGCCCTTCGCCCGCCAGCGCGCGCATGGCGGCCTCCACCTCATCCTCCGCCACGTGCAGAGAGCGGATACGATCCCACTCCTCCGCCACGGTGGAAAAGTATGCCGCGGCCTTCTCGCGTCGTTCGGCCAAGATGGCCTCGGCCTTGCGCAAATCGGCGGCGAAGGCAGGATCGGCGCTGTCCAGCCGCTCGGCGATGAGCCGTGCGAGCGCGCCTTCCTCGCCGTCTTCCCGCAGGCGGAAGATGACCCAGCTACCCTCGCGGTGACGCTCCAGCAACCCCGCTTCCGTGAGCAATTTCAGGTGGCGTGAAAGCCGGGGTTGGCTTTGTTCCAGGATACGGGTGAGTTCGGTGACGTTGAACTCGCCGCGTGAAAGAATGAACAGCAGGCGCAGACGCGTTATCTCCGCGGCCGCCTTGAGCGCCGTCAACATTCGCCGCATGCCTACACCCGCTGCCATGTGGTGCCTCTCGCCATCGATCTTGTCCGAACGCGGGCCGGTCGCGATGCCCTGACCAGCGCATTTCGCCTCAAAGCGGCGCAAACAGGCAATTTTCCTTGCCATACTGCCCGCAATTGCGCAAATTGACCTGGCATTTCCAATTGTGCGAATCGTCCTGTGATCGTGCCTGATGGCGCATGACGCCTCTTTTTGCATGTCATTCTTGCCGCAAGGGCTAGTTGGGGAGGACTTCGGGATGGGGTGCCTGACCGAGAATGAACAAAACGATCTTGTTTCTCGCCGTCATGCCCTGGCGGCAGTGCTGGCGCTGGGAGTTCTGCCGTTGGCCAATTTGCCCGCCCGTGCCGCGGGCTCGCCGGAAGACTACGTGGAAAGGCTGGGCGGCAAGGTGATCGCGCTGGCCCGATCGGGGCTGGGAGATGCGGAGTTGAAACGGCGTTTTCTGGCATTGCTGACGCGCAACGCCAACATCAGGGCCGTGGCCCGTTTCGCGTTGGGGAAATATCGCCGCCGCATGCCCAGGAAGCTGTGGCCGGAATATTATCGCCTGGTGCTGGATTATATCGCCGGGTTGTTCGTCTACTATCGCAAGGACCTGGCGGCCCAGAGCATCAGGGCCATCAAGTCCAGCAGGAGGGGCAAGTGGACGACCG
>JALVSR010000099.1 GCA_027024225.1 Hyphomicrobiales bacterium | reverse complement strand
CAGCCGCCACCAAGACCTCCGAACACGGCCATGCTTCAGTTCCATACAACGCCGCTCTTTGGAGACATGGTCTTATGATAACTTTCCTTGGACACCACTGCGCGAAAGCGGGGATCCATAAGTGAATTAGTTGCTTACTGGATTCCCGCTTGCGCGGGAATGACGAGTTTTGATGGCGTTTGAAGTTTCCTTGGACACCGGTGGGCTTGCGCCGGAATGACGTGGGAATTCGTAAATACGATGATTTCTATCTGAGGCGGTTGAAGCGCTCCAGGAACACTTCGCGCGCCCGTTCCGCCGGCCATGGCTCCAGTGCCAGCAGCTTGTCCACGTTCGCACCCTTGAGGCCCCGTGGGCGGCCGAAAAAGCGCGCGGCCTCCGCGTCGGAGAAGCCCGCCAGCCGCGTCGCCTCGATGAAGGCGGATGCCCTGTCCGCCCGCTTGATGAGCTTCTCCACCCATTGCGGCAGTTCCGCCGGCAGGCCGAAGCGGATGTGAATGGCCCGCTCCAGCTTGTGCTCGAAGTCCTTGTAATCGATGCCCAATGCGGCCTTGAACGGGCTGATCATGTCGCCGATGACATATTCCGGCGCATCGTGCAGCAGCGCCGCCAGCCGCCAGCGCCGGTCAAGCTGCGGCTTGAACATGGTCGCCAGCTGCTCCACCAGCACGCAGTGCTGCGCCACCGAGAAGGGATGCTCGCCCAGCGTCTGGCCATTCCACCGCGCCACCCGCGAAAGCCCAAGAGCGATGTCCTCTATCTCGATGTCCACCGGCGAAGGGTCGAGCAAATCTAGCCGCCGCCCGGACAACATGCGCTGCCACGCCCGCGACGGCTTGCCGGGGCGGGGGGAGCCTTTCGGGTTCGCGGATTTGCCCGATGACTTGCTCATGCCCGGATAGATAGCCGCAAGCGCTTCATTCCGCCAGCGCCCGCACCTGCTCATGCCGCCAGCAGGAGGTGAGGTGATCATTCGTCATGCCCACCGCCTGCATGAAGGCATAAACCGTCACCGGCCCGCAGAAGCGAAAGCCCAGCCGCTTCATCTCGCGCGAGATGCGCCTTGATAATGCCGTTTCCGCCGGCACTTCTTCCTTGCGTGCGAAAGCGGGTTGCAGCGGCCGGCCGTCGACGAAATCCCAAAAGTATCCGGAAAACCACGCAGGCCCGCCGCGCTCCATGATGATGCGCGCGATCGTAATCGCCGCCTCGATCTTCGCCCGGTTGCGTACGATGCCCGCATCGTTCATCAGCCGCTGAACGTCCCGCTCGTCGAACGCGGCCACCTTCGCCACCTCGAAGCCCGCGAACGCCCGGCGGAAGGCCTCGCGCTTGCGCAATATCACCAGCCAAGAAAGCCCCGCCTGGAAGGCATCCAGCACGAATTTCTCGAACAGCGCCCGCCCGTCGAACTCCGGCACGCCCCATTCGGCATCGTGATAGCGCACGTAGAGCGCATCGCGCCCGCACCACCCGCAGCGGCACCGCCCGTCCTCGTGGCGGATCACGTCTTCATCCCAGTTGATGCCCATGGTCTGGATTCATACGTCATTCCGGCGAAAGCCGGAATCTTGAAGAGAACGTGGTGGGTGCGGCTTGGGATTCCGGCATTCGCCCAGTGATGTCCAGGGAAAGTTGCGTTGAAATAAGAAAAGGGGATGATCTACAATCGGTTGCCTCCAATAACAGAGGAATGGGCTTTTGCAAGTGGTTCCCCTTTTTCGTCATCCCCGCGAAAGCGGGGATCCATAAGTGAATCAGTGACTTACTGGATTCCCGCTTGCGCGGGAATGACGAGTTTTGATGGTGTCTGAAGTTTTCTTGGACACCAATGGGGTTTCGCCGGAATGACGAAAAATGTCCTTTCCCGGACAAATGAATAAGCCCCACGCCAACGGGAGCGCGGGGCCGTGTGTTCGTTTGCCGGTGAAGGCTCGCGTTGCGCGCCCTTACTCCACCACGATGCGCGGCATGGAACGCTTGCCCACCTGGCCGGTTTGCAGCTTCTTCCACACTTCGGCGGCCATTTCGCGGTAGGCGTCCGCGTGCGGGCTGTCCGGCTCCGTGGCCACGATGGGCCGGCCGGAGTCAGAACGCTCGCGCAGGATCGGGTCCAGCGGAATCTCGCCCAGGAAGGGCACCCCCATCTTCTCCGCCTCCTGCCGCGCGCCGCCGTGGCCGAAGATCTCGTGGCGCGTCTCGCAGTTGGGGCAGATGAAGTAGCTCATGTTCTCCACGATGCCGAGAATGGGCACGTTCACGCGCTTGAACATGTTCAACCCCTTCCGCGCGTCGATGAGCGCCAGGTCCTGCGGCGTGGAGACGATGACCGCACCCGACAGCGGCACCTGCTGCGCCATGGTCAGCTGCGCATCGCCCGTGCCCGGCGGCATGTCCACCACCATCACGTCCAGATCGCCCCAGGTGATTTCGTGCATCATCTGTTGCAACGCCGACATCACCATCGGCCCGCGCCAGATGACGGGCGTCGCCTCGTCCACCACGAAGCCGATGGACATGGCCTTCAGCCCGTAGGCCTCCAGCGCCATCAGCTTGTCGGGGTTCTCCGGGTCGGGCTCCGGCTCCTGCTTGATGCCCAGCAGTTTCGGCAGCGAGGGGCCGTAGATGTCCGCGTCCAGGATGCCCACGCGCAGGCCCAGATCGCGCAGTGCGAGGGCCAGGTTGATGGCGGTGGTGGACTTGCCCACGCCGCCCTTGCCGGAAGCCACGGCGATGATGTGATCCACCCCCGGAATGCCCGGCGCCTGCGAGGCGGTGGGCTTTTGCGGCTTGCGCGCGCGGCCCTGCTGTTCTTCCGCGCCCGGCTTCTTTTCGGCGGTCAGCGCCACCATGACCTTGTCCACGCCGGGGATGGCCTTCACGGCCTCTTCCGCCGCCTTGCGCACCGGCTCGAAGGCCTGCGCCTGGTCCGGGTCCACCTGCAGGGCGAACATGACGTTCTGCCCGGCGATGACGATTTCCGAAACCAGCCCGGCGGAGACGATGTCTGTCTCGCCGCCCGGCGCCTTCACGTTTTTCAGTGCCTCCAGGATGACTTCCTTGTTCAGTTCGCTCATCTTGTCTGTTCCCGCACTTGAGTATGATTGTGTTGTTTCAGCCCTGCCAAGAGATAGTGGCCAGCAGATGATGCTGCATCACGTGTTCCGATGGGGCGTCATTGCCGAGGAAAACAGCCCCGCGCCATCGCCTTCCCATCATGCGGACAAGAGTTCCGCAGTTTTGCCGGGGCGTGTCTTATCACAGCCCCCGCCCCGGCGACAGAGGAAAAACGTCACGCCTCGCCTCAGGCTTCCTCACCCTGCGAAAGCTCCTTTTTCTGCGGCTCGATGCCGATCTGCCAGCGTCCGCCGATCTCCTGCGTGATGTCGAAAGCCGCTTCCATCACCAGCTCGGCCAGCTGGTTCAGCCGCGCATCGGTGATGCGCGCCGTGGGGCCGGAAATGGACACGCCCGCGATGGCCTCGGCATTTTCGTCGAAGATGACCGACGCCACGCAGCGCAGGCCCACGGCCGTCTCTTCATCGTCGATGGCGTAGCCCTGCTTGCGGATCTTCTCCAGCTCCGCCCTCAGTGCCGGTTCGGAGGTGATGGTGCGCATGGTCAGCGGGCGCGGATCCCAGCATGAGAACAGCTTCTCGCGCACGTGCTCCGGGGCGAAGGCCAGCACCGCCTTGCCAATGGCCGAGGCGTGCACGTAGGCGCGCCCACCAGGACCGGTGATGGTGCGCATCATCTTGCGGGTTTCAACCTGCGCCAGGTAGATGACCTCGCACTGGTCGATCATGCCCAGGTTGGAGGTTTCACCCGCCGCGTGCATCAGCCGGCGCATGATGGGCCGGGCGATCTGCACCAGATCCCGCGAGCGGATGAAGGCCGAGCCGACCTGGAAGGCCTGCACGCCAATCATCCACACCGAGCGCTCGTTGTCGAAGCGAACATAGCGCTCGTTCTGCAGCGTGGTCAGCAGCCGGTGCGCGGTGGAGTTGGGCAGGCCCACCTCGCGCGCCAGTTCGGACAGGGTCAGCCCCTGGGGGTGGTAGGACAGGGCGTTGAGCAGCTTCAGCGCGCGCGAGAGCGACTGCACCTGGCCCGAGGAGCGCAGCACCTCCTTCGACGGCACCCGCACATCCTGCTTCTGGATGCCGCATGGGGTGATGTTCTTGCTATTCATCAGCATTTCATTCATGGCTGTGGTTCCGGGTTTGCAATTCCAAGGAGTTTCACGGTGCGCACAACCGTTGCGCCCAGTGGGATATCCTATTTCTGACCTTTTTACTCAGGTTTTAGAATGAGTCAAGCATTCATTTCGCCAAATGTGCAAAAAGACGTCCGCATGAATGATATTCCATGCCCGGATGCGCGGGTCTGGATGCACGAATATGGGAGGTGGAAGAGCCGTGCACACGATACGCTGCATCATCTTCGACCTGGACGGCACGCTGGTGGACACCGCGCCGGACCTCATCGCCGTGGCCGACGAGATGCTGGCTGAATTGGGCGCGGCGCCGCTGGATGAACGGGCCGGGCGGCTGGCGGCGGGACAGGGCGCGCGGGCGTTGCTGACCACGGGGCTGAAGGCCGCCGGCCGCCCCTTGCCAGAGGAGGACGAATGGCCGGCGCTGGTGGAGGATTTCATCGCTCGCTACCAGGCCCGCATGAGCGATCTTTCCCGCCCTTTTCCCGGCGTGCCGGAGCTGCTGGAAGAACTGTACGAGCGGGGGCTGGCGCTGAGCGTGTGCACCAACAAGCGCGAGATCCTGGCCGCCGACTTGCTGGAAGACTTGGGCCTGCTGGGCTTTTTTCACGGCATTGTTGGCGGCGATACCCTGCCGGAAAAAAAGCCGCACCCCGCACCCGTGGAGCAGGCGGCGGCTCTTGCCGGCGTTTTGCCCGCGGCCGCGCTGCTGCTTGGCGATTCGCATGCCGACATGGCGGCTGCGAAATCCGCCGGCAGCCTGCCCGTGCTGGCCGCCTGGGGCTACGTGGCCGAGCCGCTGAGCGAATATGGCGCCGCCCACATCATCCACCACCCTCGCGCCCTGCACGAGGTATTGAGGATTGATGCGGGCACTTGATCTTCGTCATGGCATCGCCCCGGCAGGAAGAAAAACTCACCGAAATTCCGTTCAAACCCGAACAACGACGACCATGCCACAGACATCGACGCTGAAACACTGGCTTCGTCTCTCCAGACCGGAATTCCACACCGTCGCCATCGCGCCGTTGCTGCTGGGCGCGGCGCTGGGGTATGAGGCCACGGGAGCGTTCGTCCCGGTCGCTCTGGCGTTGGCGCTGCTTTCGGTGGTGCTCATCATGCTGGTCACCTATTGGACCGGCGAGGTGTTCGACTACGAGGTGGACGTGCTTTCCGCCCGGATGGAGAAGAACCGCTTTTCCGGCGGCACGCTGGTGTTGCAGAGCACCGGCCTGCCGAAAGAGAAGGTGCTGAGCGCGGCCGTTGCCGCCGCCCTGCTGGCGCTGCTGTTCGGCATCTGGCTCAGCTGGGGCATGGGTTATGGAGCATCCCTGTTCCTGGTCGGCATGGCGGGCGGGATGATGGGTTTTTTCTACAGCACGCCGCCGTTCAAATGGGCCTGGCGGGGCTTGGGCGAAATCTTCATCGCCATCGCCTATGGCTGGCTCCCTGTCGCGGTGGGCTATTTCCTGCATGCGAAAAGCTGGGACTTGTCCACCATCCTGACCTATGGTGCGCCGGCGGCCATTTCCATCTTCATGGTCATTCTCATCAACGAATTTCCCGATTTTCCGGCCGACGCGCAGGTGGGCAAGCGCAACCTGGTGGTGCGGCTGGGGAGGGAGCGCGCGGCCTGGCTCTACGTGGCCGCGGCCGGGTTGTTCGCGCTTTCGGTGCTGGCGCCGCTGGCGACGGGCGAGCGCGCCTTCTGGCTGGCGCTGCCGGCGGTGGCGCTGGCTCTGCACAACGCCCATGCCGTTTTGCGCGGGCGCTGGCGCGACCGCACGCTGCTGGAAAAACTCTGCGCCCGCACCATCGTGCTGAACCTTTCCGCCAGCCTGTTGCTGCTGGCCGGTCTGTTCGTGTTGTAGTGCCGTAGCGGGACGGGCAGGGCTTCATGTCTTCCGCCAAACACGATGTCATCATCATCGGCGCTGGCGCGCTGGCGCTTTATGCCGCCCGCGTGGCGCGGCGCAAGGGTTTCGATGTGCTGCGCATCGGAGCCGGGCGGCCCTTCGAGCGCTTCCTGCTGCTGCACGAGAACGCCCTGCGCCTGCTGGAAAAGCATTATGGCACGGCGCCCGGCCATCCCTTGCGCGGCCTGAAGGTGCTGGACAGGAAGCTGAATCTTCTGCGCGAGCTGCCCTTCGTCGCCCGTGGTTACCGATTGCACGGCATGCGCTATTCGGCGCTGCACGAGCTGTTCCTCCGGCATGACGAGGCCGAGACGGAGACTAAGAAAGCGGCGAGCCTTTCACCCGATGGCGTGGCATGGCTGGAAGACGGGCGTGAATATCGCGCCCGCGTCATGGTGCTGAACACGGTTTCCCAATTCACGAGGCCACGCCTGCGCTTCACTCACCGGAAAGTCTTCCGCATGCGCTTTCTGCGCACGGACGTGGCCACGAACGAAGTGCTGCAAATCAACGATGCCGGCGCCTATGCCGTCGTGGTGCCGGTGGGCGGAGGCGAGGCGGCGGTGGTGACCTCCGGCGAAGAGTCGCCCGCGCGTGCGCTGCTGGGTGATGTGCTGGACGCGGCGCAGGCGCACGAGCTGCACCTTGAGACATGGTGCGGCTGGCGGGTGCGCCGGGGCAGGGTGTTTCACGTCGGCGAGGCGGCCCGCCGCGTGCACCCGCACACCACGCAGGGGCTGAACCGCGCGCTGGATACCATCGACGCCATTTTCGAGGGCGACGGCCTGCTGCGGGAAAGAGTTTATGACTGCCTCATGTGGGCCGCCGGCGTGGGTCTTGATCTCTCGTGGGGCGCCAGCCCGTTTCTGCGCGACATGACGCTCCGCTTGCTGGACACCGGCTGGGGCATGAAACTGCTTTCCGGCACCGCTTTCTGGCGCGCATCGGCCACTGGAAGGAAGGAAACAGGGAGCTGAGCCGCCGTGTCTTACTGCTGCCGTTGCGGAGCCGTCGTGCCGTTTTTCTGGCCCTGTTCGCCCTGCTTCTCCTGCGCCTGTCGCTTTTTCATCTGCTCTTCGTAACGCCGCCGCGCCTCGCGCCGCTTCTGGATGGCGTAATCTCGGTCGTCGATGAGCGCCTGGTCGGACACGGCGCAATAATAACGCACCTTCACGCCCTTGTTCTTGCTCGCGGCCTTTTGCGCCCGCTCCTTCGCCTCTTTCACGCAGGCTTCCCTGTCGTGCCGGGGCATGACCAGCACGCGCTCGCCGCTCAGCGCCACCAGGTAGAGGTGCTTCGGTGCGGCCTTTTTCTTCGGCTGGCCCTTGTCTCCTTTCGTCTTCCTGTGCCGATGCGGGGTGAAGTGCTGAATGCCCATCACGCAGGCGCGTTCCAGCACCTTGTATCCGCCTTTCACCAGCACGGTGGAGAGTTGCTCGGCGCGCTCCTCGCACGCGGGCACGTCCTTGAATCGCACGAAGTTCACGTTCGGCAGGCCTTCGCCCTTCAGTGTTACCAGCACCAGCAGAATGAAGGCGTCCATGCCCTGTCTCCCTTGTTGCAAACGACCATAGACTGAATGCGAGGCGGGCGAAATTGCGATTGGTCAAGTCAGGGCCCGACGCTCTCGGCGGACTCATCTCGGCGCTTCAGGCGCACGACCAGCGACAGCGTATACAGGAAGGCGAACAGGGCTATGTAGAACTCGGTGGCTTCGTGAACGTTCAGGAAGAAGCCCGCAATTCCTTCCTCGGCGGAGCGGTCGATCCATCGCGCCAGCTTGTAGCCAAGATGCAGCACCAGTGCGGCCAGCGAGGCCGGAATGCATACCCCGGTTGGCAAAAGCCAGAACAGGTCGTGTTTCCGCGGCTGCCATTTCCAGCCTTTCCAGCGCGCGATCAGGGGCAACAGGCCGCCGCCGATGCCGATGCCCAGCACCACGATCCACTTGAGGATTTTCTTGGGCTCCTTGAAGCTTTCCAGATTGTGCAGATTGAATTCGCCCTGCAGGTTGCGCGCGCGAAGCTCCTCGGGCGTTTGGAAGCCCAGGAAGTGCTGTCCCCAGCTCAGCTCTTCTCCCGCCAGCCAGAAGGCGGCCAGCGCGAAAAGAGCCAGCAAGAGCGCCAGCCCCCTTTTCCCCATCCTCCAGAAGGCGCCCGTGGTCCGAAATGCCAGGATGGAGGCCGCCAGGAGCAAAAGGGCCGTGGTGGTTTCCACGGGGCCGATTTCGTTGGCGAATATGAGGTTGTACACATCGGGCGGCAGCAGCATCCAGGCTGCGGGGAGGATGATGAAAAACGCCACCGGCAGCCAGAACCACAGCCATGCGGGCAACTCATGCCTGGCGGGAGGTGAAATTGAAGCATTAGGCAAGATTTGCCCCATCATTTTCTTGCATTCGACTCATGGCCAACGCTTTTATCTCTTTTCAGCCGCATGGGAAAGAATAATTGCCGCCCTTTCATTCGGTAGGCGGCAATCAGCCGCTGCCCCTCCGGGCCGGTCAGCCAGTCGATGAAGGCCCGCGCCGCCTTTTCCTTCACGTGCGGGTGGCGCTTCGGGTTCACCAGTATCACGCCGTAAGGATTGAACAGCCGCGCATCGCCTTCCACGACGATGGTCAAGTCGCCCCGGTTGTTGTGCGCAATCCACGTGGCACGATCGGTCAGCGTGCAGGCGCCCATGGCCGCGGCCATGTTCAGCGTCGCCCCCATGCCGCGCCCCGCTTCCAGGTACCATGAGCCGCTTTCCTTGCGCGGGTCGATGCGCGCCGCCCGCCACAGCTCCATTTCCTTCTTGTGCGTGCCGGAGTCATCGCCGCGCGAGACGAAGCGCGTTTTCGTTTCCGCGATTTTCCGCAGTGCCACCGCCGCGTCCTTCAGCCCCTTGATCCCGGCGGGGTCGTCCTCTGGGCAGACGATGACGAAATCATTGTACATCACGTCGCGCCTGAGCGCGCCGAATCCGGCGCGCATGAACGCGTCTTCCAGCGCGCGCGCGTGCACCAGCACCACGTCGCCATCGCCCCGCGCGGCGTTCTTCAGCGCCTGCCCGGTGCCCACCGCCACCACCTTCACGGCAATGCCGGTCTTCCGCGTGAATTTCGGCAACAGGTAGTCCAGCAGGCCGGAATTCTGCGTGGAAGTGGTGGATTGCAGGATGATAGTCTCGCCCGCGCGTGTTTCCGTGGCCGCGATCAACGTCGCCAGCAGCCCCATGAACACGCCCAACACACTCAACAGGCACTTTCTCGCGCTCATGCCGACACCATGTCCTTTTCACCGGAAATGCGCGCGATGATGTGCACGCCCGCGTTCACCACCAGCGCCAGCAGCAGCAGCACCACGCCCAGCGCCACCGCCAGCGCCAGGTTCCCGCGCGAGGTTTCCAGCGCGATGGCCGTGGTCATCACGCGCGTGGCGTGGTTGATGTTGCCGCCGACGATCATCACCGCCCCCACCTCCGCGATGGCCCGGCCGAAGGCGGCCAGCCCCACGGTCATCAGCGCGAAGCGCGCCTCGTACAGCATGGTGGCGATGAGCCGCCAGCCACGCACGTTGAGCGACTGCATCAGCTCGGCATATTCCTCCCACATGCCGGCGATGACCCGCTGCGAGAGCGCCACCACGATGGGCAGCACCAGAAGCGTCTGCGCGATGATCATGGCCGCGGGCGTGTAGAGCAGCCCCAGCACCCCCAGCGGCCCGGAGCGCGAGAGCATGAGATAGACGATGAGCCCCAGCAACACCGGCGGCAGGCCCATGAGCGCGGTGATGAGCACCACCACCGGCTGCCGCCCGCGAAACCGCCAAAGCGCCAGCGCCGCCCCGGCGGGCATGCCGATGATGGCGGCGATGAGCACGGCGCTCAACGAGACTTCCAGCGAGAGGCCTACGACTTCCAGCACGTCCGCGTCCAGATGCATCAACATCCGGAACGCATCAGCGAACGCATGTGCGAAGGTATTTTCCATGCCCGCGACGATGCCCACCCCGCGCCCCGCCTGTCAAGCGATGGGGCAGGGCGCCCGTTCGATATCACACCCCACCACGTCATGCGGCCCCCACCGTCATACCGGCCCCACCACGTCATCCCGCCCCCACCGTCATACCGGCGAAAGCCGGTATCTCGTGCGGCATCCACATGAGCCTGTGGCCCGAGCCCCCGGCTTTCGCCGGGGTGACGAGGGGAAAACGTCATGCTGGCAGAAGCCCAGTGGTGTCCAGGGAAAGTTGCGTTGAAATAAGAAAAGGGGATGATTTACAAGCGGTTGCCTCCAATAATAGAGGAAGGGGCTTTTGCAGGTGATTCCTTTTTCGTCATCCCCGCGAAAGCGGGGACCCATAAGTGAATCAGTGGCTTACTGGATTCCCGCTTGCGCGGGAATGACGAATTTGGAGAGCCTTCGAAGTTTTCTTGGACAGTAGTGGGCAGAAGCCGGTATCTCGTGCAGCAGGCTCATGAGCGGGTGGCATGAGACTACGGCTTTCGCCGGAGTGACGGAATGGGGCGGAGTAGCGGGACAGGGGCGCGCCGCCTCAGATGCTCTGGTTGAATTCGCCTACCTCGGGCAGGGTGGCCAGATGGTCGCGGATGTGCTCCCACACCGCGCGCATCATCGCCTCCGACACCGGGCTTTCGCACACCACCACCAGTTCGGGCTTGTTGGAGCTGGCGCGCACCAGCCCCCACGTGCCGTCCTGAAGCGTGAAGCGAACGCCGTTGACCGTGTTCACATCCACGATCTTCTGCCCCGCCACCTCTTCGCCGCGCTCCATCAGCCGCCGGTAATGCTCCGTGATGCGCTCCGAGACTTCGTATTTCACCTCGTCCGGGCAGAAGGGCGCCATGGTGGGCGTGGCAAACGTCTGCGGCAGCTCGCGGTAAAGGTCGGCCATGGTCTTCTCAGGGTTGGCGTCCAGCATGTGCAGCACGGCGATGGCCGAGACGATGCCGTCGTCATAGCCCAGCCCCACGGGCGGGCGGAAGAAGAAGTGCCCGGACTTTTCGAAACCCGCCAGCGCGTCAAGCTCCGTCGTGCGGCGCTTGATGTAGGAATG
>JALVSR010000098.1 GCA_027024225.1 Hyphomicrobiales bacterium | reverse complement strand
TGTCATCAAGCGCCGGCTGTTCATGGGCCTGGCCGATGCCGAGCTCTATTGCGACGGCCGGCTCATTTACACGGCCAAGGACCTGCGCGTGGGGCTGTTCAGCCCCGAGGAGCTGAAAAAGATCTGATGGAGAAGGACCATGCGGCGGGTGGTTGTTACGGGCTTGGGCATCGTCTCCAGCATAGGGGCCGATGTCGAAGCGGTGAAGGAGTCGCTGTGGAATGCGAAATCCGGCATTTCCTTTGCCGAGGAATACGCGAAGCTGGGCTTTCGCAGCCAGGTGCACGGCAAGCCGCCGGTGAACCTGAACGAACTCATCGACCGCAGGCTCATGCGCTTCATGGGCGATGGCGCGGCTTACGCGCATCTCGCCATGGAGCAGGCCATTGCCGATGCGGGGCTGGAAGAGGCCGACATCAGCAACGAGCGCACCGGCCTCATCGTCGGCACCGGCGGGCCCTCCACCCGCGCCATCGTGCAAGCGGCCGACATCACGCGCGAAAAGGGGCCGAAGCGCGTCGGCCCCTTCGTGGTGCCCAAGGCCATGAGCTCCACCGCTTCGGCCGTGCTCAGCACGAACTTCAGGATCAAGGGCGTGAACTATTCCATCAGTTCCGCCTGCTCCACCTCCGCCCACTGCATCGGCAACGCGGCGGAGCTCATCCAGTGGGGCAAGCAGGACGTGATGTTCGCCGGCGGCGCGGAAGAGCTGGACTGGACGTTGTCTGTGCTGTTCGACGCCATGGGGGCCATGTCCAGCAAGTACAACGACACGCCGGAAAAGGCCTCCCGCGCCTATGACGTGAACCGCGACGGCTTCGTCATTGCCGGTGGTGGCGGCATCCTCGTGCTGGAAGAGCTGGAGCATGCAAAGGCCCGCGGCGCGAACATCATCTGCGAGCTGGTGGGCTATGGCGCCACCTCCGACGGCTATGACATGGTGCAGCCCTCGGGCGAAGGCGCGGTGCGGTGCATGAGGCAGGCGCTTCAAACGGTGGACACGCCCATCGACTACATCAACCCGCACGCCACCTCCACACCCATCGGCGACGTGCGCGAGATAGAAGCCATTCGCGAGGTCTTCGGCGATGACGTGCCGCCCATTTCCGCCACCAAGTCGCTCACCGGCCACTCGCTGGGCGGGGCGGGTGTGCACGAGGCCATCTATTCCATCATCATGATGCGCGATGACTTCATCTGCGAGTCGGCCAACATCGAGGAGCTCGATCCCGCTGTTGCCGACATGCCCATCGTGCGCGAGCGGATGGAAAATGCCGGACTGACCACCGTCATGTCGAACTCCTTCGGCTTTGGCGGCACCAACGCCACGCTGGTCTTTCGCCGTTACGAGGGGTGAGGCAAGGCTCGACGCTGCGTGGTGTCTCTCCCGTGCCGGAAAGTCAAGGATGGCCCTTCGGGCCGCCGCGAAGCGGTTGCATCCTTGACTTTCCGGCACGGGAGAGAAAATGGCAATGAAGCGCCAATGGCGAAAAGCCGCCATTGGCGCTTGTCTCAGCAAAATCGATACCGAAAGCATCACGTAACGGGGTGGATACCCACCTCCGCCAGCACGCGCAGGGCCTCGTCCAACACCTCTTCCGGCATGCCGGAAGCATCCACGCGCCGCCAGATGATCTCGCCCAGGTCATAGGCCAGCTGCTTTTCCAGCACCGCCACGGTGGCGTCCGAGGCATCGCCCTTGCGCCCCGCCACCCGCTGGCGCAGCACCTCCGCCGGCGCATCAAGCCACAGGCCGATGAACGGTGCGCCCGCCTCCCTTGCCACCCGCTCGATGGCCGCGCGCTCTTGCCGCTTGGCGAATACCGCATCCACCACCACCGGCCAGGGCGAGGCCAGCACCTTGCCCGCGCGGCGTTCGAGGCGTTCATACACCTTGCGCGACATCTCCGGCGTGTAGGCCTGCGGCGGCAGGCGGGTGAGCTCGTCCACCCCGGCCATCACCTTGCGCTCCACGTCCGAGCGCAAATGCGCCATGCCCGCCGCCGGCGCCAGCCGCGCCGCCAATGCCGAGGCCAGCGTCGTCTTGCCGCTGCCGGAAAGCCCGCCCACCGCCAGTAGCACCGGCCGCGCCGGCCGCAGGCAGTCATGCGCCGTTTTCACGTAGGCGCGCGCCTCCTGCACCGTTTCGGCCCGCGCCGGGTCGTTTTTATCCTTCTGCACGGCAAGGTCCATCAGCACCATGCAGCGAATGAGCGCGCGCAGGCTCATCAGCGGCGCGAACAGGGAACACGCCGCGTGGTTTCCCTCGTCATCGCAGCGCGCCAGCCAGGCGTTCATGACCACGTTGGCCGGATTGCCATGTTCTTCCGCCCCATGACCACGGTGCAGCAGATCCATCAGCAGGAAGGCAAGGTCGTAGATGATGTCGATGGTGGCCAGACGCTCGCTGAACTCGATGGCGTCGAACAGCGCCGGCCTGCCCTCCCACAGCACGATGTTGCCAAGGTGCATGTCGCCGTGGCAGCGCCGCATGTATCCCTTTCTCCCGCGCGCATCCAGCACCGCGCGCGCCGCCTCCAGCCGCTCGCGCAATTCGCCCAGCACCACGGCCACGTCCGGTGCGTTCGGCATGTTCAGCTCGCCGGCCTTCGGTTCGATGGCGTCATGCACCTGTTGCCACGTGTCCAGCAGCATTTGCGAGGCGTGGTCTTCCGGTCGCCGTTCGGCTTCCCGGTGCGCGGCACAGGCCATCGCCGCCAGCTCCTTCAGCAGGCGCACGTCCGGCGCCGTTCGTACCAGCCGGTTGGCCAAGATGTCCGCCTCGTCGAAGCGGCGCATGCGCACGAGCCATTCCACCGTTTCGCCCGCCTCTTCCGGCGGATCGAGCGCAAGCGCACCGTCGACCATGCGCGCCACCCGCGAAACGCCAAGGTAGAGCTGTGGCGAGAAACGGCTGTTGATCT
The DNA here is from genome assembly GCA_027024225.1 of Hyphomicrobiales bacterium. Lineage (GTDB taxonomy): Bacteria > Pseudomonadota > Alphaproteobacteria > Rhizobiales > Aestuariivirgaceae > Thermopetrobacter. Next base: position 27,733 of record JALVSR010000098.1, on the reverse strand, counting down.
CGTGTTCGCGGCGACAAAACCTTTCGCGCAACGCAAGGGTGGAAAAATCGAGATAGGGTAGCCGCAACGCCTTCTTCATCTTCAGCGCCAGCGTATCTCCCAAGAACAGGTGCGAGATGTGCGTTTCCACGTGCCGCACCTCGTCCACCGGCTCGGGCCAGTTGGCCGGGTTCAGCAGAAAGGCCACCACCTCGTCCTGCTCGTCCTGCCGCGCCATTGCCCGTTCCGTCATGGCTCATTCTCCTTTCTGCCCATGCGCTCGCGGCAAGGCCTCCAATACGAAAATATGCGCGTCTTTCCGCGGGTGAAAGAAGCAAGGGCGAAAATGCCGGGCGAAAGAGACAAATTCGGCCGCGCCAATTGATACTGGTCAAAGATGTCGCACCTCCGATATGCCATAAAACGCTTGTGCCGGGGTCATGCCGATGACACTGGCACGCCCCGAGGGCGTCAGGCTGCGGATTGCGAGAGACATCGGCTGTCGCTTCGTTCCCCCTCTTTCCGCCGCGGTTTGACGCCCTCTCTTTTTTCGCCCTCCATCCAATCCACGCACATGCTCTTTTGTTCGCTCGCGGCCATGCCCATATCCCTGATAGGGCAATTGTCCATGCGTCTGTCCATTCGACCGGCCGCGAGACATACTGTGAGACATCCTGATGGGAGGGCGCCATGAAAAACCTGCTGGTTTCTCTCAACGATTACGACCTGCGTGAACGGCTCAGCACCTTCGCCGCCGAGCTGGCCCGGCGCCACGATGCATATCTGAGCGGTGTATACGTGGTGCCGGCACTCAGACTGTATCCGGTGGTGACGGTCCATCTGCCGCCGGACGTCCTTGAAGCCCAGCGCAAGGCATTCCACAAGAGAGGCGAGGAAGTGGGCGAGGTGTTTCGCAAGGCTTGCGAGGAGGCCCGTGTGCACTACGACTGGCATCTCGAGGAAAGCTTCACGCCGCTGGTGGTGGATACCGTGATAGGCATGGGCCGCATGCGCGATCTCATCATCACCGGCCAGCCCGCCGGCGAAGAGGAGCCGGACCAGGAGGCCGACTTTGCCGACAGGCTGGTGATGGAAAGCGGCCGGCCGGTACTGTTCGTGCCGCGCGAGGGCAAGGCGGAGGCGAATTTCAGATATGTCGTTGTGGGCTGGAACGGTTCGCGCGAGGCGGCGCGCGCTCTGCACGACGGGCTGGAATTTCTCCAACGCGCCGAGCGGGTGGACCTGGTGCGGGTGAACGGCCAGCCGGAAGAGGAAGAGAGCGGCGGCGCCGACGTGGAACAGCTGGCCTCGCTGCTGGTCCGTCATGGCGTGAATGCAAAGGGGTACATCATTCCGCAGGATGGGCATGATGATCCGGGCGCGGCGCTGATGAACCATGCTGACGAACAGAACGCGGACCTGCTGGTGATGGGCGCGTGGGGCCATTCGCGTCTGCGCGAATACGTATTCGGCGGCGCCACCCGCCATGTGCTGCAGGAGATGAAGCGCCCGGTGCTGATGAGCCATTGAGGACAGCGCCGTTGCCGCAGTTGCGCCGTGTGCGCCGTTGAGCGCGCCTTGCCGAGTGCCTATACCCTTGCGCAATGGACCCAAGATGGCAGGACAACGGTGGGGAGATCGCATGTTCATCATCACCAGGCCGGCAGAGGATGCGCGGCGTTTCATTAATGCCGCGAAGACCGCTGGTGCGTCCGTCGTCTCCATGCCGGTCATGGACATTCATTTCATCGATGGCGCGGCCATTCCCGACAAGCCTTGGCAGGCGGTGGCCATCACCTCCGCCAACGGCGCACGTGCCATCGCCCGCCGGGCCGATGCGCCGGCCCTTGCCCGCGCGCGAGCCGTCACCGTCGGCCCTGCGTCCACCCGCGCCGCGCTCGATGCCGGTTTCCTGCACGTGTTGCAGGCCCCAGGCGACGTGAGCGCGCTCATCAGGACCGTGAAAACGCAATTGCACCCACGGGCCGGGCCGATATTGTACGCATCCGGCGCCATCACCCGCGGTGCGTTGGAACGGCGCCTGGCCGAGGCGGGTTTCGAGGTCCATCGGGCCGTGCTCTACGAGGCCCGGCCGGCACAAAGGCTTGGCGAAGAGGCGCGCGCCGCGCTCATGAGCGAGAAACCTGGTACGGTGGCATTATATTCCCCGCGCTCGGCAAGGATCTGGGGCGAGCTGGTGCGCAAGGAGCGACTGGCCGATCAGGCTGGTCGCTGGCGCCATGCATGCCTGTCGCGGAATGTGGCGCATGCCTTGCGGGAGGCGTTGCCGGAAGCGCGCCATGTTGTGGTGGCGCCTCACCCGCGGGAGGAGGACATGTTGCGCATGTTGGGCCTGCCGGCCGATTGATCGGAATTGGCGGCGACGGCGGGAAGGGGGCGATGGCTTGGCGGATGCTGCAGGACGGGCGCGTGGCGGAATGGCTGGCCGCCCAGTGGCTGCGCCTGCACGGCTGGCGCATCCTGGACAGGCGCGTCCGCACGCCGGCCGGCGAGATCGATATCATCGCCCGCCGTGGCAAATGGCTTGCGTTCGTGGAGGTAAAGCAGCGCTCCACGCGCGAGGAAGCCCTCGCCGCGCTGAAACCGCGGCAACGCCGCCGCATCGTCCGGGCGGCGGCATGCTGGCTGGGGCAGCACCCTTGGGCGACCAGGCTGCATATGCGTTTCGACTACGTAATGATACATGGACTCTGGCGAGTGGAGCATGTCCGCGATGCCTTTCGTGCGGATGAGGCGGGGCTTTGATGCAAACATTCGAATCAGGCCATCTGAGTCAACTCGCCACATGGACAATACGGTAAAGAAATGATTAACATCATGCCTGCTCGCGCATCGAAATCCTGGGGATAACAGGTCAGGAAGGTTTGTGCCGATTCCGCGCGATGTTGTAGGCTGAAAACGAATCGGCACCAGATGTGGAAATCCCGCAGATGAGAAAAATTGTTCCGCAACCGTAACGGCATGCGGAGTGCAGGCAAGGATTCGATGTGGCGATGATGAGTGGCAACATCAAGGGGGCAGGCACCATGAGCGAAAAGAAGAAAGGTCGAAAAAGCGTGTGGACGGATGAACTGGTGGAACAGTTGCTGGCCTATTGGGAACAAGGGCTGAGCGCGAAGGAAATTGCCCAGAAGATGGGCCAGGGGTTCACCCGCAATGCCATCATTGGCAAGATCCATCGTCTGCGCGCCAGTGGCAAGGCTCCTGCCCGGCGGCAGGATGTGCAGTCGCGCCCGGAAGGGCAGAACAAGGCGGAACATGACGCCAGGCCTTCTCGTTCCGCCACCGCCTCCACGGCCACGAGCGGGACGCTGGCGCTGGATACCCGGGCGGAGGAACGTCCCGCTCCCGTGGCGGAGAAGAAGGCTGCCCCCAGGCTGGTGGAACAGGAAACCGGACTGGTGCACGACATCGAAGGGCTCAACGAGCATACCTGCCGCTGGCCCATTGGCGAACCCGGCACCAATGGTTTCAGCTTTTGCGGCCGCAAGCCGGCCGAAGGGCTGCCCTACTGCCGGCATCACGCCGCCATTGCCTATCAGGGCGGCGAGGTGCGTCGTCGCGCGACGGGCTGAGCGGGCACTCTCCCGCGCCATTGGAAAAAAAGAGCGTGCCGCAAGCCCGAGCGCTTGCGGCATTTTCCTTGTAAGCGCCCGCCCGGCTGAATTGCGTCCCGGTTTTCAACAGGAAAGTGGCGACCAGCGACGCCGGAATTCATGTCAGAATTTCCTCGGAATTTCCCCTGGGCCACTCATCTTCCGTGCCTCCGCTCCAGGCATTGGCTCTTGACAATCCGTGGTGGGAGCGCGGCGTGGCTTGCACCGGTCCGCTTTTGCGAAAGCTGGCGTCATTTGGCGTCATATCCCCCGAAAATGGCCTTGATTACGGCTCGATTGGCGTGGAATGATGTTCTGCATCATGGAATGACTTGGCATTTTTCGTGTCCGCGGGGCTTAACATATCAAAAAAATCTAATATATATCCGGGCACACGACGGTTCCGGCGCCCATGCCGGACAGGGAGATGCCAACAACAGGAAGGGAAGACCACATGTTCAACCTGTTCAACAAGCCTGCGATCGAGGAAATCGATCCCCAGACCGCGTACGAGCTGGCGAACAAGGGCGAAATCGTACTGGTGGACGTGCGCACGCCGAACGAGTGGATGCGCACCGGTCTTCCCGAGCCGGCAGTGGCCATCTCGCTGCAGGATCCGCAGTTCCTGCAGAAGCTGGAACAGGCCGTGGATGGCGACAAGAGTCGCAAGATAGCCTTCATCTGCGCATCCGGCGCGCGCTCCGGCCAGGTGGCGCAGGCGCTGAAGCAATATGGCTGGGAACACACCATCAACGTCGCCGGCGGCATGACCGGCTCCATGCGCACCGCCGGCTGGGCGCAGCTGAACTTGCCGATAAAGCCCGTTGAAAGCTGAGCGCGCGTTCCCGGCGACGTCTCGCATCACGAGTTTTTCCGCTTTTTAACATGCATCGGGGCCCTGCTTCCGTAGACTCGGGGAGGCGGGGCCTTCTGCTGATCCGTCGCGGAACCGATCCATTTGATCCTTCCGGAAGTTTCGCTGAGCCCCGCGTGGCCTGCGCTGCGGCATCGACCCTGGCTGCGGGCGTGGGCCAAATGGTGAAGCTGAAGAGAGCAGGGCGGGCGCCATGTCCGACACGCCGGCGAACAACACAAGCCAGACACCGGGTGACATGATGCCCGATGACATGGGCAAGGCCACGCACAACTCCCCGTTGGCGGGGCTGGTGCGCTTTTTCGTGCATCATCGCACAGCCGCCAACCTTCTCATGATCGGTCTTGTCCTGCTGGGCGTTCTGGCGCTGAAAAAACTCAACACGCAGTTCTTCCCAACCGTGGATTTCCCGCAGGTTTCCGTTACCGTCACGTGGGAAGGCGCAACGCCGGCGGACATGGAGCGCATGGTTATCCGCAACCTGGAACCGGCCCTGCGCAATGTCTCGAATCTCGACACCTACTACGGCGTGGCGCGCGAGGGCTGGGCATACATATCGCTGAAATTTCTGCCCGGCACCGACATGAACCTGGCGCTGTCTGACGTGGAAAAGGCGGTGGATGGCGTCACCACCCTGCCCGAGGATGCCGAGCCACCCGTGGTCAAGCGCGTGGTGCGCAACGAAGTGGTGGCCAAACTGCTCATCACCGGCGATGTGCCGGAAAAGACGCTCAAGAAATACGCCCGCGAATTGCGTGATGAACTGCTGGAAGCGGGCGTGACGAAGGTCACCACGACCGGCGCGCGGGCAGAAGAGATCGTCGCCGCCATCCCCGAGCGGGAACTGAAGCGGCTCGACCTGAGCCTTTCTGCGTTGGCGGCCAAGGTGCGCGCCGAGACGCGCGATGTGCCCGCCGGAGACATTTCCGGCGCGGTGGACAAGTCGGTGCATGGTGCCGGCCGCGAGCGCACGCCGGAGGGCATCGGCCAGATCATCGTCAAGGGCGATGCGCGGGGCAATCTGACGCGTCTGGCCGATATCGCCACCATCCGGGAAGATTTCGACCCCCTGGCCGAGCGCGGCTTCAACATTTCCGGCGACGACCGCAGCCGGCCGGCCATTCAGCTCATCGCCTGGCGCACGCCAGAGGCCGACACGCTGAAAACCAACGCCGTTTTCGAGCGCGTGGTGGAGCGGTTTCGCTCCAGGCTGCCCGCCAACGTGGAGCTGAAGGTCTATGACGTGCGCGCCCGCCACATCCAGGAGCGCATCAACATGCTTCTGCGCAACGGCGCACAGGGGCTGGTGCTGGTGCTGGCCATCCTTTTCCTGTTCCTGAACGGGCGCATCGCCTTCTGGGTGGCGGTGGGCATTCCGGTGTCGGTCATGGCCACGCTGGCTATCATGTGGGCCACGGGCCAGAGCATCAACATGGTCTCGCTCTTCGCCCTCATCCTGGTGTTGGGCATCATCGTGGACGACGCCATCGTCGTGGCCGAACACACCGCAACCCTGCGCCGGCGGGGCTTGCGCCCGCTCCATGCGGCGGAGCAGGGAGCGCTGCGCATGCTCAGTCCGGTGCTGGCCGCCTCGCTCACCACCATCGCAGCCTTCCTGCCGCTGTTCTTCTTCCAGGGGCGCATCGGTGCGCTCATCATCGCCCTGCCGCTGGTCGTCATCTCGGTGCTCATCGCATCGCTGGTTGAATGCTTCCTGGTGCTGCCCGCGCACTTGCGCCATTCGCTGCGCCATGCCGGGCCGCCCACGCGTTTCCGCCAGCGTTTCGACGCCGCCTTCGCCCGTCTGCGCGAGGGGCGCTTCTCTCGTCTGGTGGCGCTGGCCTTCGACTGGCGCTACGCCACCTGGGCGCTGGCCATCATGGCGCTGATGATCATGCTGGCCCTGCCCTTTGCCGGGCATGTGCGTTTTCACTTCTTCCCGGCGCCCGAGTCGGAGTTCATCCGCGCCCGCATCGTCATGGCCGCCGGCACGCCGATGCGCGAAACGCTGGAAGCGGTGGAGACGGCATATCGCGCCCTGCGCAAGGCGGAGCGGGAACTGGGCAAGGGCGAGAAACTGGTGGAAGCCGTCTTCGCCCGGGTGGGGCGCATGGGCTTTTCGCGTGGCGATCATCTGGCGCAACTGGACGTGCAGCTGACACCCTCGGAGAAGCGTTCCGTGCGCACCCGCGTGCTGCTGCGGGCATGGAAAAGAAACATGCCGCCCGTGCCGGGGCTTGAACAACTCTCCTTCGGCCGGGTGCACATGGCCTCCGCCCCGCGCGATCTGGAAATCGAGCTGAAGGGCGATGATCCCTTCGTGCTCAAGCGCGCGGCAAACGAGGTGATCGAACTGCTCAAGCGCGTGGAGGGTCTCATCGACATTTCCGACGACCTGCCCTGGGGCAAGCGCGATGTGCGTCTCGAGCTCACGCCAAGAGCGGAGATGCTGGGCTTCACCCTGGATGAGGTGAGCAGACAGGTACGCGCGGCCCTGCTGGGCATCTCGGCACGCAAATTCGCCCGCCACCAGGAAGAGGTGACGCTCAGGCTCAAGCGGGCGGACGAGATTTCCGGCACCGGCGCACTGGCCGAGATGTATGTGCGCAGCCAGACGGGCACCTGGCTGCCACTCGTGGATGTGGCGAGGATGCACGAGGTTTCGGGCTTCACCACCATTTACCGGCGCGACGGCAAGGTGTCGGTGAGCGTCATGGCCGATATCGACGAAGACCGCCAAACCCTGGACGGAGCGCTGAAGGCCATCCGCAAGGCCGGGTTCGACCAGGTCGTGGCGAAATACGACATCGAGGCGGAATTCGCCGGCGGCGCGGAGGAGCAGCGCAAAAATCTGGCCGATTTCCGTCTGGGCGTGGCGGTGGCGCTGGTGCTCATCTACATCGTGCTGGCGCTGGTGTTCGAAAGCTACACCCGCCCGCTGGTGATCATGAGCATCATCCCCTTCGGCGTCATCGGCGCGGTGTTCGGCCACTGGGTGATGGGATATTCGCTCACCATCCTCAGCCTCATTGCGCTGCTGGGCTTGTCGGGCATCATCGTGAACGACAGCATCATCCTGGTGGCCCGCGCCGACGAGCGCCGGCGACAGGGCGAAGACTTGCGCGCGGCGGCCGTTGGCGCGGCGAAGGATCGTCTGCGCGCGGTGCTGCTGACCTCGTTCACCACCATTGCCGGCCTCACGCCCCTGATGTTCGAAAAATCGCTTCAGGCGCAGTTCCTGCTGCCGATGGCAATAACCATCGTGTTCGGCCTCATGGTTTCCACCTTGCTGGTGCTGTTTCTGGTGCCGGCGACTCTGGGCATCGCGGAAGACTTGCGCCGCCTGCTTGCGCGCCTGTTCCGGCCCGTGCGCAACTTTCTGGCGCCGGCGGAATAGCCCTTCCCGCCCCCCGTTTCACGGGTGGGCAACCCGGCGCAGGGTGATGTTGATGCGCCCTTCGCCAATTTCCGAAGGCAAGGAGCCGGTGCCGGGATATATGCGGTCGATGCCGTGATACCGCAGGCGCGAGGGGCCTTCGAGGATGAGCACATCGCCCGCGTGCAGGTCGAAGGAAATCGTCGGCTCGCGTCGCTTCAGCCCACCCAGCCGGAAACGCGCCGAACAGCCCAGCGAGATGGAAACGATGGGCGCATCCAGCGCCTCTTCGTCGATATCGATGTGCAGGCCCATCTTCGCCCCGGGCGCGTAATGGTTGATGAGCCCCGCTTCCGGCGGCGCGGGGTAGCCCGCAAGCTCCGCCCACAGCTCCAACAGCATCTTCGGCATGGCGGGCCAGGGCCTGCCCGTTTCCGGGTGGGCGGGCTCGTAGCGATATCCCTTCTCCCTGTCCGCGACCCAGCCCAGTGGGCCTGTGTTGCTCATGCGCACGGAAAAGGCTCGTCCCGTCCTTGGCATGCGTGGGGTGAACAGCGGCGCCCGCCGCAGGATCTCCACGACCTCTTCCAGCAACGCGGCCTGCTCCTGCTCGTTCAAACACCTACGATACAGCCGCACGCCTGCAGGCAACTCCGGTACGGGATCGTCGAACAATCGTGCCCGTGCCGACATTTTTTCGTCCCGCTTTGTTGATGCACCTCCTACCCCTACCTATATAAGCCGCGAGTGGCGCGCATTAAGCGGAAATTGCTGCCAAAAAACGCGCCGAAAGCACAAGAATTCAAGGGATCAACCAGCAAGAGGCCGGACATTTTCCAGAACCGGGACACTCCACAAGAGGGGAACGGCATCCGGCCAGCCGAAAAGGAGGATTGGGAATATGAGCAGGATTGTCGGCATCGACCTTGGCACCACGAACTCGTGCGTGGCCGTCATGGAAGGCAAGGAACCGCGCGTGCTGGAAAACGAGGAAGGCACCCGCACCACGCCGTCCGTGGTGGCGTTCACCGAGGATGGCGAGATCCTGGTGGGCATCCCGGCCAAGCGGCAGGCCGTGACCAACCCGGAGAATACCATTTTCGCCATCAAGCGCCTCATCGGCCGGCGCTTTGACGACCCCATCGTGAAGAAGCACATCGAGCTGGTGCCTTACAAGGTGGTGAAGGCCGACAACGGCGATGCCTGGGTGGAGGTGCGCGGCAAGAAGTATTCGCCGCAGCAGATCTCGGCCTACATCCTGGAGAAAATGAAGCAGACCGCCGAGCGCGCGCTGGGTGAGGACGTGAAACAGGCCGTTATTACCGTGCCGGCCTACTTCAACGACCAGCAGCGCCAGGCGACGAAGGATGCGGGCAAGATCGCCGGGCTGGATGTGCCGCGCATCATCAACGAGCCCACGGCGGCCGCGCTGGCCTATGGCCTGGACAAGAAGGAAGAGGGCACCATCGCCGTTTACGACCTTGGCGGCGGCACCTTCGACATCTCCATCCTGGAGATCGGCGATGGCGTGTTCGAGGTGAAGTCCACCAATGGTGACACCTTCCTGGGTGGCGAGGACTTCGACATGCGCATCGTCGACTATCTGGCCGACGAGTTCAAGAAGGAGCAGGGCATCGACCTGCGCCAGGACAGGCTTGCGCTGCAGCGTCTGAAGGAGGCGGCGGAGAAGGCGAAGATCGAGCTGTCCTCCACCACTCAGACCGAGATCAACCTGCCCTTCATCACGGCTGACCAGTCAGGCCCGAAGCACCTGCAGATGAAGCTGACCCGGGCGAAGCTGGAGAGCCTGGTGGAGGACCTGGTCGAGCGCACCATGGAGCCGTGCAAGAAGGCGTTGGAAGATGCCGGGCTCAAGCCTTCTGACATCGACGAGGTCATCCTCGTGGGTGGTCAGACCCGCATGCCGCTGGTGCAGCAGAAGGTGAAGGAATTCTTCGGCAAGGAGCCGCACAAGGGCGTGAACCCGGACGAGGTCGTGGCCATGGGCGCGGCCATTCAGGGCGGTGTGCTCTCCGGCGAGGTGAAGGACATCCTGCTGCTGGACGTGACGCCCCTGAGTCTGGGCATCGAGACGCTGGGTGGCGTGTTCACCCGCATCATCGAGCGCAACACGCCCATCCCGACGAAGAAGAGCCAGATCTTCTCCACCGCCGAGGACAACCAGACGGCCGTGACCATCCGCGTCTATCAGGGTGAGCGCGAGATCGCGGCGGAGAACAAGCTGCTGGGTCAGTTCGACCTCGTCGGCATTCCGCCCGCGCCGCGTGGTGTGCCCCAGATCGAGGTGACCTTCGACATCGACGCCAACGGCATCGTGCACGTCTCGGCCAAGGATCTGGCCACCGGCAAGCAGCAGGAGATCCGCATCCAGGCTTCCGGCGGCCTGTCGGACGAAGAGATCGAGAAGATGGTCAAGGAGGCCGAGGCGCACCGCGAGGAAGACAGGAAGCGTCGCGAGCTCATCGAGGCGCGCAACCAGGCCGACGCCGCCATCTACCAGGCGGAGAAGACGCTCAAGGACCTTGGCGACAAGGTTTCTGACGAAGACAAGAAGGCTGTCGAGAGCGCCATCGAGGAGCTCAAGAAGGCCATGGAGTCCGACAACAAGGACGAGATCGTGGCCAAGACCGCCGCGCTTGCGCAGCTGACCATGAAGCTGGGCGAAAAGCTCTATCAGCAGCAGGGTGCTGCGGGCGCTGGCGGTGATTCCGGCCAGCAGGCCGGTGGCGAGCAGGCAGCCGCCGGTGGCGACGAGGATGTCGTGGACGCCGATTTCGAAGAGGTGGACGACGACAAGAAATAAGAGCGCACCGGGCCCGGATGGGCCAGGCGCATGAACGAGATCGAAGCGCCAATGACGAAACAAGCGTCATTGGCGCTTCCTTGTTATTTCGGCCGAAAGCTCTATATGGGGGCTGAGACTGGAGCACATGTTCACGCCGCCTTGCAATCGCCCGCATTTTGGGCGAGAAGCGCCAAAACCCTTGAATGAACCCTTTTCTGGCGGCTTGAGAAGAACGAGGCCGGAGCGATATCCATGGCCAAGCGTGACTATTATGAAATCCTTGGCGTCTCCCGCAACTGCACCGAGCGGGAGCTGAAAATTGCCTATCGGCGCCTGGCGAAGAAATATCATCCGGACGCCAACCCGGACGATCCGGAAGCGGAAGAGAAGTTCAAGGAAATCAACGAGGCTTACGAAGTGCTGCGCGATCCGCAAAAGCGCGCGGCCTACGACCGTTATGGCCACGCCGCCTTTGCCAATGGCGGCGCGGGCGGCCCCGGTGGCAAGCCCTTTGGCGATGGCTTTGGGCCGGACTTCGCCTCGGCCATGTCGGACATTTTCGAGGAGATGTTCGGCGACTTCATGGGCGGACGTCAGCGTGGCGGACGCCAGCGCGCCCAGCGCGGGGCGGACCTGCGCACCAGCATGGAAATCACCCTGGAGGAGGCCTTTGCCGGCAAGACGGTGGAGCTGACCGTGCGCCGCGCCGTTGCGTGCGAGGCCTGCGGAGGCTCCGGTGCCGGCGAAGAGGCGCAAGCGCGCATCTGCCCCACCTGTGGTGGTCATGGCGTGGTGCGCGCCACCTCGGGCTTTTTTGCCATCGAGCGCACCTGCCCCACCTGCCACGGCGAGGGCCGGGTCATTTCCAATCCCTGCCGGGTATGTGGCGGCTCCGGCCGGGTGGAACGGGAGCAGACCCTGCAGGTGGACATTCCCGCCGGGGTGGAGGACGGCACGCGCATCCGCCTGGCTGGTCAGGGCGAAGCGGGCCTGCGCGGCGGCCCGCCGGGCGACTTGTACATTTTCCTGTCCATCAAGCCGCACGAGTTCTTCCAGCGCGACGGGGCGGATCTGTTCTGCCGCGTGCCCATCTCCATGGTCACCGCCGCACTGGGTGGCGAGATCGAGGTGCCCACCATCGAGGGCAAGAAGGTGAAGCTTGCCATTCCGGAAGGCACGCAGACGGGCCGCCAGTTCCGCCTGAAGGGCCTGGGCATGCCGGTGGTGAATTCGCAAAAGCGCGGCGACATGTATGTGCAGGTAACCGTGGAGACGCCGGTGAACCTGACCCCGCGCCAAAAGGAATTGCTGCGCGAATTCGAAGGCGAAGCGAAGAACAATTCGCCCGAATCGGAGGGCTTTTTCGCCCGGGCGAGAAAATTCTGGGAATCCTTGAGCGAATAGGCTCAGGACTCATAAAGTGCGTGGATGCCCGAAGGGGATAGCGCAAAAACCGGAAATATTATGCCAACACTTTATCCTTTCGGTGTTTTTGCGCCAGACTGGCGCCGCGCAATTTATGGGTCCTGAGCCTAGGCTTTGGGGCTGTCCTGGATAACGAATTTGCTGTTTCACAACTCATTGAATGCCAAGCATGGCCCTGCGGGCCGCCGCGACGCGGTTTCATGCTTGATATTCAATGAGTTATAAAAGGAATGGCAAGGAAGCGCCAATGGCGGAAAATCACCATTGGCGCTTCTCTTGGCCCTTAAGGGTCATGCTATCTAGATACTGGGAAATTATCGTAATTTCAATTATATGAAACCATGCTGCATGATTTGTCCAGGACAGCCCCCAGTTTTTTCGTGTGTTCGGGAAACACGCCAACGGCGAAAAACCGCCATTGACGTGTCCTGGAATCCCGTTTCGCGACATCCTTGAACGTGATGCATCAAGCTGAACGTCGATACGTCGATCCGAAGGGCCATGCTTGACATTCGGGACGTCGTGAAACGGTTACGGGTTTGCCCGGAACAGCCCTTCACATCATAGGCCCCGGCGAGGTGCGCCGCAGTGGGTGCTGAATTGTTTCTCCTGAAAACAGCCCGGTAATTCGTTCGGGAGTCATTCCCGTTCGCGCCCCTGGCGTGCGTTTTTGATGAGGCGCAGGGCTTCACGCCAGTCCAGACGGCCATCATACAGCGCCCGGCCGGATATGGCGCCTTCCAGGATGGCGCAATCGGGCTGCAGCAACCGCTTGATATCTTCGATGGATGCCAGCCCTCCGGAGGCGATGACGGGGATGGTGGTGGCGTTGGCTAGCCGCAATGTGGCCTCGATGTTCAATCCCTTGAGCACGCCATCGCGGTTGATGTCGGTGTAAATGATGGCGGCGACCCCCGCATCTTCGAAACGCTTGGCCAATTCCTCTGCCGTGAGCTCGGAAGTTTCGGCCCATCCTTCCACCGCCACCTGGCCGTCTCTGGCATCAATGCCCACCGCCACGCGCCCGGGAAAAGCTCTGCAAGCCTCGCGCACGAGGCCGGGATCGCGCACCGCTACCGTGCCCAGGATCACCCGCCGCACGCCGGCGTCCAGCCAGTGTTCCAGGGTATTCATGTCGCGGATGCCACCGCCCAGCTGCACCGGAATGGAAACCGCCTCCAGGATGGCTTCCACCGCGGCGCTGTTGACGGGCCTGCCGGCGAAGGCGCCATTGAGATCCACCAGATGCAACCATTCGAAACCGGCCTCCTCGAAGGCGCGGGCCTGGGCCGCGGGATCTTCGTTGAACACGGTGGCGCGGTCCATATCGCCCAGCTCCAGCCGCACGCACTGACCATCCTTCAGATCAATCGCAGGAAAGAGAATCATGTGCCGAACCTTTCAGTTTTTTGCCCTCATGGGCAGATATCATCTTCCAGGGTCTGGCCTTGATGAAGACAGTGATGCCAGCGGCGTTCTCGCAATGTATCGCTGGTTTTGCGCCCATGGGGAATGGCCAAGACCATTTCCAGGGCGACACGCCAGCAAGCCGAAGCGAAAACGCCAACCGAGGGGTTGGCGCAAAATGTGACCATGCAAGGCGCAAGTCAATGTCTTTTTGTGGCTTTTGCGCCAAATTGGCGCCACGAAACTTGTGGGGGTCTCAGCCCGGGACATCCCTTAAAACTTTAATCAAATCGTCTCTTCTCCTCTAACCTGCCCCCAAATCTTTCCTGATACAACAGGTCGGAAAGTGAATGGGCGCCCCCAGTTGGAGGGTGCCGGGCAATTCTTGTTGTCCTGCTCGATATTGCGACGAAGCAAACGACGGGACACCCGGGCCGGAGGCGTACTTGCCGCGAGTTGACAACAGGGCCCACCGGCAAGCCGGGAGAAGAGAAAAGCGGGAGGATGGCAATGGTTCGTCTGGTTAGAAAGCTGGCGAAACGGCGGCGAGATTTGCGGCGCAACGAAAGTGGCGCGGCCGCCGTGGAATTCGCGATCATTGCCTCGGTCTTCTTCACCCTGATGATGGGCATCGTGGAACTTGGCATGTTGATGCTCATGAACAACGGCCTGGAAGACGGGATTGACCGCGCCGCCAGGCTGTTGCGCACCGGGCAAACCCGAAAGCAGGATATTGATGCCACCGAATTTCGCGATCGCATCTGCAAGCAGGTGGTGCTTGCGGCGGAGTGCAGGAACAAACTGCGGGTGGATGTGCGCAGTTATCCCGACTTTGCGTCCATCAACAATCCTCCCGACCCCTTCTATGACAAGGATGGCAAGCTGGTCTTGCCAAACGATTACCAGAAAGGCGCGCCGCGCCAGGTGCTGTTGGTGCGGGCCTACTACGTGTGGAATTTCTACACCCCCCTCATCGGCAAGCTTCTGAGCAACCTGGGCGATGACAAGTCGTACCTGTTGATGGTGGCCGCTACCTTACGGACGGAGCCCTATTCCACCAGGTGAGAGGGTCAGACAACGCATTGATTTGCAGAAAGACTTTGTGAACGACAAAAACGCCTGTCCTCGACGAACGAACACCAGGGCACAAGTGAAACGGGATATGGCAGGGGAGAGCGACATGGCTATCAGGAACAGGAAGGCATTGGATGCCGGCGCAGATGAACTTCACCCTTCGGGCGTCTCGAGGCTTGTCCGCCGTTTGCGGCATGGCCGTTCAGCGGAGGAAGGAACCGCAGCCATCGAATTCGCGATCTTGCTGCCGGTTCTCCTGGTCCTGTTTCTGGGCTCGGCGGAGGCCTTCCTGATGTCCATGGCCTCGCGCAAATTGACCCGTGTGACCAATACGGTGGGCGATCTGATCACCCAGGCCAAGGGCACGCTCAACCAGCAGGCCATCAACGGCTATTATGCGGCAGCCAGGCATATCATGGGCCAGTTCCCCACCTCCAGGCTCGCCCTGTCCGTTTTCACCTTCACCGTGGACAAAAGGACGAAACGCCCGAAACTGGACTGGCAATACCATCGCGGTTCGTATCGCTGCAGGTCCCGGGCCCCGACCCTGAGCTCCGAGCAGGTCGCATCCATGCGGGACGGCAATGACCTGGTCCTGACCTATGGGTGCTACAAGTACAGGGTCAGTCTGGGGCGGCTCGTGTTCAGCAAACTGGAAATGAGAATAGAGGAGCAAATCTCTCTCAGGCCCCGGCAGCGCATGCGCGTGCCCTGCAGTGACTGCAGCTGAATGCGAAACGCGAAAGATCCTTTCACGTAGGCTCAGGACCCATAAAGGGCGAAAATGCCGCCCGAAGAGCTGGGGCGAAAACAGGAGCATTAACGATAACTCCTTGCCTTTTAAGGTTTTTTCGCCAGCTGGGGCTGCGCAATTTATGGGGCCTGAGCCTGACCATCAGGGGGCGTTCCGTCGGAGCGCCCCTGTTCATTTTTTCGTCAGGCACGGCCAACGAACTCCTGTCTGGGCGTTCGTCACATCTCGCATGTCATACCAGAATGCATAAAGAACCATCCACCGCCCCGCGCCCCCGCCCAATCCCCAAATTGTCAAAAACAAGGGCTTGAGCGGGGGCGCGGGGCGGCTTGCACCGGTCATCCTTCATGCAGATTGGTATCACAACCTCGCATGGGCAAGCCGCAGCGCGTTGCCGACGACGGACACCGACGACATGCTCATGGCCACCGCCGCCACCACGGGCGAGAGCAGCAGCCCCAGCACGGGATAGAGCGCGCCCGCGGCTATGGGGATGCCCACCGCATTGTAGATGACGGCGAAAAAAAGGTTCTGCCTTATGTTGCGAAGTGTCGCCTCCGCCAGTGTGCGGGCCTGCGCCAAGCGTTTCAGGTCGCCCTTCAGCAGCGTTATCCCTGCACTTTCCACCGCCACCTGCGCGCCGGAGGCCATGGCCACGGCGGCGTCGGCCTCGGCCAGGGCGGGCGCATCATTGACACCATCACCGGCGAAGGCCACCACGTGGCCCTTCTCGCGCAGCCGCCGCACCAGCGCGGCCTTGTCCACGGGCGTGAGGCGGGCGTGCACCTCGTTTATGCCTACCTCCGCGGCGATGGCCCGGGCGGTTTCTTCCTGATCACCCGAGGCCATGATGATGGTCAGCCCCGCGCGGCGCAGCGCGTCCAGCGCTTCCTTCGCGCCCTCCTTCAGCGGGTCGGCGATGGCCAGGAAGCCCGCCAGCCGCCTGTCCTTGGCCAGCAGCACGATGGTGCGGCCACGGCGGCGATGCTCGTTCAGCTTCTCTTCGATGGCGCCAAGGTCAATGCCCAGCTCTTCCATCAGGGCGGCGTTGCCCAGCGCCAGCGCCTGGCCATCCACCCGCGCCACCACGCCAAGGCCGGGGTTGGAATGAAAGTCCTCCGCCGACGGAACGTTTGCTCCGGCTTCCTTCGCCGCGGCGGTGATGGCCTCGGCCAACGGATGGGTGGCGCCGGCCTCCACCGCCGCGGCCAGCGCCAGCAGGCCCTTTTCGTCCAGCCCCTCCATGAGCGGCGTCACCCGCACCACCTGCGGCCGGCCGGCGGTGATGGTGCCGGTCTTGTCGATGACCAGCACATCGGCCTCGGCAAGGCGTTCCAGGTGCGCGGCGTCCTTCACCAGGATGCCGGATTTCGCGCCGCGGCCCACCGCCACGGTAACTGCCATGGGTGTTGCCAGACCCAGCGCACAGGGGCAGGCGATGACCAGCACGGAAATGGCCGCCACGGCGGCATAGGCGAGGCGCGGCTCGGGACCGAAGAGCATCCAGCCGATGAAGGCCACCGTGGCCACGGCCACCACCACCGGCACGAACCAGGCGGCAAACTTGTCGGCCAGCGACTGGATGGGCGCGCGCGAGCGCCGGGCAGAGGCCACCAGCTCCACGATCTGCGCCAGCACCGTGCCGGCGCCGACGCGGCGTGCCTCCATGATGAAACTGCCGGAAAGGTTCTTCGTGCCGCCAACAACCTCGTCGCCGGGGCCTTTTTCCACCGGCATGGGCTCGCCGGTAAGCAGCGATTCATCGATGCTGCTCGTGCCTTCCACGATCACGCCATCCACCGGCACCACCTCGTGCGCGCGCACGCGCAACCTGTCGCCAATGGCCACGTCATCCACGGAAATCTCCTCTTCCGCGCCGTCCTCACGCAGGCGGCGGGCCGTTTGCGGCGCCAGCGAAGCCAGCGCGCGGATGGCCGCGCCCGCCTTCATGCGCGCGCGCATCTCCAGTATCTGTCCCACCAGCACCAGCAGGATGATCACCGCCGAGGATTCGAAATAAACGGGCAGGGTGCCATCGGCGTTCTTCAGGCCTTCCGGAAAAATGCCCGGAAAAAGCACCGCTGCGGCGGAGAATAGGTAGGCCGCGCCCACGCCCAGGCCGATGAGCGTCCACATGTTGTAATTGCGCGACTTGATGGAGGCCCAGGCGCGCTGGAAGAATGGCGCGCCGGAATAGAGCACCACCGGTGTGGCCAGCAGCAACTGGACGATTTCGCCGGTGCGTCCCTGCAACCAGCCGGGCAGCGGCAGGCCCAGCATGGGGCCCATGGCGAGCACGAGCAGCGGAATGGTGAACGCCAGCCCGACGATGAAGCGGCGCATGAAATCCTTTTCTTCCGATTCCTCGTCCGAAGGTGTGGCCTCCAGGATGGGTTCCAGCGCCATGCCGCAGATGGGACAGTCGCCGGGCTGCTCGGCCACCACTTCCGGGTGGCAGGAACAAACCCACTTCGCAGCGCCCACGGCCGCCTGCGCCGGGGTCAGCGCGCGCGCTTTCTCGACGTAGGCCTCGGGATTGGCCTCGAAGGCCTTCATGTTCGCTTCGGAAGCAAAATAGATGCGCAGGCCATCGTGCTTGAGCATGAAGCGGGCGGAGGGCTTGTCCACCACCTCGCCCGAGACGGGATCCAGCGTGCGCAGGTAGGCGCCGGGAGAGGCCAGGAATTTCTCCTTGCACTTGGGGTTGCAAAAGCGGATGACCCGGCCCTGGTATTCCGTCCAGGGCTTGTTGGGGTTGGCCGGATCAACCGTCATGCCGCAGACGGGATCGCGGAAGAACTCCGCCTCCGGCACGTCCGCGCGCGGCTCTCTATCACCGCCGCCGCAGCAACAACAGCCCTCTTTCTTGCTCATCGGACCTCTCTTTCACTTCGTTGGGCGCAGACACGCCGCGTTGGCCAAGCCACACGTCTCTCCCATGGGGAAAACCGGGAAGTCTCGACGATCGGTGATCGCAATTGATGATCGGCAGCATATCCACATGACCGAAGAACATGAATACAAATTTCGGTGACGGAAAAAGGAATGGCGGACACTGCCGGGGCGCGGCAATGTGCGGCAGCCCCAGCGGCATGTCTTTTCGTGTCCTTCATGCGCGCCGGAGCAGCATCGCCCCACCCTGTCCGCCGCCGATGCACAAGCTGGCCAGGCCGGTGTCGGCCCCTTCTCGCCGCATCGTGCGGGCCAGGTGCAGAACGATGCGCGCCCCCGACGCCCCCAGCGGGTGCCCCAGCGCGATGGCGCCGCCGTCCACGTTCAGACGTTCTTCGTCTATCTCCCCCAGCGCGCCTTCGAGTCCCAGCACGTCGCGGCAGTAGCCGTCATCCGCCACGGCGCGCAGTACCGCCAGCACTTGCGCGGCGAAGGCCTCGTTGATTTCGAACAGGTCGATGTCGCTCAATGCCAACCCGCTGCGCAAAAGCAGTTTCGTCATGGCATGCGCCGGGCCAAGGCCCATTTCGCGCGGCTCCAGCCCGGCCCAGGCGCAGCCTTCGATGCGCGCCAGTGGTTCTAGGCCGTGGCGCTCCAGCGCCGCCTCGCTCATGAGCAGCACGGCGCAGGAGCCGTCGGTCAGCTGCGAGCTGTTGCCAGCGGTAACCGATCCTTGCGGGTCGAAGGCGGGTTTCAGCCGCGCCAGCCTTTCCATGGAGGTATCGGCGCGAATGCCATTGTCGCGCTCATATGCGCGCCCTTCCTTGTCGGCGATGGGCGCAACCTCGCCGTCGAAATGCCCCGCCTCCCACGCCTGCGCGGCGCGGCGGTGGCTGCGCAGGGCGAAGGCGTCCATCTCCTCGCGCGATATGGCGAACTTGCGCGCCAGCGCCTCCGCCGTCTCTCCCATCTTCATGTTCACCACCGAATCCGACAATGCGCACCACATGCTTTCCACGGGTTTCAGATATGCCGGACGAAAACTTGCCAACACCTTGAGCTTCTCCTTGCGCGTGCGCGCCCGCCGCAGCAGGGCGAGAAAGGTCTGCATGCCGCGGTTGAGCATTACCGGCGCGTGGCTCATGCTCTCCACCCCGCCGGCCACCACCACCTCGGCCTCGCCCAGCATGATGTTGCGCGCCGCGCTGTCGATGGCCTGCATGCCCGACCCGCACACGCGGTTCACCGTCAGCGCCGGGGTGGTCTTGTCCAGGCCGGCCTTCAACATGGCCACGCGCGCGATGTTCACCTCCGGCGGGCCGGGCAGCACGCATCCCATGATCACCTCGTCCAGCGCTTCCTTCGGCGCGCCCGAACGGTCAAGCAGCGCCGTCAGCGCATGCCGCGCCAGCTCGGCGGCGGCAAACGGCCCAGGCGCGCCGCCCGCACGCAGGAAAGGCGTGCGCACGCCATCCACCAAATACACGCTGCGATGTGTCCTGCGGCTCATGAAAGCCTCCGTGTGGTTTGATACGGGATAGTCGGCCCTTGGCGGGAATGGGCGGTTCGGCCCATGTTTCCGCACATGATACCCCGCCACGGCGCCAAAGGCGATATTTTCCGGGGCGATGCGGGGCGAGGCCAGGCCAGTAAGGACTATCATTGGCTGCCTTGCCGCCTCATCCCGCCTCGACATGGCGGCCATGCACGCGCGCGAGATTGACGAAGCCCCGCATTGCCCGGTATAAGCCCGCCAGACTTGCGGATTATCATGCAGGAGTGCGCATCGACAGGTATGCCGGGTGCGGTTTTCACGCTCGGGAACGCGCACGTTTTGCAGGTTTTGCAAAAACGCCGGGAGATATCGTCATGAAACGGACCTTTCAGCCCAGCCGACTGGTGCGCAAGCGCCGCCACGGTTTTCGTGCCCGCATGGCCACTCGCGGCGGGCGCAAGGTGCTGGCGCGGCGCCGCGCCAAGGGCAGGAAGCGCCTGAGCGCCTGATCTTGTCCTCGTTGCCCACATGCGCCGGCAGTGCCCGGCCTGCGGGGGACTTCGGACATTTGGCTTGCATGCGCCGGCAAGCCGGCAAATGACCAGCCCATGCCCGCCACGAACACGAAACATGGCCCGCCGCCGCTGCGCATTCGCCAGCGGCGAGATTTTCTGGCCGCGGCCCGTGGCGTGTTTCGTCCCATGCCGTGCGTGGTGGTGCAGATGCGCAAGCGGGCGGACAACGGCCCGGCGCGCGTGGGGTTCACCGTCACCAGGAAGATCGGCAAGGCGGTGGTGCGCAATCGCGCCCGCCGACGCTTGCGCGAGGCGGTGCGGCTGTTGCCGCGCGAGATGCTGCGGCCGGGGCATGACTACGTTTTCATCGCGCGCGACGCCACACCCACTTGCGATTTCACCACGCTGATGCAACAAGTGCGCAATGCCCTGAAAAAGCTCAACGCCGGCAAGGGACATGTTTCGCGCCCGCGCGCAAAAGGTGGCAAACGTTCCTTGAGTTCCTGACACGGGGGAGCCGTCCATGAAAGACGAGCAGCGCAATTTCCTGATCGCCATCGCGCTGTCCATGGCCATCATTATCGGCTGGCAGATGTTCTTCGCGCCTCAGCCGAAAAAGCCGCAAGGCGACCAACCCGCCGCCACGCAGACCCGGCAGCCGGCGGGGGAGGGCGGTTCACGGGCCGCAACGCCCGGCGAGCTGCCCACGGCTGGCCAGGCCGCAACCGGCGCTCCCGTCACCTCCGGCGGCGGTGTGGCGGTGGTATCGCGCGAACAGGCGCTGAAGGCCAGTCCCCGCGTGGCCATCGACACTCCCAGCCTGAAAGGGTCCATCAATCTGAAGGGCGGGCGCATCGACGACCTGGTCCTGAAGAAGTATCGCGAGACCATCGAGCCCGACAGCCCCAACATCGTGCTGCTCAAGCCCGAGGGCCTCTCAGACGCCTATTTCGTGGAATCCGGCTGGGCCCCGCCCACCGGCGGCGGCGTCAAGCTACCCACGCCGGAGACGGTCTGGAAGGTGGAAAGGGGCGACAGGCTTTCGGTAAACAGCCCCGTCACCCTGGTGTGGGACAATGGCGAGGGGCTTGTTTTTCGCCGCACCTACACGGTGGACGAACATTACATGTTCACCGTCACGCAGGAGGTTGAAAACCGCACCGGCAAGCCGGTCACGCTGTTTCCCTACGCGCGGGTGCAGCGTCACGGCATTCCGAAGCTGCAAGGGTTCTTCATCCTGCACGAAGGATTCATCGGGGTGCTGGCGGACGAGCTGCAGGAATATACCTACAAGGACCTGCAGGAAGACGAGGACGGGTTCGTTCAGTTCGATTCCCGCGGTGGCTGGCTGGGCATCACCGACAAGTACTGGGCCGCCACCGTCATGCCGGCCAAGCAGGATCTGCCGCTGCTGGGGCGCTTCGTGCGGTTCGTGAAGAACGGGCGCGACGTGTTCCAGAGCGATTACCTGGTGAAGGATGGCATTGCCGTGGCCGACGGCGGCTCGGCGAAGGTGGACATGCGCATTTTCGCCGGAGCGAAGGAAGTCGCCATCGTCGATGGTTATGAGAAAAAATACGGCATCAAGCGCTTCGAGCTGCTCATCGACTGGGGCTGGTTCTACTTCTTCACCAAGCCCATGTTCTGGCTGCTGCACTATCTCTACCTGTTCCTGGGCAATTATGGGCTGGCCATCATCGTGGCGACGGTGCTGATCAAGCTGGTGTTGTTCCCGCTATCGAACAAGTCCTACGCCTCCATGGCCAAGATGAAACAGCTGCAGCCGGAGTTGACGCGCATCCGCGAGCTGTACAAGGACGACCCGATGCAGCAGCAGAAGGCCATGATGGAGCTGTATCGCAAGCACCAGGTTTCGCCCATGTCGGGCTGCCTGCCCATGCTGGTGCAAATTCCCATCTTCTTCGCGCTCTACAAGGTGCTGTTCGTCACCATCGACATGCGCCACCAGCCCTTCTGCTGCTGGATTCGCGACCTTTCGGCGCCAGATCCCACCAACATCTTCAACCTTTTCGGTCTCATTCCGTGGGATCCGCCGGGCTTTCTGCACATCGGCGTGCTGCCGTTGCTGATGGGCCTGACCATGTGGGTGCAGATGAAGCTGAACCCGCCGCCGCCCGACCCGATTCAGAAGCGGCTGTTCGATCTCATGCCCATTTTCTTCACGTTCCTGCTGGCGCCGTTTCCGTCGGGCCTGCTGCTGTACTGGACGTGGAACAACATTCTGTCCATCATCCAGCAGTATTACATCATGAAGAAGCACGGCGCGGAGATACACCTGTGGCAGAATCTGAAGGAAAGCCTGGGCTTTCTCGGTCGCAAGAAGGGAACGTGAGCGGCGCGGACGACAAGGCCGCCGACGCCACCGGGGCGGAAGAAGCGCGGCAAGAAGCCGATGACGAACGGCAGGCGCGCGCGGAGGCCGAACGGCGCATTCGCGCGCGCAACGCTCCGTTGGCGGCGCTGTCGGAAGAGGAGCGCGCTGCCGCCACGAGGCGCGGCCGGACGCTGTTCTCTCGCCCGCCGCGGTTCTTGATGGGTGTGACCTCCATGAACCAGCTGCCCGAGCCCTTCGAGGCCGAAATCGCCTTCGCCGGGCGCTCCAACGTGGGCAAGTCCTCGCTCATCAACGCCCTGTTCAACTGCAAGGATGTGGCCCGCACCTCCAACACGCCCGGCCGCACGCGCGAGCTGAACTATTTCACCCTCGCCGATGGCCGCATGGCGCTGGTGGACATGCCGGGCTATGGCTACGCCAAGGCCTCGAAATCGCTGGTGAAGAGATGGCAGGCGCTGGTGCGCGACTATCTGCGCGGCCGGCCCATGCTGCGGCGCGTGTTCATTCTCGTCGATGCCCGCCACGGTCTCAAGCCGCAGGACCTGGAGGCCATGAAGCTGCTGGATGAAACGGCGGTGAATTACCAGATCGTGTTGACCAAGGCCGACAAGGCGCGCAAGGACGCGCTTGAGAAACTCGTGCGTTCCATATCGCGGGAGCTGGCCCGGCATCCGGCGGCGCATCCGGAGGTGCACATAACCTCCGCCCGCAAGAAGACGGGGCTGGACGAGCTGCGCGCCACCATCGCCCAGCTGTTGCCGGACGAGAACGGTCAAGAGAACGGTCAAGACCAAGGCGCGTGAATGCAGGCTCGCCGCCCCAGAGCCCGTGCCCAAGCTTTCGGGATTCAAGATTCGAGGGCGATGCGGGGCGTGGAATGGTTCGCATTTTCCGCCCCTTGCCCCATTTGGCATGACATCACGCCGGAATGCGCCCTCAAGGGCATCGGCGCTCGGGACGCCGATGCGGGATGCGCGTTTGACCAGGTGTGCGGCCGCACGGCGGGGCCGCTGCCTCAGCCACCGGTTTTCCAGTTGATGTAAGGTGGCGCCAACAGCACCACGAAGATCACCGGCATGAAAAACGCGATCAGCGGCACGGTGAGCTTGGGTGGCAGGGAAGCGGCCTTTTTCTCCAGCTGCTGCTTGCGTTCCTCGCGGCTTTGCGTCGCCAGAACACGCAACGACTGCGCCAGCGGCGTGCCGTAGCGCTCCGACTGGATCATGGCCGTCACCACCGAGCGCACGGCCGGCAGATTGGTGCGCGCGGCCAGGTTCTCCAGCGCCTTGCGGCGATCGTTGAGGTAGGACAGTTCGGCCATGGTCAGCTGCATCTCTTCCGCCAGCGGCCTGGACTGCGAGGAAATTTCCATGGAGACCCGGTTGAGAGCCTGCTCCACGGACTGGCCCGATTCCACGCAAATGAGCAGCAGGTCCAGTGCATCCGGCCAGGCTTGCAGAATGGAATCCTGCCGCTTCTGGATGGTGTTCTTCAGCCACAGCGACGGCAGGTAGTTGCCCAGCAGGAAGCCGCCGAGGGTTACTGCCAGCACCTTGTTGGCCGGCGCATCGGCCCCCAGAATGATGGGCGAATACAAATAGGCCAGCAGCCCCAGCGCGAAGGGCGAAATCAGCCGCGCCCCCAAGAACATGATCAGGTGTTTTTCCAGCCGATAACCTGCCTGGCGCAGCTGTTTGCGGATGTTCTCCGCATCAAAGACCCGCCGCAGATTGAGAGCCTCGACCAGCTGCGGAATGATTCCCTTCGGCTTGTGGCGCAGCCCCATGCCGGAGGAAGCCTTTTGCTTTTTCAGGGCGTCGAGATGCTGCGCCCGCAGCCGCTCGCGCTCGTTGACGATGAAATCCACTCGCTTTTTCCGGTCCTGCCGCTCCAGGACGGAGGAAATCAGCGTCAGAACGGCCATGAAGGCCAGCCCCGCCGTGACCAGCGCGATGAAATTGCCGGGTTCGAAAACGAGGGCTATTAGTGAAACGCCATTCATCTTTCTTTCCTGTTTCCCTGCGACGTTCCGTTACGCTCAGCCGTATCCTTGCCCGGCCGAAAGGGCCGAAAGAAGGGTCAGACCTTGAAGTTGATCATCTTGCGCATGATCATGATGCCCGTGAACAGCCAGAAGGCCGCGCCCATGCTGAATACCCTGCCGAGATCGGTGGTGATCAGCGGCTTGAGATAATCCGGGCTCAGAATCACCAGGCTGCCGATCATGAGAAACGGCATTGAACCGATGATCATGGCCGAAACCTTCGCCTCCTGCGTGATGGCCTTCACCTTCAGTTTCATGGTCCTGCGATCGCGCAGCACCGTTGCCAGGTTTTGCAGCGCCTCGGACAGGTTGCCGCCCGTTTCCTTCTGGATGGTCATGACGATGTAAAGGAAATTGACTTCCTGCAGGGGCACGCGCTCGTACATCCGCTCCAGCCCCACGTCGATGGTGATGCCTATTTTCTGCCCCTCCACCAACTCCAGGAATTCCGGTCCCACCGGGTCGGGAACTTCTTCGGCGATGGTCTTGATGGCCTCGTTGACCGGCAGGCCGGAGCGCAGGCCGCGCACCATCAGCTCGATGGCATCCGGCAGATGGTCCAGAAAACGGGACAGGCGGCGCTGGGTGAGATAGTGCAGAATCCAGAACGGCAGCCCTAGGCCACCGATAATCGCTGTCGCCAGGGCGAAGATCATCGCCTTTTGCAGGCCGAAGAGAATGGTCCCCACCAGCAGGCCGACAAGCCCCAGGCCAGCCCCCAGAAACACGGAAAAGATGAT
Organism: Hyphomicrobiales bacterium; assembly: GCA_027024225.1. Taxonomy (GTDB): domain Bacteria; phylum Pseudomonadota; class Alphaproteobacteria; order Rhizobiales; family Aestuariivirgaceae; genus Thermopetrobacter. The sequence continues at coordinate 2,379 of JALVSR010000098.1, read as the reverse complement.
GTACTGGCTAGTGGTCATGTGCAGGCCCGCCCGTTGCAGGCGCTGACGCAGGGTGACCCTTTTTTTCTTCCTGTTCTTCTCCTCCAGTGTCCGCAGGGTTTCTTCCAGCTTGCGGCGGCGGTCGTCCTTGCCGGCGTTGAATATCTTCTGGAGCAGACCCTTCTTCTCCTTTTTCGTCTCCTGGCCGCTCACGACCATCTCCAGCCGCTTGGCCGAATTGCGATCCTGCAGACTCAGCACGATGGTCCACGCGAGGCCTCCCGCGGCGAGCGCGATGATGACCAGAATGAGCCACTCCATCATGACGGTTTCTTCCCTGTTTTCTCTCCGCTGGCCGGACCAGGGGTGTCGCTGGTCCGAACAAGGCGACCTCTGACGAACTTCATGCCGGGTCCGACTGCGTGGCGGCGCGCTCCAGCGCCTCGGCCAGGCGCACTTCCTCGCCGTAATAGCGGGCGCGATCCCAGAAGTGCGGCTTGACGATGCCGGTGGAGCGATGGCGGCCGAGAACCTTGCCGTTTTCGCCCTCGCCCAGCATCTCGTAGACGAACAGGTCCTGTGTCACGACCACCTCGCCTTCCATGCCGACGACTTCCGTGATGTGGGTGATCTTGCGCGATCCGTCGCGCAAGCGGCTGGCCTGCACGATGATATCGATCGAGCCGACGATCATTTCACGGATGGTCTTGGACGGAAGCTGGAAACCGCCCATGGTGATCATGGATTCCAGGCGCGAGATGGCCTCGCGCGGGCTGTTGGCGTGCAACGTGCCCATGGAACCATCGTGGCCGGTGTTCATGGCCTGCAACAGGTCGAAGGCTTCCGGTCCGCGCACCTCGCCGACGATGATGCGGTCCGGCCGCATGCGCAAGCAGTTGCGCACCAGATCGCGCATGGTGACCTCGCCTTCGCCTTCCAGGTTGGGCGGGCGCGTTTCCAGCCGCACCACGTGTGGTTGCTGCAGCTGCAATTCGGCCGCGTCCTCGCAGGTGATGATGCGCTCGTCGTTGTCGATGTAGGCGGTCAGGCAGTTCAGCAGCGTCGTCTTGCCCGAGCCCGTGCCGCCCGAGATCAGCACGTTGCAGCGCACCCGGCCGATGATCTTCAGGATTTCCGCCCCTTCCGGCGTGATGGAGCCGAAAGACACCAGGTCATCCAGCGTCAGGCGGTCCTTCTTGAACTTGCGGATGGTAAGCGCCGGGCCGTCGATGGCCAGCGGCGGCGCGATCACGTTCACGCGGGAGCCATCGGGCAGGCGCGCGTCGCAGATGGGGCTGGCCTCGTCCACGCGCCGGCCGACGCGCGAGACGATGCGTTGGCAGATGTTCAGGAGCTGGGCATTGTCCCGAAAGCGGATGCCGGCGTCGATGATCTTGCCATTCACCTCGATGAAGCATTGATTGGCGCCGTTGACCATGATGTCGGCAATGTCGTCACGCGCCAGCAAGGGCTCCAGCGGGCCATAGCCCAGCACGTCGTTGCAGATGTCCTCCAGCAGTTCTTCCTGTTCGGCGATGGAAAGCGCCACCTCCTTCATCGCGATGATGTCGTTGACGATCTCGCGGATTTCCTCTCGCGCGCTTTCCTGGTCCAGCTGCGTCAGCTGCGTAAGGTCGATGGCGTCGATGAGCACATTGAAGATTTCCGACTTGATGTCGTAATATTCTTCCGTGCGCTCCCGCCCCACGAGGCCGGCCTGCGGCGTCGGTTCGGGTGCGGCCGCGGCGGGTTTTGCCTTCGCCGCGCCAGGCGCCTTTTGCATGCCCCCGGCGGCTGGCGCCGGGGTGGCGGGTGCCGCGGAGGCTGTTGTCGCGCTCTTGTTGCCAAATCCACGCTTGCCGAACATGATTTCCGTTCTTCCCGCTTGTTATTTTCTCGCCTGTTTCCGGCCGCGCCCGAGCATTTCCATCAGGGGTTTGAGCAGATCCAGCGAAAGGCCCTTCCTGGCCTGCCTTTCCTCGGGCTTGACCCCGATGATGCGCGCGGCGATGGTTGCGCACACCTCGGCCAGTTCGCCTTCGGGGTCCTTTTCCACCGGCAATACCCCTTCCAGCGCCGCTTCACCGAACAGGTCGGGCAGATAGGGCACTTCCAGCCATTCTTCCACGCCCACGGTGGCGGCGAACTGATCCGTCGGCACCTGCGGTCGCTTCGGGTCCACCTGGTTGATGACCAGCAGGGGCGGTTTCTCGTTCGGACGCAGGCTCTTGATATTGTCCAGCAGCACCTTGGCATTGCGCAGCGCCGCCAGTTCCGGGGTGGTCGTGACCACGAGGAACTCGGAATGAATGATGGCCGCGCGCATCCAGTTTTCCCACGTGCTGGGCAGGTCAAGCACGCTCAGGGCCACCACTTCGCGAATGACGTCCAGCATGGTGG
>JALVSR010000097.1 GCA_027024225.1 Hyphomicrobiales bacterium | reverse complement strand
AGCAAGTTGCCGTTTTCCGAACAGGACGCGGTGGATCATCCGCTGAGCCTGTATGCGGCGAGCAAGCGGGCCAATGAATTAATGGCCCACTGCTATAGTCACCTGTATGACCTGCCCGCTACCGGCCTGCGCTTTTTCACGGTTTACGGGCCATGGGACCGGCCGGACATGGCCTTGCAGCGTTTCGCCACCAACATCATGGCCGGAAGGCCGATCGACCTTTACAACGAGGGGCGGCATCGCCGCGACTGGACGTTCATTGACGATATCGTGGAAGGCACGGTGCGCGTTCTGCATCAGCCACCCAAGCCGACGCCGGAAGGCATGGATGCCGGTCCGGCCGCTTCCTCCGCCCCTTGGCGCATTTACAATATTGGCCGTGGCCAGCCGGAACGCCTGTTGCACGTCGTGGAACTGCTCGAGCAGGCCCTTGGCAAGCGGGCAGAAAAACGTTTTCTGCCCATGCAGCCGGGCGATGTGGAGGAAACCCATGCGGATGTCTCCGCGTTGGCTTCCGCCGTCGGCTATGCGCCGCGCGTTCCCATTGACGAAGGGATCGCCTCCTTTGCGAAATGGTTCCTGGAATATTACTTGAAATGACGTTCGCGTCCCATGAATGGGCCCGCGCCGGGTGCAGACGCCCTGAACCGCGCGGCGCCATCCTGGCGAAAAAACGGGAAAGACGCAGGATTGTGATTGGTTCGATGGTCTTTGCGCCAGCCCTTTGGGGTGGCATTTTCGCCGCGCGTCGAGGGCCTTTTTCTTCTCGATGTCTCAAGGTATCGAGCGTGAAAGAATGGCCGGCGCCCTCTAGCGCAAACGTCGCCGGCATCCACGCCCTTCATGAATCCCGAGTCTGATCATGAAGAAGCTGAATTCATGGTTTATCACTTATGCCGGCACGGCCGCACAATTTCTGTTCGGTTTGGGCACAAGCATCATCCTGGCGCGCACGCTGGGTCCGGATGATCGCGGATTGTTGGCGGCACTCATGTTTTGGCCCGCTTTCCTGTTCCAGATATTTTATTTCAGCCTGAACGAAGCGACCAGCAGGCAAATCGCTCATGCCAGGGGACACGGTCAAGACCCGCTTGCCACCGCCCGCGCCGCCCTGTTGCTGCATGTGGGCATAGCCTTTTGGGTTTCACTGATATTTGCGCTCGCCCTGCCGTTTCTTCTGCAGTCACAACATATGCACCACTTGCAAACAGTCCTGGTATATGGGCTGCTGTTTTCTTTCCTGACTCCTTTTCATCTTTATGGAATGGCCGTTCTCAGTGGCATAGGAGCATTCGGAAAGGTCAATATTGTCCGCCTGCTTCAGCCGTTCTTGTATTTCGTGTTCATTTTCATCCTGCTGCTTCTGTATAAGCTGCAAGTGACCACAATTCTCTCAGCCATCATCGTGGCGTTGTTCATTGCGGCGATATTGGCGGTGGCGTTCAGCGGTGCGCCATTGCCTGCCTGGAACCGCAACAGGATCCGCACGCTGACGAAAACGGCGGCCCGCTTTCATGTCATGAATCTTGCCTTGTATGTCGGCACCGAATTGGACAAGCTGCTGGTGATCCGCTTGGCGAGCAATGAGGAAATCGGCTTTTATGCCATCGCCTTGGCCTACGCCATGCTGGGGGCCGGATTTCTTGTGTCGTCCTATTCCGTCATGACATATGCCGAGATCGCATCATTGACCGATCGGTCAAAACAGGTGGCGAAGATGGCTCAATATGCCCGCCACGCCATGTTGGCCATCGTGCTCATCAATGGAATGGCCGCCGTTGCCGCATCCTGGGCCTTGCCATTCATCTATGGCGCCGAATTCGCTCCGGCCGTGCCGATAGCGCTCGTGTTGCTCCTCGCGATGACGGCAAAGGGGCTGCGCCAGATACTGGATCGCGCATTGCGCGCCTTGTTGAACACGCGCATCGCCCTTCTCAGCGAGCTCTTGGCCATGGCCGCTTTCCTGCTGCTTTTTGCGACATTTCAATTCTACTCGGGCCGGAAGGACATCTTGGCAATATCCATCAGTCTCGCGATGGCCCAATTACTGGCGTTGGGCTTCATGCTGTATATGATGAACAGAACCTTCAGCGAGCTGAAATACGCCGACATGTGGGGACTGCGTCCACGCACCATGAGAAACATGGCAGCCCGGCTATTATCCTTGGCAATGGGGCTTGTTGGCAACAAGGGAAATTGAGCATGACCGCCAAAGGCGAAACCCCCACGGCGCATATGACCGCATCTCCGTCCAGCGACGTGCTCCGCCCGGCCGTAATTCCGATTTTTCCTCCTTCAACTGCGCGAATTCTGCTGTTTCTGTCGCTGTTGGTGAGCATTCCGGCCATTTTCGAGGTGCCCAAATGGGTGTCGGCGACGGGCATCCTGTTGCTTGCGGCCATGCCCGTGATGTTCGCATGGCATCGGTATCGGCGCTTGCTGGTGGCGGATCCCATCATCGTGCTTGGGGCCGTATGGGTAATTGCCGTCACGTTGCCGGTTTACTTTCCCTCGCTTTACAAGGACCGCCAATGGTACGAGCTGTCGCCGTGGTTGTTCGATTATGCGGCCTTGTGGATTTACCGGGGCTGGGCGACCTTCTCGCTCGCCTACTGGCTGGCGCACGTGATGTTGCGGCGGACGTTCGCGATGCCCCGCACGAAATTCGATGAGGTTCTTGCCACCCATTTCAGGCGAGCGATTGGTGTCTTGGGCATTATCGGGTCGTTGATATACATTTATTACACAAGAGGTTTCACACACAGCTTCATTGAAGAAATTCATATTTCCGATTCCACCGGGCGGCAAATACTATTTTTATTGAAAGAACTGTCTCATGTTTATGTTTTCCTTTATTTTTCTTGGAAAAATCATGAAAAAATGCACAAAGCAGACAAATACATACTTTATGCGGTCATCCTGCTCGTAGGCATCATTTTCATGAGCTCCGGAAGCAAGTTTACCGCGCTGACTTTCATGGCCGCCTGGTTGCTCGGGCACGCCGCAAGGCCGGGGCGCGGTGGATTTTTGCGGGAGTTGTGGCTGATTGGGCTGAGCCTGGTGATGCTCGTTGCGGTGTTTTTTCTCGTGGCGGAGTATCGCAGCGAGTTCACCAACAATCCGCCACCCACGAATGCCTCCACTTCCACGGTGATCACCCATCATGCACGGCTGATGCTCAACGCTGCGGTGAACCTGATTTCGGGAAAACCGCTCGGACAGAGCTATTATGGAGAAGGGGGTTATGACGCCAGCAACATCCTGGACCGCTTGGCACATTTATCGACACTGGCTTATTTCTGGAGCCGCGTTGGGCTGGAATCGCCGCATGAACATGCCCTCAATTCGCTGCTCACCCCCATCTGGGCCTTTGTGCCGCGATCCATTTATCCATCCAAACCCAAATTTCTCGATTCCGGCGATTTCGCCCGCAATTACGCAGGTTGGTCGTATGGAGGCATTTCCATTTCCACCCCTGGGAGCCTGTTCTGGGCGTGGGGGTATGCGGGAATAGTCCTCGGCATGATGGCATTCGGCTGGATATTGGCGTGGCTATGGTTGCGGAGCAATGGATTGACATCAAAAACGCTCATCATTCAAAGCGTCTTGATCACGATGGTATTGCTGTTGCTGAACGGTGGCGTGACCTTCCAGATGGTCGTGGTGCCGGTAATGCGCACATTCGTCCTGTTGCTGTTTGTGCGCACGTTGATCCGACTGTGGTTGTCCCAACGCAAATCCATCGTTCTCGCAGCCCACTGACTGCCCATCGGCTCGGATTTCATGGATGCGCGAAACACCGTGTCCGCCGTGGCGCAAAAGGGCGGGGCGGAACGGGGCCGTGAAGCGGTTCAAGTGACATTTCTCACAAACATGTCGTGGACCTCTGTGTTCTTGCATGGGAGCCCGATACCTACCGCAAACGACCGTGGGCATGTTCCTTGTCCGCGGCGTTTCACGGCAAACCAGCGCCGGGATCAGGGGTGTGACCGAGCGCCCCGGCGCTCGAAAGCGTCCATGATGAGCGATTCGTATTCCCTGATGGCATTGGCAAGCAAATGACGTTGGATATAACGGCGCGCCGTCTGGACAAGAGACAGGCGACGCTGCCCGTTTCGTAGCAAGGTCTCAATGTGGTCGCGCAGGATGTCGTATCGTCCCACGGGAAAGCCCAGAGCCGCCCCCCGGGCGCACATGTCCTTCGCATCGGCCGTGTTCAGACTGGTGATGACGGGCACATCCAGGGCCATGGCCTCCAACAGGGAATTGGAAAATCCCTCGAATTCGGAGCACAACACCATCATGTCGGCGTTGGCGATGAGTGGAAACGGATTTTCCAGCCATCCATGAAAGACCACCCGGCTGGCGATCCCCAATTCATCGGCAAGCGCCATCAGATTGGGGCGATCCTCGCCATCGCCAACCACGTCTATGCGCCAGTCCAACCCCTTGTCCAGCAGGGCTGCGGCCCGCAACAAGGTATCGACACGCTTGCGACGAAACAGGCGCCCAACAATGCATATCGAGGCAACGCGTTTGTCATCAGGGCGGGGATCATCGAGGGGCGGCTCCCATCGTGCCAACCCCCTTAATCGCTCAATATCGATCAAGTTGGGTACACGACGCGATTTGTGCGGCTTCACCCCGTACCATTCAATGGCCTCGGCGACGCCATCGAGGGAATTGGCTGTATAGATCGTCGCCGCCGGATACATGCGGCGGCGGATAAAGTCGTTCAGTGCCGCGCGCCAGCGGGGGCTCGTTTCCAGGTGCTCCCGTCTAGGAGAATTGATTTCGCTTACAATGAAAGCCGGGCGGGCGGAAGGTGGCAGCAGTGAGATGGCCATCCACGAGACAAAGGCCGGGTAAAGGCCGAAGCCGAATACGACATCCACGTTCTCGTTTTTCATCACGCTCCTGACCTGGCGGATCATTCTGGGGTAGGAACGTGTTCCGCTCCAGCGGAGATCGATCAACGGGCGCCGTGGTGGATTGACGAGCAGTGCCGTATCATCATGTTGCATCACGGCGGCAAGCACGTCGCCACCAAACAGATATCGGACGAGATAGCTGAAACGCCTTTGCGCCCCGGCACCGTGTATCGCCGGTCCGACAAGCAAGACAACGGGTCTGGGATCATCGGGCATGTCGCGTCATCTTGCCTTGGACAAAATGAATATATGACATGACCCGCCAAGCACATGAGACAGGGCCCGTCTTGTGGGCGTGTTCATTTTTGTGCCAAGCAAATGGTATCCCGTATAAAACAGGCCATTGGAAAGACGCTTTTCCACTTTCCAGCCGTTTTGACGGAAAAAGGATTCCCAGCGCCAACGGCTGAAGCGCCACATTTCCGTGAATGCATTGCCCACTTCGCCATCCCTGCTTGGCAGCAATGCCCGGCGCAAGAGGCTCGCAACGCTGCGCCTGGAGGTCAGGCCAGCCGGCGGGTTGGACACGTTTTCCATGGAAACATTGTCAGATGCTTCCTTGAGCAGGCCGGCATATATCAGTGCACGTTTGGGTATGTAAAGATAATGTCCGACATTGGTCCACAGCCGCCAGGTGGCACTCGGCACCACGTGGATCGCATGGCCGTCCCGTTTCAACACCCGGTGCAGCTCGCGTTGAAAATTCTCTTCGTCGACAACGTGCTCCAACACATTGGATGAATAAACGACGTCGAATGTCTCGTCATCGAAAGGAATATGCCGGCCATCATAGTCGATGATGTCGATCTGACGGTCGTTCACATAGACACTGGATGGCATGTCTATGGGAACGACTTCGTAACCAACCTCACGCAACACCTGCGTTTGCAGGCCCACTCCGGCACCGATATCCAGGATGCGCGCTCCCTTTGGCACGAGGTCATGCAATAAATCCACCACGCGGCTAATTTCATGAAGCCGCCGTTGACGCAAGGATGGTATCGACATTTGTCATGTGTCCCAATAATACATCCGACAAAAACGAATATTCGGAATCGTCATCTTTTATCCATTCCCCCATGCCTTAGCAAGCATTTAGGCTGCAGTGGAGCCAATGATCTTTTGGCAAATTCTGAAAAACATTCATCGAAGAAATCATGAATAGAGGTCCTTTCGGGCTACCGGCCAACGCCACGACTCTCTATGGCAATGGCCTTGTCCGCCACCAGAAAGAAACCGTCACTGCGTGCATCGAACCAGATAGCCCGTCCCGGGTTTTGCCGTTCGGTGACAATCGGTGGCTGACGGTGGTGGAAACAGCCGATGTTCATGACGGACCGCGCTTTTCTGGTTTGCCGGCATCCTGCCTCGCGGCCATCCGTTCGTCACCTCCTTCGGGGGGGATTGTCGAGCCCGCGCCCCGGAAGAAATTTCATGCGAAGATCGCCGTGCCGGACACGCTGCGTCTGCCAAATTCATGCTGGCGACCGCCAGTGGCGGAGAGGGAGGGATTCGAACCCTCGAGGCGGTTGCCCGCCTACACGCGTTCCAGGCGTGCGCCTTCGACCACTCGGCCACCTCTCCAAAACCAACATCCGGCCATCTGGCCGCTGACTGTGAGCCGGATCGTCGGAGGCGCACGCAAAAGAACGACAAGCCGTGCGCCTTCGACCACTCGGCCATTTCCCTGCCAACGGCCGCATGCCGTTTGCACCGGTTCGGCGGCCAGAACGCAGGGAAACGCCCGAAAAAGGGCATTCAGCCCTTGCGCTCTCAACGCGCCATGCAGATGGTGCGGAACCGGCACTTGGGCAATAACGCAATCGCGTCACACATTCAAGCGTCTTGCGCGCCCTGAATTGTATCAGCCCAGTTGACGCATGAACGCCGCACATGCATCGGCCGCCATCGCCAGGTTGCCGCCCCAGGTTTCACCGCTTTTCACCCGAGGTTTCAGGTCATGATCCCCATCCGGCAACCAGCAGAAACGAATCGCCGGAGAAAGCTCCATCTTCTCCACCTCGGCCCGGTTGCCAAAAGGATCGCGCTCTCCCTGGCAGATCAGCGTGGGACATTCCAGCGTTCGGAGATGATCGATGCGCAAGTTCTGTGGCCGACCGGGCGGATGAAAGGGATATCCCAGGCAAATCAGGCCGCGGACATCACCAGCCTCATGGAGGTCTTGCGCAATCAAGGAAGCCACGCGCCCTCCCAGCGACTTGCCGCCAATCACGGGTCGCATGCCTCGCTCAAGCCAATGAGCCACGCGCTGGCGATACTCGTTGATGAGCCTCTCCACCCGTGGCGGGGCGATGCGGCGCCCTTCCCGCTGGGCGCGGGCCATGTAGGCGAAGTTGAACCGCGCGGTCATGACGCCACGCTCCGCCAGCAGGCCGCACATGCGCTCCAGGAAGGGGGCCGAGGCACCGGCTCCCGCGCCATGGGCCAGGATCAGCAATGGCCACCGCTCACGAGTTCCTTTCTCCGGTTCGGTGATGATCCAGTCCTGCATGTCGTTCATGGTTCGACCGTCCGGGACGCGGTGTTGCCGGCATTTCCCTTGGCCTTCACTTCCTTGGTGCCTGCGGAAATGGTCTTCTTGTCCCCGGTCGTCGCCTGCTTTGGTGATGCCGGGACGTCCAGGTGCAGGGGCAGGAAGCGGCGAGCGATAATGCGCAGTTCGCCGTCTTCCTGCAGCATGTCCAGTTGGCGGTCCAGGAAATTGCGCAAATCGCGTTCGCCGGGGCGGAGGGCCATGCTCAGGTGATTCCAGGCGAAGGCGCGGTCAACGAACAGGCCCGGCAGGGTTCGGCAACAGGACCCGGCCTGTTCACCGGCGACGAAAAAGGCCACCTGAAGCCAGTCGCCGAACAACGCATCCACCTTTCTTTCCTTCAAGGCAGCGGTGGCGGCAGCAAAATCCCGTTTCAACACCACACGCACTCCCACCATGTTCTGGCGCAACCAGTGTGCATGCACGCTCCCCTTGGCCACGGCCACGCGCCGCCCGACAAGCGATCCATGGCCGGCCTGACGCATGGCGGATTCACGGTGAGTGGCGAAGCGACCGGCCGCCTTGAAGATGGGCCGGGTGAAATCGAGTTTTTTCCAATTGTCGGGCGTGGGCCGGATACCACTGATGATGACATCGCCACGGTTGGCCAGGAGTTCGCTGGCCAGCTGGGAAAATGGCCTGACCACGAACTGGCAACGCAGGTGTGCCTGTCGACAGATGGCCTGCGCCACCGCCACGGCATAACCGGTAATGGCGCCTTGTCGGTTGCGATAGGTGAAAGGCGGAAAATCATCGGACAGCAGAAAACGCAAGCGCTCCGGCCCGCGTCCTCGCAACTTGCCGAGCGAAACATCGATGTGGCGAAACAGCGGCAGCCGCCCCTCGGCTCCGGCAGATTGGGCATGGGCCAGGGCGGGAAACAGCGCCAAGGCAATGATGAGCGAAATGTGCGTCATCATTCTTGCGAGCGCAGCGATTCTCGCGGGCTTGGCGTCAGGGCCCTTGAATTGCGCAGCGCCAGCGGCGGTTTCGCCGCTCATCTCCGGCCCTTCCGCATCACCAGCACCTCTGCCGATATCCGGGGGCATTGCGCGCGAAAGGAAGAAGGGCGCCATCATGCGCAAATGCCACCTGTTTTCACCTCCTTCGTGAATTCTGGTCCTGGAGCCGGATGTTTCCAACAGAATGGCCAATACAACCTCCTGCAATGAAGGGATGCTTCTCCGCAGCTTATGCATGCGTTACAGTCGCCCTGTCGCGGGTTCATCGACATTCCACGCACCTGATCACGGTGGGTCAGGATGCCGTGGGCGCATGGGTTGAACGGGGGATTTTCTCACATCCCGCACTGGTTGGTCAGTGTAAGTAAGGCGCGCCTTACTTGGCAAGCGCCTGCATGAGGGGTTGGGGGCATGTTTGTTTTTTCACGGTTTGGCGCGCGGGAGACGCGCCGGGCGGGATTCTCCCGGTTGCCACGAGTGGAACGGTCGGACCTGATCCGCCACATGCGTGCGCTGGGACCGGAAGGCGCCGCCGCGGCGCGGCATGATCGATACCTGGTCCTGCCATCGAGGGGGCCCGCACGCACATGCATCATCACCGACGAAATTTCCCTTCAGGCGGCAAAACGCAAGGGGCTGCTGATTGTGGCGCGCGCCCGGCCGCGTGACTTCTCGGCGGCGCTGCAGGCAATCCTTGGTCCGGCCATGGTTCGGGAAGCGACCCTGGGCATGGCGATGAAATGGCCGGGGCTTTCCGCCATCAGGCGCTTTCGTCCGCTGCAGGCCCTGCTGTGGGGATTGCTAGGCGCACTCCTGCTGCTGGGCGCCGTTCTGGTTCCTGCCAGCCTGGGCATGGTCATCACCATCGTCTGCGGACTTTTCTTTCTGATGCGGGCCGCCCTGCAGCTGATCGCCGTGCGGCACGCGCCCGCCCCGATGAACGCGCCACTATTGAAGGATGCGCAGCTGCCCGTCTACACGGTTCTGGTCCCGATGTTTCGCGAGCGGAAGGTGATCGGCCAACTGCTGCAAGCCCTGAGGCGGCTGGATTATCCGGCGGAAAGGCTGGACATCAAGCTGCTGCTGGAAGCGGATGACGATGAAACAGGCGCCGCCCTTGCCGAATGGGTGCTGCCTCCGAACATGGAAATCCTCGTTGTGCCGCCGGGGACCCCGCGCACCAAGCCACGCGCGCTCAACTATGGCCTGGCCTTCGCCCGGGGCGAACTGGTGACGATCTATGACGCCGAAGACGTGCCACACCCGGCGCAGCTGCGGGTGGCGGCGTCCAGGTTCGCCAGCCTGCCCGACGATGTGGCCTGCCTGCAGGTGCCGCTGGCCTGGTACAATGCGCACAGCAGTTTCTTCACGCGTATGATCGCCATCGAGTACGCCAGCCATTTCAACGTGGTGTTGCCGTGCCTGGCCGGGCTGGGACTGCCGCTGCCATTGGGTGGCACATCCAATCATTTCCGCATTCGGGCCCTGCATGCCGTGGGCGGCTGGGATCCGCACAACGTGACGGAAGACGCCGACCTGGGGCTCAGGCTGGCACGGTTTGGCTGGCGCACGTCGGTACTGCCGCGAGTGGGCACACTGGAAGAAGCCTGCACCACCTGGCGCGCATGGCGACACCAGCGCGCACGGTGGATCAAGGGTTGGCTGCAGACCTTCCTGGTGCATCAGCGCGCCCCGACGGGTTTGTGGCGTGGTGGCGGAGCAAGAGCGTTCTACACCCTTTACGTCTTGCTGGGCATGGGTGTGTTCGCCACTTTGTTGCATCCGTTCTTCATCGCCTGGATGGCAATCTCCCTTGGCCGCGCGACCCTCGCCGAAACCTGGATGTTCCATGGCGGGGCCCATGCGGCGCTGATGATCTTCGCCCTGCTGGTCTTCATCACCGGATACGCATCGGCTCTTGTCTGCGCCATCGAAGGCATACGCCGCACGCGACAATGGCACCTGCTCCCCTGGGTGCCATTGTTGCCCGCATATTGGCTGCTCATGTCGATGGCGGCCTGGCTGGCACTGTGGGATTTCATCCGCATGCCCCATCACTGGCGCAAGACGGAACACGGCAGGGAATTGCTGTTCAAATAGACCAATGCGGCCAGCCAGGCGCATTTGCGCCATATGCATGAAAAGCTGGCGTGGCGTGCCATTTTCGGTATAAAGGGGCGCAAACAGCGGCTACCTGCATGGCAGCCGCGGGCCCATGGCTGGATGTTTTTCTCATGAGCGAACACAAGCCCAATACCTACACAGGCCTGCCCGACGCACAGGGGCGCTTCGGCATTCATGGCGGGCGTTTCGTGGCGGAAACGCTGATGCCATTGATCCTGGAGCTGGAAGCGGCCTATCGCGAGGCACAGGCTGATCCGTCGTTTCAGGAGGAGCTGGATCATTTTCTAAAGCATTACGTGGGCCGGCCCAGCCCGCTGTATTTCGCCGAACGGCTGACCGAGCACCTGGGAGGTGCGAAGATCTACTTCAAGCGTGACGAGCTGAACCACACCGGCGCCCACAAGATCAACAACGTGCTGGGGCAGATCCTGCTGGCGCGACGCATGGGCAAGACGCGCATCATCGCCGAAACGGGTGCGGGCCAGCATGGCGTGGCCACGGCCACGGCGTGCGCGCGCTTCGGTCTTGAGTGCGTGGTGTACATGGGCGAGGTGGACGTGGAACGCCAGCAGTCCAACGTGTTCCGCATGAAGCTGCTCGGCGCGGAGGTCGTTCCCGTCTCCTCCGGCTCGCGCACGTTGAAGGACGCGCTCAACGAGGCCCTGCGCGACTGGGTGGCGAACGTGGAGAACACCTTCTACTGCATCGGCACCGTGGCCGGGCCGCACCCCTACCCGGAAATGGTGCGCGACTTTCAGGCCATCATCGGGCGCGAGGCAAGGCAACAGATCCTGGAGGCCGAAGGCCGGCTGCCGGATGCGCTTGTGGCGGCCATTGGCGGCGGATCGAACGCCATGGGGCTGTTCTACCCCTTCCTGGATGACGTGGATGTGGCCATGTACGGCGTGGAAGCCGCCGGCCGTGGGCTGGAAACGGGCGAACACGCGGCCTCCATCCTGGGCGGCAGGCCGGGCGT
>JALVSR010000096.1 GCA_027024225.1 Hyphomicrobiales bacterium | reverse complement strand
GGGCCAGCCCGAAGAGGTGGCCAAGGCCATCTATTTCCTGTGCACCGACAGCTCATCCTACATCACCGGCGCGGAGCTGCACATCAACGGCGGCCAGCACGTCTGAAGCGGATTTCGACAAGGGTCACTCGGGAGGCACGGCATGGGCCTGAAAGTCGCGGTGCAGATGGATCCCATCGAGCACATCAATATCGCCAGCGATTCCACCTTCGTGCTGATGCTGGAGGGGCAGCGGCGGGGGCATTCGCATTTTGTCTATGAGCCGCAGGACATGGCGCTGCGCACCGACGAAGACGGACGGGTGCGGGTGTTCGCCACCGGGCGCTGCGTGCTGGTGCGCGATGTCGAGGGCGATCACTTCACGGCAAAGGCGCCGGAGACGCACGATCTGTCCGACTTCGACGTGGTGCTGATGCGCCAGGACCCGCCGTTTGACATGGCCTACATCACCGCCACGCATCTGCTGGAGCATCTGCCCGCCTCCACGCTGGTGGTGAACGACCCGGTGGCGGTGCGCAACGCGCCGGAGAAGCTGCTGGTGCTGGAGTTCGCCGAGTTCACCCCGCCGACGCTGATCACCCGCAACCGCGCCGCCATCGAGGAGTTCCGCCGCGAGCATGGCGACATCATCCTGAAACCCCTGTATGGGCATGGCGGCGCCGGGGTGTTTCGCCTGACGGCGAATGACGCCAATTTTTCCGCCTTGTATGAGCTGTTCGCCGCGAATTTCCGCGAGCCGTTCATCGTGCAGCAATATCTGCCACAGGTGGCGAGCGAGGGCGACAAGCGCATCGTGCTGGTGGACGGCGAACTGGCCGGCGTGCTGAACCGCCGCCCGCAGGCAGGCGAGGTGCGCTCGAACATGGTGGTGGGCGGGCAGGCGGAACTGGCCGACCCGAGCGCGGCGGATTTGGCCATCGTCGAGGCCGTTGGCCCGCGGCTCAGGGAGCTGGGGCTGCTGTTCGCCGGGCTGGACGTCATCGGCGGCAGGCTGACGGAGATCAATGTCACCTCGCCCACGGGCCTGCGCGCCATTTTGCGCCTCGGCGGCCCGGACATCCCGGCCATGATCTGGGACGCCATCGAACGCAAGCTGACCGAGCGGCGGGGATAGGGGCGAGGTGTTACACACTCATCTCCACGTTATCGTCATGCTGGCGAAAGCCAGCATCTCATGGAAGGACTCGCCATCGCCACCATAAGACCCTGGCTTTCGCCAGGGTGACGGGGTATGGAAAGGCACCATGAGCACGCGCAAGAAGATTTCCGAGTTCGCCAGCGAGGCGGAGGAGCGCGCCTTCTGGGAAGAGCACGATTCGGCAGATTACGTGGACTGGTCGAAGGCCAGGAAGGTGCGCATGGCGAATTTGAAGCCCTCGACGAAAACCATCTCGCTGCGCCTGCCGGAGCATCTGCTGGAGCGCTTGCCACTAGCCGCCAACAAGCGCGACGTG
This sequence comes from Hyphomicrobiales bacterium, assembly GCA_027024225.1. Lineage (GTDB taxonomy): Bacteria > Pseudomonadota > Alphaproteobacteria > Rhizobiales > Aestuariivirgaceae > Thermopetrobacter. Next base: position 29,346 of record JALVSR010000096.1, on the reverse strand, counting down.
CCCTACCAATCGCTCATAAAAATCTGGCTAGTGGAGGAGGTGGAGTAGCACGCCGCTGCTTCATCGTCTTCCCCTTCTTTGTCATTCCCGCGAAAGCGGGAATCCAGTGCTGACTCAACGGCTTGAATGGATCCCCGCTTCCGCGGGGATGACATCAAAGAAAGCGCCTCACCCATGCAAAGGCGCAGCCGCTCGCATGCGCCGTTGCCCCCTCTCCCGTCATTGCTGGGCTTGCCTGTCCTCGGGCTTGTCCCGAGGATCCCGGCAATCCAGAAGCTCATGCCTTGCCTTACTCGAACACGTCCCAATTTTCAGATAGATCGCGCCATTGGGGATTGAGGCTTTCGATCAGGTTGAGTTTCCAGTGGCGGGGATATTTCTTGATCGTCTTCTCGCGTTGAATGGCGGCGGCGATGCTCTCATGCCGTTCCACCCAGACGAGGCGTTTCACGCCATATTTTTTCGTGAAGCCTTCGATGAGGCCCTGCTTGTGTTCTTCCATGCGACGCCGGAGATCGCTGGTCACGCCGACATAGAGCGTGCCATTGCGCTTGCTCGCCAGAATATAGACCCAGGCCCCTCGCATACCTCGGAGTCTGCCGCCCCTGGATTGCCGGCACAAGGCCGGCAATGACGTTGGGGAAAATTGTGCGCATGGGGGAAACAGTTCACAAGTGTGCAGCCAAACAGGCCGTAAAAGGTGTGGCACTACAGCAACCACCCACACCCGTCATGCCCGGGCTTGTCCCGGGCATCCAGAGCCGCGCACTCAAGCCGGAGTTGGATAGCCACCAGTGTGCTGCAAGCAAGGCGGAAAATACAGCCACCCTCAAGACCCGCCGTCGAAAGGCGGATTTATCCCTTTCCCGAACGTTTCTGGGACGGTGTTAAAAAACCCCGTTTCGCATGAGAACGAGCTCTATTAATCACTCATTAAATTATCCCTCATTCATAAAAAGGACCATCATCACTGGCTATACCATATCTTTTTTTCCAGGTATTAAACTTCCTTCTCTCTTCCTCTGTCAACGGGACATCCAAGCACTCAAGAGCAGTCAAATCTATAAAATATATATACGCTATTGGCTTGTCAAACTCTATAAAATTTTCCTTATCCAAAAAATTCTTTACACCAAAAACTAGCCTTTGGTTATCTTGGCCAAATGGAGATTCCATCCTTCCCGCTGATAGATTCAGACCATTTTCTATCATATAAAAGGGAATTGCAAACTGAGCAACAAACCTCTTCGGAATAACTACAAGTTCGCGCACTTCTACTGTTACATATGCATTTGCAGGGACTTTAAAAATTTTTCCCATTTGTACATTATGAATTAATTTTGGAATGCACCTGCCACTCCTATCTCTTGCGCCAACCTCAAAAACATTCTCTGGATACAAGGGATAATGAATTGTATCCAATAAATTAGAGTCAAAGGGTTGAATCTGGATTTCTCCCTCTTCAACCAGCTCCCTCAACCTCTTATTATTCACTATATTTCCGAACATCTCTGCCTCCCTGCAATTTTATTAATATCTGCAAGCCCTCCTCTACAAGTCTTTTAGCCTCATCCAAAGGCACTACAACTTTGCCATTCACAGTAGCACACTTTTCACACTGGTGCAACTCTATGTAAAATTTAACAATTTTTGAGGCCAGGTCTTTTTCAATGCACGACAAATATTCCAACATAACATTGTAAATATTTGTATAATTTTTTGCACCCTTGCCATTAAAATAAAGAACGTGTCCTCCACCTAAAATATGCTCAGAATCTTTTTCCAATGATTTTATTATATTTTCTATCTCTATGCTTATTAATCTTTCAGCTACAACAGCTCTATCTTCATTTATCTTTTCCCTCTCTCTTTCTATGGCCTTTATGGCAGAAAGCCATCCTAAAACGCCTGTCACTAACGAAGATATGAGCGGAATAATAATATCCTTCATTTTTACTTTAATTCCCCCCTTCCCGTTCCCACTTGGGAATCAGGTGGCGGTCTCCCCAAACGTTATCTACTCTAGCAACGGGGGGCCAGAATTTGTCAAGTTCGACCCAGGGTAGCGGGAAGTAGGCTTCTGCTTTCTCGTAAGGATAGGGCCAGTCGCCATTCAGCAGGTGCGGGGTGTGGGGGGCGTTTTTCAGCGGGTTGTTGTCCCTGTCCCATTCGCCCTTCGCCACCTTGTCGATTTCCTTGCGGATGGAGATCATGGCCTCGATGAAGCGGTCCAGCTCCTCGCGGCTTTCCGATTCCGTCGGCTCGATCATCAGGGTGTCGGGCACCGGCCAGCTCATGGTGGGGGCGTGGTAGCCATAGTCCACCAGGCGCTTGGCCACGTCCTCCACGGTGATGCCCGTCTCCTTCCTTATCTGGCGCAGATCGATGATGCATTCGTGCGCCACGTAGCCGCCGCGGCCCTTGTAGACCACCGGATAATATGGCTCCAGCTTGCGCGCGATGTAGTTGGCGTTCAGGATCGCCACCTGTGTGGCCTTCTTCAGGCCCTCCGGGCCCATCATGCGGATGTAGGCCCAGGAGATGGTCAGGATCAGCGCGCTGCCCCACGGGGCGGCGGCCACCTGGCCAATGGTGTCGTCATAGCGCGCGGCCGCCGGGTTCACGCCGTCCACCACCACGTGCGCCGGGAGATACTTCGCCAGATGCTGCTTCACGCCGATGGGGCCGACGCCGGGGCCGCCGCCGCCGTGCGGAATGGCGAAGGTCTTGTGCAGGTTCAGATGGCAGACGTCTGCCCCCAGCTCCGCCGGGCGCACGTAGCCCACCAGCGCGTTCATGTTGGCGCCGTCGAAATAGACCTGCCCGCCGTGTGCGTGCACAATGTCGCACACTTGCCTAACCGATTCCTCGAACACGCCGTGCGTCGAGGGATAGGTGATCATCAGCGCCGCCAGCCGCTCCTCGTGCTGGGCGGCCTTCTTCTTCAGATCGTCGAGGTCGATGTTGCCCTCATCATCACAGGCCACGCTGACCACCTTAAGCCCCGCCATGGCCGCCGAGGCCGGGTTGGTGCCGTGCGCGGAGGTGGGGATGAGCACCACGTCGCGCTGCGCTTGCCCGCGCTCGGCGTGGTAGCGCTTGATGACCAGTAGGCCTGCGTATTCGCCCTGACTGCCGGCGTTGGGCTGGAAGCTCATGGCGTCGAAGCCGGTGAGCGTGCACAGGTAATGCTCCAGCTCCTCGATGAGCTGCTGATACCCCTGCGCCTGCTCCAGCGGGGCGAAGGGGTGGATGTGCGCGAACTCGCGCCAGCTCAGCGCCTGCATCTCCGTGGCGGCGTTGAGCTTCATGGTGCAGGAGCCGAGCGGGATCATGGAGCGGTCGAGCGCGATGTCCTTCTGCTGGAGACGGCGCAGATAGCGCATCATCTCCGTCTCCGAATGGTAGCTGTTGAAGACGGGATGGGTGAGGATGTCATCGGTGCGCAGCAGGTCGTCCGGAATGCCGCGGCGGGCGCGCTGGTCGATCTCGTAGAGCTGATCGACGTGGCTGATGCCATGCGGGAAGAACACGCGCAGCAGCCGCACCACCTCGGAGCGGCGGGTGGTTTCGTCGGTGGTGATGGAGACGGTATCGGCGTCGATCACGTTGATGTTGATGCGCTGCTCGCGGGCGCGAGCCGCATACCACTGCGCGCGGCCCGGCACCTTCACGGTGATGGTGTCGAAAAAGCGCTCGTTGACGATCGTAAAGCCGAATTCGCTCAATGCCGTGGCGATGATTTCGGCGTAACGGTTGGCGCGCTGGGCGATTTGCCTGAGCTTCTTCGGCCCGTGATAAACGGCGAAGAAGGCCGCCAGGTTCGCCAGCAGCACCTGCGCGGTGCAGATGTTCGATGTGGCCTTTTCGCGGCGGATGTGCTGCTCGCGCGTTTGCAGGGCCATGCGCAGGGCCAGCCTGCCCTCCGCGTCGCGCGAGACGCCGATGACGCGCCCCGGCATCTGGCGCACGTGATCCATGCGGGTGGCGAACCAGGCCGCATGCGGGCCGCCGTAGCCCATGGGCACGCCGAAACGCTGGGCGGAGCCCACGGCGATGTCCGCGCCCATCTCGCCCGGCGACTTGAGCAGCACCAGCCCCAAGAGATCGGCGGCCACGATGGAAAGCGCGCCTGCCTGGCGCAGCGCGTCGCAGACGGGTGTGAAATCACGAATTTCGCCGGAGCCGCCGGGATACTGGAACAGGGCGGCGAAGACCTCATCCGGATCGAGGTCGGTGAACGGGTCGCCCACCCTGACCTCGAAGCCGAAGTGCTCGGCGCGGGTCTTCACCACCGCCAGCGTCTGCGGGAACACGTCCTTGTCCACGAAGAAGATATTGCCGCGCTTGCCGCGGGTAACACGGTAGGCCATGGCCATGGCTTCCGCCGCGGCGGTGGCCTCGTCCAGCAGCGAGGCGTTGGCCACCTCCAGCCCCGACAGGTCGGAAATCATGGTCTGGAAGGTCAGGAGCGCCTCCAGACGCCCCTGGCTCACCTCCGCCTGGTAGGGGGTGTAGGCGGTGTACCAGCCCGGATTTTCCAGCACGCGGCGCTGGATGACCTTCGGCATGATAGCGCCGTAATACCCTTGCCCCACCATGGAGACCATCACCCGGTTGCGCCGGGCCATGCCCATCAGTTCGGACAGACAGTTGCGCTCGGAAAGCCCCTCCGGCAGGCAGAAGGCGCGCTGGGTGCGGATGTGTGGCGGAATGACCTTGTCGATGAGGTCGTCGAGGCTGTCGGCCTCCACCACGTCGAGCATCTCGGGCAGATCCTCGTCGCGCGGGCCGATGTGGCGCGGGATGAGATTGGCGCCGGGTTGCAGGTCTTTCAGGCTGGGGCGAGTCTTCCCGCTCATGTGGGTGTCTCCGCTCGGGTTGTCTCAACCGTCATCCCCGCGAAAGCGGGGATCCATGGCAGCGTAATCCCAGGCTCATGCGCTTGTTGAGCCTCTTCATGGATTCCCGCTTGCGCGGGAATGACGAAAAATGTTCATCCCGCTTTACTTTATCCGCGTTCTTTCACGCCTCCGACGCCACGAAGGCCTCATAAGCCGCCTTGTCCATCAGCTCGTTCAGCTCGTCGGGGTTGGAAAGCTTCACCTTGAAGAACCAGCCGGCACCTTCCGGGTCCTCGTTCACCTTGCCGGGCTCGCCTTCCAGCTCCTCGTTCACTTCCACCACCTCGCCGGAAACGGGAGCGTACATGTCGGAGGCGGCCTTCACCGACTCCACCACGCCGGCCTCGCCGCCCTGTTCCAGTTGCGCGCCCACCTCCGGCAGCTCCACGAACACGATGTCGCCCAGCTGCTCGGCGGCGTGCTTCGTGATGCCCACGGTGCCGACTTCCCCATCGACGCTGATCCACTCGTGCTCCTTCGTATAATAGATGTCCGCCATTGCCGTTCTCCCATGGCCTTGGTGTTTTTCAGGTTTTGCTTTGTCCCGCCCTGTCAAGGGGCTGTGCCCGCTTCGCGGCGCCTTCGGCGCCCTTGACCGGACGGGACAATCGCGCAAGCTCATGATTGCTCCCCTCCACTGGAAACAAAAGGGCAGGCCGGCCTTTTGCTTCCGGTGGAGGTACATGAAAAATCATATCTCCCGCACGTGTCGTTTCATAGCCGCATCACACTCATCCTCCCTTCGGGCGGCGCTTGTAGCCGGGCTTGACGAAGGTGGGCGAGGCGACCGATGCCGCCATTTCGCGCCTGCCCGCGCGCAAGGTCACGGGCGTGCCTTTTTCCGCATATTCGGTCTGCACATAGCCCATGGCGATGGGCGCGCCCACCGTGGGGCCGAAGCCGCCGGAGGTAACCTGGCCGATGACCTCGCCAGTTTCGCTCAACACTTCCGCGCCGGCGCGCGCCGGGGCGCGCCCCTGAATGGCGAAACCCACCCGCTTGCGCGCCGGGCCTTGCTCCAGCTCCTTCAGGATGCGCTCCGCGCCGGAGAAATCGCCCGCCTCGCGGCGGCGCTTGCCGATGGCCCAGGTGAGCGCCGCTTCCACCGGCGAGGTGGTCTCGTCGATGTCGTTGCCATACAGGCAAAGCCCCGCCTCCAGCCTGAGCGTGTCGCGCGCGCCGAGACCTGCGGGCTTCACCTCCGGCTCGTTCAGCAGCAGTTCGGCCAGCTCTTCGGCGCGCTCCGCGGGCACGGAGATCTCGAAGCCGTCCTCGCCCGTGTAGCCGGAGCGGGAAAGGAACACGTCAATACCCGCGATTTCCGCCGGCATGGCCTCCATGAAGTAGAGCTCGGCGGCCTCGGGACAGTGGCGGGCCAGCGCCGCCTCCGCCTTGGGGCCCTGCAGGGCCAGCAGGGCGCGGTCTTCGTGCATGAAAAGCTCGACGCCTTCGGGCAGCACGGCCTTGAGCGCCTCCGCATCCACCTCCTTGCGCGAAGCGTTGAACACCACCATCAGCCGCCCGTCCTCGTGCGGCGGGCGGGTGACCATCAGGTCGTCGATGATGCCGCCTTCGTCGTTCAGCAGAAAGCCGTAGCGCATGTGGCCGGGCTTCAGCTTCAACAGCGCCGCCGGATTCAGCCGCTCCATGGCGGCGGCCACGGTCTGCCAGTCCGGGCCGATGATGGAGGCCTGGCCCATGTGCGAGACATCGAACAGGGAGGCGGATTCGCGCGTGTGCTGGTGTTCGGCGATGATGCCGTCGAACTGCACCGGCATGGCGTAGCCGGCAAACGGCACCATGCGTGCGCCCAGGCGCTCGTGCAGGGCGAAAAGAGGGGTTTTCTTCAGGTTGTCATTGCCAGCGGCGGCCATGGGCATTTCTCTCGTGTCCGGTTCGGGTCAGCGGCTGGCAAGGATGGAGGGCGCCAAGGGAGTGCATCCACATCCACCAGCCATGTGCTGCCCCCTCTGTCCGGAACCTGAGAGAATCACCCCGGGCGCACGCCTTCGGCGGCGGCCCGTGGCTTACCCCCTTCGGTGGGTCACTCTCTTGCTGTATCTCGCACCGGCCCTCTCCCCCTCCCGACCCCCCATATGATGTTCCCGTGGGCCGGGAGGGGGAGAGGGCCTGACATGGCACGAGAGCAGTTGAGCGACCGCTCTCCAGAGTTCCCGTCTCCCGCGCGGTCCTTTCGCCTGAGAGTTTCCGGGGCGGTTGCTCCTTCGGCGGCGCCCTGTTGGCCAGGCCCGGCGGCGGGATGCGCCACGGGCGGCCTCATGCGCGCTCTCCCGCGCGGGATCAAGCGGGAGATCGCATTCAAGGTTCCCCAGCCGGGCGGCGGAGTCAATAGTAGACAATGGTTTTCCACCTTGTGGCTTGACCTTTGCGCCCGCCCGCGCCTTCATGTCCGCATGAATGCACCATCACCAGATGCCATGACGTTGCTGCTGGCCGCGCCGCGGGGCTTCTGCGCCGGGGTGGAGCGGGCCATCGCCATCGTCGAGGAGGCGCTGGAGCGCTTCGGCGCGCCGGTCTACGTGCGCCACGAGATCGTGCACAACCGTCATGTGGTGGAGGGCTTGCGCCAGCGCGGCGCGATTTTCGTGGACGAGTTGGATGAAATCCCCGACGGCACCGACCGGCCCGTCATCTTCTCCGCCCACGGCGTGGCGCGATCGGTGGTGGAGGAGGCGAAGCGGCGCAGACTGTTTCACATCGACGCCACCTGCCCACTGGTATTCAAGGTGCATCACGAGGCGCAGCGGCACTTCGCGGCCGGGCGGCACGTGCTGCTCATCGGCCATGCCGGACACCCGGAGGTCATCGGCACCATGGGCCAGCTGCCGCAAGGAGCCATTACGCTGGTGGAAACGGTGGAAGATGCGGAAACGGTGCGCATTCCGCCCGGCGCGAAGGGCGTGGCCTATGTGACGCAGACCACGTTGTCGGTAATGGATACGCGCGACATCATCGCGATGCTCAAGCGGCGCTTTCCCGATCTGCAGGGGCCGTCGAAGGAGGACATCTGCTACGCCACCACCAACCGGCAGGAGGCCGTGCGGGCGCTGGCGGAGCGGGCGGAAGTTGTGCTGGTGGTGGGCGCGCCCAATTCGTCCAACTCGCGCCGGCTGGTGGAGGTGGCGCAGCGCTTTGGTGCGGCGGCGCAGCTGGTGGAAACGGCCGATGACATCGACTGGAGCCTGCTGCGCGGCGGCATGACGGTGGGCATTACCGCCGGGGCATCGGCGCCGGAGGTGCTGGTGCGCGGGGTCATCGAGGCGTTCCGGACGCGCTTTTCGGATGTGCGGGTGGAGGAGCTGACGCTGCGCGATGAGGATATCTCCTTCAAGTTGCCGCCCGAGCTGCGCGACATGGCGCAAGGCGCGGCGTCGTGAACTCATTTGGCCGCCTGCTATAATCATTTGGCCCTCGATGATTCTGATTGTCTTGCTACCGGATGCATCACATGGCCGCATCGGAACATTCCCAGCCCGTTTCAGCCCGGTCCCGCGCGCGCATTTGCGTGGCGCTGGACATGAAGGACGCCGATGCCGCCGCTGCGCTGGCGAAACGGCTGGCGTCTTCCGGCGCGGCGGATTTCGCGAAGGTGGGCATGGAGCTGTTCTATGCCGCCGGGCCGGAAGGATATGCGAAGGTGGCCGGATCCGGCCTGCCGGTGTTCCTCGACCTGAAGCTGCACGACATTCCCAATACCGTGGCGGAGGGCCTGCGCGCGCTGCTGGCGCTGAGCCCGCCGCCGGCCATCGTGAACGTGCACGCCACCGGCGGCCCGGCCATGTTGCGCGCCGCCGCGGAGGCCGTGGAGGGGCGGGCAAGGCTAGTGGCGGTGACGGTGCTCACCGCGCTTGGCGAGGACGATCTTTCCGCCATTGGTGTTGCCGGACCGCCGCGCGAAGCGGTGCTGCGGCTGGCGCGGCTGGCGAAAGCGTGCGGGCTTGACGGCGTGGTGTGCTCGCCGAGCGAAGTGACGGACATCCGCGCCGCGCTGGGGGAGGATTTCCTCACCATCGTGCCCGGCATCCGCCCGGCCGGCGTGGGGCTGGACGATCAGAAACGCGCCGCAACGCCTCAAGCCGCACAAGCCGCCGGGGCGGACATTCTCGTCATCGGCCGGCCCATCACGAAGGCCGCCGACCCGGTGGCGGCGGCGCTGGAAATCCGGGCCTCTCTTGCCTCCGAAGACACATGAAAAATATTGAATTTTCGGCAAAAATGCCCATATCCAGCATACAGCTGCCCAAGCCCGTAAGCACCCTGCCGGACATCGCCATCCGGCGGCTGACGCTGAGCGGCTTCCGCAACCACGCAGCGACCCGGCTTGATGACATCTCCGCGCCGCTGGTGGTGCTGACCGGCCCCAACGGTGCGGGCAAGACGAACGTGCTGGAGGCGCTCTCGCTGTTGGCGCCGGGGCGGGGTCTGCGCCGCGCGGCCTTTGCCGACATGGCGACCGTGCGGGCGGACGGTGGCGGTGTGGCCCATTGGGCCGTGGCCTGCCACGTGCAGGGCCTGTGCGGGTCGGTGGACATCGGCATGGCATGGCGGGGCAGGCCCGCGGCCATGGAAGACGAGGCGGTCGCCGCCGGCAACGGCGAACCCGCCGGGTCGCGCCGGCTGAAAATCGGCGGCAAGGCGGTGCGCAGCGCCCGCCAGTTGAGCGATCACGTGCGGCTGGCGTGGCTGACGCCAAGCATGGACGGGCTGTTCACTGGCCCCGGCGCCGACCGTCGGCGCTTCATCGATCGCCTCACCCTCGCCGTCGACCCGGAGCACGCCGGGCGCATCAACGCGCTGGAGCGCCTGCTGCGCCAGCGCAACAGGTTGCTGGAAGACTGGCGGGCGCATGGCGCGTGGCTGGACGCGGTGGAGGCGCAACTGGCCGAAGTCGCTGTCGCCGTGGCGGCGGCGCGGCTGATGACGGTGGAGGCCATCACCGCGGGCATGGCGCTGCTGGATGACTTGCAAGGCGCGTTTCCGCGCGCGGAAATAGGTCTTTCCGGCTGGCTGGAGGAGCGCCTGGCGCATCTGCCGGCGGTGGACGTAGAAGACGCCTACCGCCAGTGGCTGGCCGATGCGCGGGCGGAGGACGCCGCGGCCGGGCGCACGCTCACCGGCGCGCACCGCAGCGATCTTCTCGTCTTCCACGCCGAGAAGGGCATGGCGGCGAAATTATGCTCCACCGGCGAACAAAAGGCGCTGTTGATTGCGCTCATGCTGGCGCACGCGCAAGCGGTGAAGAACACCCTTTGCGGCGCCGCGCCGCTGCTGTTGCTGGACGAGGTGGCCGCGCACCTGGACGCCACGCGAAGAGCGGGGCTGTTCGCGGCGCTGCTGAAGCTGGGCGCGCAGGGCTGGCTGACGGGCACGGATGTGGACATTTTCGCCGATTTACAAGGCCAAGCGGACTTTTTTGTGGTAGAAGACGGCCAGGTTCGCAGGGAGTGATTCATTGTTTGCATGTGTCCCCTGCCTTCCGGAACAAAGGATTGAAAAGTCAATCCTTTGTTCCGGAAGGCAGGGATAATCCAAGGCTTTGCCCATTTGGTCAGGCTGTCAAGGGCGCGCAGCGCCGCCGAAGGCGGGTAAACCCCCTTGACAGCCTGACCAAATGGGCGAACCGCCCGAAGATGAAAAGTGGGACGAGATTCTCATGAGCGAACAGGAAAAGAAACAGGCGGCGGAAGACTACGGCGCGGAGTCCATCAAGGTGCTCAAGGGGCTCGAGGCCGTGCGCAAGCGCCCGGGCATGTACATCGGCGACACCGATGACGGCTCGGGCCTGCACCACATGGTCTACGAGGTGGTGGACAACGCCATCGACGAGGCGCTGGCCGGGCACTGCGACCTCATCGAGGTCATCCTCAACCCGGACGGCTCCGTGACCGTGCGCGACAATGGCCGCGGTATTCCGGTGGACATCCACCCCACGGAAGGCGTCTCGGCAGCCGAGGTCATCATGACCCAGCTGCACGCGGGCGGCAAGTTCGACAGCAATTCCTACAAGGTTTCCGGCGGCCTGCACGGCGTGGGCGTCTCCGTGGTGAACGCCCTGTCCGAATGGCTCAAATTGCGCATCTGGCGTGATGGGAAGGAACATTACATGGAGTTCCGCATGGGCGAGCCGGTGGCGCCTTTGCGCGTGGTGGGCGATGCCGGCGAGCGCACGGGCACGGAAATTACCTTCCTGCCGTCGTCGGAAATCTTCTCGAAGACCGAGTTCGATTTTCACACGCTGGAGCACCGCCTGCGCGAGCTGGCGTTCCTGAACTCCGGCGTGCACATCGTGCTGGAAGACCGCCGCGGCGCGGAGCCGAAGCGCGTGGAGATGCAATACGAGGGCGGCTTGATCGAGTTCGTCAAGCACCTGGACAGGGCGCGCAACCCGCTGATCCCGGAGCCCATCTATATCCAGGGCGAAAAGGACGGCATCGTGGTGGAGTGCGCCCTGTGGTGGAATGACAGCTACCATGAGCACGTGCTGTGCTTCACCAACAACATCCCGCAGCGCGACGGCGGCACGCATCTCGCCGGTTTTCGCGCCGCGCTCACCCGTGTGGTTACGGGCTATGCGCAGGAATCGGGCCTCATCAAGAAGGAGAAGGTGTCGCTGACCGGCGAGGACGTGCGCGAGGGCCTGACCGCCGTGCTGTCGGTGAAGGTGCCCGACCCGAAGTTCTCCTCGCAGACCAAGGACAAGCTGGTGTCCTCGGAGGTGCGCCCGGTGGTGGAGGGCATCATCGGCGAGAAGCTCAAACAGTGGTTCGAGGAACACCCCAATGAGGCCAAGGCCGTGGTGTCGAAGGTGGTGGAGGCGGCGGTGGCCCGCGAGGCGGCCCGCAAGGCGAGGGAGCTCACCCGGCGCAAGAGCGCGCTGGATGTGGCGTCCCTTCCCGGCAAGCTGGCCGACTGCCAGGAGCGCGACCCGGCCAAGGCAGAGCTGTTCATCGTGGAGGGTGATTCCGCCGGCGGTTCGGCCAAGCAGGCGCGCAACCGCCAGAACCAGGCGGTGCTGCCGCTGCGCGGCAAGATCCTGAACGTGGAGCGCGCGCGCTTCGACAAGATGCTCTCGTCGAACGAGATCGGCACGCTGATTACCGCGCTTGGCACCGGCATCGGTCGCGAGGAATTCGACATCGACAAGCTGCGCTATCACAAGATCATCATCATGACCGATGCCGACGTGGACGGTGCGCATATCCGCACGCTGCTCCTAACCTTCTTCTATCGGCAGATGCCGGAGATCATCGAGCGCGGCTACCTCTACATCGCCCAGCCGCCGCTGTACAAGGTCACGCGCGGCAAGACGGAGATGTATCTCAAGGACGATGAAGCGCTGGAGAACTTTCTCATCGAGGCCGGCACGGAAAACGCCGCGCTGGAGCTCGGCTCCGGCGAGGTGCGCATGGGTGCGGACCTGCGCGCGGTGGTGGACGAGGCGCGGGAAGTGAAGCGCTCCATCGAGGCCATGCCCCAGAAGTATCCGCGCTTCCTGCTGGAGCAGGCGGCCATCGCCGGGCTGTTCGGCGAGGAGGCGGTCAACGACCGCAAGGCGCTTGAAGAGCACGCGAAAGAGCTGGCAAGGCGGCTGGACGCCGTCTCGGAGGAATACGAGCGCGGCTGGCAGGCGGAGGTGCGCGAAAACGACGGCGTGGTGGTGTGGCGCGAAGTGCGCGGCGTGCGCGAAGAATACGTGCTCGACCTGCCGCTGTTGACCTCCTACGAGGCGCGGCGGCTGGCGAAGCACGCGGATTTCCTGCGCGAGGTGTTCGGCGCGCCGGCCCGGCTGAAGCGGGGTGATGAAGAGATCGTCATCCACTCGCCCTTGCAGCTGCTGGAGGAGATCTTTGCCCATGGCCGAAAGGGGCTCAGCATTCAGCGCTACAAGGGCCTGGGCGAGATGAACCCGGAGCAGCTGTGGGAAACCACGCTGGACCCGAACGCGCGCTCGCTGTTGCAGGTGAAGATCAACGAGCTGGACGAGGCCGACCGGCTGTTTTCCGAGCTGATGGGCGACACGGTGGAGGCACGCCGCGAGTTCATCCGCGAAAACGCGCTCAACGTGGCCAACCTCGACGTTTGATCAGGCACGGCCAAAGACATGAACCCCTAGGCTCAGGACTCATATAAAGTGCGTGGATGCCAGCGGCATTTTCGCAAAATATCGCTGGTCTTTTTGCCCGCAGAAAATGGCCGACGCTATTTTCAAGGGTGAAAAGCCAGCGAGATGAAGCGAAAATGATGCCCGAAGGGATGGCGCAAAAGCCGGAAATATTATGCCAACACTTTATCCTTTCGGTGTTTTTGCGCCAGACTGGCGCTGCGCAATTTATGGGGCCTGAGCCTGGGAAAAGCCGCCTCCGAGGCGGCTTTTCCCTTGAAGGCGCGGCGTTCGCGTTGATGCTTGGCGGAAGTGGCCGTTTTTTATCCCCGGTTTCGCCGTCGGCTCTTTCCCTGCATGCACGAGTGGTGTAATGAGTGCGGCAATTTGAGTTGATGCATTCCTTGTCACGGAAGGCGGGCGAGCCCTCATGCCGAAAAGAACCGATATCCAGTCCATCCTCATCATCGGCGCCGGTCCCATCATCATCGGTCAGGCCTGTGAGTTCGACTATTCCGGCACCCAGGCGGTGCGGGCCTTGAAGGAGGAGGGCTACCGCGTCATCCTGCTCAATTCCAACCCCGCCACCATCATGACCGATCCGGGGCTGGCGGATGCCACCTACATCGAGCCCATCACGCCGGAGGTGGTGGAAAAGATCATCGAACGCGAACGCCCCGACGCCCTGTTGCCCACCATGGGCGGCCAGACGGCGCTGAACACGGCGCTGACCTGCGAGCGCGAGGGGATTCTGGCCCGCTACGGCGTGAAGATGATCGGCGCGCGTGCGGACGTCATCGACAAGGCCGAGGACCGCGAGCTGTTCCGCAAGGCCATGGAGAAGATCGGCCTCGACCTGCCGCGTTCGGCCTTCGTCAATGTCTCCGAGCTCAAGCGCCGTTACAAGGAGGAATACGCTGCGCGCATCCGCGATATCGAGGAGCGGTATCCGGAGGGCGAGGAGCGAGAGAAGGCGTTGAAGGCCTTCGAGGAAGAATGGCTGCATGAGGAATGGATCCGGCGTGAGGAAATCCGCCTGGAGGCCATGCGCCAGACCTTCGATGCCTTCCGCCTCACGGGGCTTCCGGCCATCGTGCGCCCCTCCTTCACCCTGGGCGGCACCGGCGGTGGCATCGCCTATACGCTCGATGAACTCTACGAGGTGGCGCTGCGCGGCATCGAGGCCTCGCCCACCTCGGAGGTGCTCATCGAGGAGTCGGTGCTGGGCTGGAAGGAATACGAGATGGAGGTGGTGCGTGATGTGGACGACAACTGCATCATCGTCTGCTCCATCGAAAACGTCGACCCCATGGGCGTGCACACCGGCGATTCCATCACCGTGGCCCCGGCGCTGACATTGACCGACAAGGAATACCAGCGCATGCGCAACGCCGCCATCGCGGTGTTGCGCGAGATCGGGGTGGAGACGGGTGGCTCGAACGTGCAGTTCGCTGTCAACCCCAAGGACGGCCGCATGGTGGTCATCGAGATGAACCCGCGCGTGTCGCGCTCTTCCGCGCTGGCGTCGAAGGCCACGGGCTTTCCCATCGCGCGGGTGGCGGCGAAGCTGGCCGTGGGCTACACGCTGGACGAGCTGGACAACGCCATCACGAAGGGGGCCACGCCCGCCTCGTTTGAGCCCACCATCGATTACGTGGTCACCAAGATCCCCCGCTTCGCCTTCGAGAAGTTCCCGGGTGCGGAGCCCATCCTCGGCACGGCCATGAAGTCGGTGGGCGAGGTCATGGCCATTGGGCGGACGTTTCACGAGAGCCTGCAGAAGGCCTTGCGCGGGTTGGAAACGGGGCTGAAGGGCCTGGACGAAGTGGAAATAGAGGGGCTGGAGACGGGCGACGAGAAAAACGCCATCCGCGCCGCGCTTTCCACGGCCACGCCCGACCGCCTGCTGAAGATCGCCCAGGCCCTGCGTCTTGGCGTCTCGGTGGACGAGATATTGCGCATGAGCGGCTATGACCGCTGGTTCGTGGAGCGGCTGGCCGAAATCGTGGCGATGGAAGAGCGAGTGAAAGCCCACGGCCTGCCAGAAGATGCCGGGAACCTGCGCAAGCTCAAGGCCATGGGCTTTTCCGACGCGCGGCTGGCGGAGCTCGCGGGCCTGTCGGAGGAAGAAGTGAGAAAGCGCCGCTGGAGTCTCGGCGTGCGCCCTGTGTTCAAGCGCATCGACACCTGCGCGGCGGAGTTCGCCTCGCCCACGGCCTACATGTATTCCACCTATGATGTGGGCATAGAGGGCCTTGCCGACGGCGACGAGGCGGAGGTGTCGAATCGCAAGAAGGTGGTCATCCTCGGTGGCGGGCCCAACCGCATCGGCCAGGGCATCGAGTTCGACTACTGCTGCTGCCACGCCTCCTTCGCGCTGAAGGAGGAGGACATCGAGACCATCATGGTCAACTGCAATCCGGAGACGGTTTCCACCGACTTCGACACTTCCGACCGCCTCTACTTCGAGCCGCTCACCGCCGAGGACGTGTTGGAAATCCTCCTGCGCGAGCAGAGCAAGGGCGAGCTTCTGGGCGTCATCGTGCAGTTCGGCGGGCAGACGCCGCTGAAACTGGCCCAGGCCATCCAGGACGCGGGCATTCCCATCCTCGGCACCTCGCCGGACGCCATTGATCTTGCGGAAGACCGCGATCGTTTCTCGCGGCTGCTGCGTGAGCAGGGCCTGCGCCAACCGGAGAACGGCATCGCCCGCTCCGCGGCGGAGGCGCGCGAAATCGCCGAGCGCATCGGCTATCCGGTGGTCATCCGCCCCTCCTACGTGCTGGGCGGACGGGCCATGGAGATCGTGCGTGATACCGAGCAGCTGGAGCGCTACATCTCGGAGGCCGTCATCGTCTCCGGCGACTCGCCCGTACTCATCGACCGCTACCTGGAGAACGCCACGGAAGTGGACGTGGACGTGGTGGCGGATGCCGAGACGGTGCACGTGGCCGGCATCATGGAACACATCGAGGAAGCCGGCGTGCACTCGGGCGATTCGGCCTGTTCGCTGCCGCCCTACTCATTGCCCGATGAAATCGTGGCCGAGATCGTGCGCCAGAGCGATAAGCTGGCCCGCGCGCTCAAGGTGTGCGGCCTGATGAACGTGCAGTTCGCGGTGAAGGACGGCGAGGTTTACATCCTGGAGGTGAACCCGCGCGCTTCGCGCACGGTGCCCTTCGTGGCCAAGGCCACGGGTGATGCCATCGCCGCCATTGGCGCGAAGGTCATGGCCGGCCGGTCGCTGAAGGATTTCGGATTGAGGCCGCGCGAGCTCAAGCATGTCAGCGTCAAGGAGGCGGTGTTTCCCTTCAACCGCTTCCCTGGCGTGGACACCCTGCTGGGCCCGGAGATGCGTTCCACCGGCGAGGTCATGGGTATCGATACGGACTTCCCCATGGCCTATGCCAAGGCCCAGCTCGCGGCCGGCCAGCGCCTGCCGCTGTCGGGCACGGTGTTCATCTCCGTGCGCGACGCCGACAAGCCTGGCATCGTCAGGGCCGCGAAACTGTTGCAGGAAATGGGCTTCACCATTCTCGCCACCGGCGGCACCCAGCGGTATCTGAAGGAACACGGCGTGGATGCCGTGCGCGTGAACAAGGTGCTGGAAGGCCGCCCGCACATCGTGGACGCCATCGCCAACGGCGAGGTGCAGCTGGTGTTCAACACCACCGAGGGCGCCGCCGCCATTCGCGATTCGCGCTCCATTCGCCAGCAGGCGCTCATTTCCGGCGTGCCCTATTTCACCACCCTGGCCGGCGCGCTGGCTGCCGCGCAGGCCATTCGCGCGCTGAAAGAGCGCCCTCTTGCGGTGCGCCCGCTTCAGGAGTATATTGCCGCCCGCGACGCCTAGGCGTTATTGTCCGCTCATGGCGCGCGGCGTGGGGCGCCGCCTGAAAGGGCGCGCTTCACCAAAGCCGGGAACTGCACAAGCCCCTGCTGACCATGCTGGTTTGCAGGCAGGCTTGTTTTTGTTGTTCGGCGTGTGGTGTGGGCGTCTTGTCCGCACCGGCCGTGAACGACACGGAAAGTCAAGGCAGCAAGACAAAAGGATCAGATATGGAAAAGATCCCCATGACCGCGGAAGGGTATGAGGCCCTGCAGGAAGAGATCCGTCACCTGAAGACGGTTGAGCGCGAGCGCATCATCAAGGCCATTGCCGAGGCGCGCGCGCACGGCGACCTGTCGGAAAACGCGGAATATCATGCGGCGAAGGAACAGCAGGCGTGGAACGAGGCGCGCGTGGCCGAGCTGGAAGACAAGCTCTCCCGCGCCGAGGTCATAGACGTGTCCAGCCTCTCCGGCGACCGGGTGCAGTTCGGCGCCACCGTCACCCTCATCGACGAGGATACGGAAAAGGAGGTGACCTACCAGATCGTGGGCGATCTGGAGGCGGACGTGAACAAGGGCAGGATTTCCATATCCTCGCCCATCGCCCGCGCGCTCATTGGCAAGAGCGTGGGCGACGTGGTGGAGGTGAACACCCCCGGCGGCGGCAAGTCCTACGAAATCCTGAAGGTGGAATACAAGTAATTCTGCCGGGCGGCGCATTCGTCTCCACGGCTGGCTAGAACACGGGCCTTCATGGCATTGTCGCCATGAAGGCTCTTTTTCCTTTTCGCCTTCCCTTGAAAACCGCCATGCCCGTCCGCACATCACGTCTTGAGTGGGAAGCCTGTTCCCGCGAGGGGAAATCGAAAAACAGGAAACAAGGAGAACAACCATGGTGATGGGTGTGGCCCAGTTCGAGAAACTATTTCGGCACGCCGCTTCGCTGGATATCGACAAGTCCGACATCAAGCGGCTGGAAGACTTCATCAACAACGAGCTGTACAACTTGCTGCTGATGGCTCAGCGGCTGGCCAAGATGAACGGCCGTGATGTCATTACCGAGGCGGACGTGCCCCTGACCAAGGGTCTGCAGGAAAGCATGCACCAGTTCCGCCAGTTGAACGAGGAGGTGCCCGTGGCGGGCATTCTGGAAAAACTGGCCAAGCTGCCGCCGCTGGATCTGGCCATTGGCAAGGACGTGGAGGAAATGCTGCCCGAGCTGGTGGGCGGCATGGTCATCTCGCTGGCCAAGGTGTTCAAGATAATTGATCCGACCATGAAAAATCCGCAGACGGAACACTGGGAGAAGGTGGAGCGGATCTACGAAATTCTCGTCTGAGAAATTTGTTTTTCACGACTTGGCGGCGCGGTGCACAGAGGGTTCGCACCGCGTCTGCCATTGAAGAGTATTTGGGGCTTGAAAAGCGCACCAAATCGGGTCATAAGCGCAGCCACGAAGCCTCGCCGCCGTGCGCGGCCGGATTCGTTTCTCATGCTGCCGTAGCTCAGGGGTAGAGCACTCCCTTGGTAAGGGAGAGGTCGAGTGTTCAAATCACTCCGGCAGCACCATTTTTCCTTTCATGTCATTGCCGCGCGGCTCGGGCGGCTCAATAAACCACCATCACCGTCAGCGTGTCCGTGTACACGTCCTGCGGCGGCGTGGGCTGGGCAAACACCCGGCCATAGGCGGTGAACGTCTGCGGAAAACCGGTGCCGGTGGCGTTCACGTCGTTGCTGTTCCAGCGTCCCCAGCCCTGCGTGCGCGCGGCATCGCGATAGATGCCGTAGGTGATGTCGTGCGTGCCATTGGTCATCTTGCGGTTGGCCGGGTTCGTGGTGCCGGTGTGCCCGCCGTCGATGCGGATCTTGTAGGGCAGGTTGTTGGTGCATTGCACGGTGATGGTGGCGGTGGCGTCCACCGGGCTGCTCAGGTTGCCCACCTGGCCAAAGTCCAGGTTTGTGGCGGAGACGTTGCACGACTTGATCACCCTTGCCCGCACCGTGAATTTCGGTGTCTTGAACTTGGTGGCGCCTGAGCAATCAGAATGCGTGCCGGCCCAGTATTTGAACAGGGTATGGCCGTCAAAATTCGAACGATACACGCCCTTTAGCGCCGCTTGCTGGCCGGCGAGAATTTCCGAAGGCATGGAATAATTCACCGTGCGCTTTCCCGAGGCATTCAACTGGATGTGCCACACCGGCGGCGTCGGCGGCCCGGGAAATGCGCCCCACACATTCGAGCCGGAAGGCCAGAAGATTTGGAAATTCAACTTCGCCGTGCTGGACCCCCACTTGTCCAGCTTCCTCGGGATCATGGTCGTGCCGCCGCTGCCCGTGCCGATATTGGGACAGATGGTGACATGCTGGTGCGGATTGCCCCGGCAGCGCACGCGCACATTTCCGGTGCTGGGAATGCTGTTGCCAGGGAGCACATCGATATCGCCAAAGTCGATCTTGTCCACAGCGAAGCTGCACCTCAATTGGGCCGCGTCCGCTCCCGTGGCCAATGGCGCCAGTAAAATGACCGCCATGAAAAAGCCAATGCTCTGACGCATTGTCATGTGCACAACCATGATGCCGGGAATAAAATCATAATCACAATTCTTGGTTGCTTCAATCGGGTGTCGGGGCCCCCTTGGTTTCTTCACCCATGATGCCGGTCACTGTTCAAGAAACCATTAACTTTTCACGCCCATGGCGTCAGGCCAGGCCATGCGCGTTGCGCCCAACGTCCGTGCGCCATATAACGGACATTGAATGGCGCTCCGGCATGTCCGGAAGAAATCAACGCTGATGGAAAACACAGGCCATGAACGAAAACGGCGAAACGAACGGCGCCACGCTCTCCTTCGGCTTCCGCGAGGTGGCCGAGGGCGAGAAGCAGAAGCTGGTGAACGAGGTGTTCTCGCAGGTGGCGCGCCGCTACGACGAAATGAACGACCTCATGTCCCTTGGCCTGCATCGGCTGTGGAAGGACGACTTCGTGGCCGCGTTGCACGTGCCGAAATCCACGCCCTTTCACGTGCTGGACGTGGCCGGCGGCACCGGCGACATCGCCTTTCGCATCATCGACCGCGGCGGGCCGCAAACGGAAGTGACACTGGCCGACATCTCCCATGACATGCTGCGTGAAGGCCGCAAGCGCGCGCAAATCGAAAGCCGCCCCGAGCAGCTGCATTTCGTCACCGCCAACGCCGAGGCCCTGCCTTTCCCGGACAACATGTTCGATGCCTGCACCATCGCCTTTGGCATCCGCAACGTGCCGCACATCGATGTCGCCTTGCGCGAGATGCATCGCGTCTTGAAGCCCGGCGGGCGTTTCCAGTGCCTTGAGTTCTCGCAACTGGCCATTCCGGGGTTGCAGGAGCTGTATGACGCCTATTCCTTCACCGTCATTCCCGCCGTGGGCAAGGAGGTCACCGGCGATGGCGGGCCATATCGGTATCTGGTGGAAAGCATCCGCCGCTTTCCCAATCAGGACGCGTTTTTGCAGATGATCCGCGACGCCGGCTTCGAGCGTGCGGGCTATCGCAACATGACCGGCGGCGTGGTGGCCATGCACTGGGGCTGGAAGATTTGATGAGGGCTGAACAGATTGAAAAAGCCGAACATGCCTCAGTGGTGGGGAAACCAGATGCCAAGGGATTTTTCAGAGAGAAGCGCCAATGGCGGCCTTTCGCCATTGGCGCTTCATTGCCATTCTTTCACGACGGCTTGAATGTCAAGGACGCGCCCGTGGCGCGCCGCGAAGCGGTTTCATCCTTGACATTCAAGCCGTTGTGAAACAGCTAGGAGCTATCCACGGAAGCCCTGAAAGGCCGAACAAGCGCATGAACGTCACCAACCGCATATCCGCCAATGCTGAAACCGGCGCGGCAGCCGCGCAGGCCCGACCGCGCACGGTGTTCGTGAAGGCCTTCGGCTGCCAGATGAACGTCTATGACGGCGAGCGCATGGTGGACGTGCTGCGCGCGAAGGGCTTTCAGCCCGCCGCGGCGCCGGAAGAGGCCGATCTCGTCATCCTCAACACCTGCCACATCCGCGAGAAGGCCGCCGAGAAGGTCTATTCCGAGCTGGGCCGCCTGCGTGTTCTGCGCGAGAAGCGCCGCGAGCGGGGCGCGGACATGGCCATTGCGGTTGCCGGCTGCGTGGCCCAGGCCGAGGGCGAGGCCATGCTGGCCCGCGCCCCGGCCATCGACTTCATCTTCGGGCCGCAGGCCATCCAGCGCCTGCCCGATCTCATCGACCGGCTGGATGCCGGAGAGCGCCACATGGTGGAGACGGACTTTCCGGCCGAAGACAAGTTCGCCGAGCTGGAAGGCAAGGCCAAGGCCCCGCCCGCCGTGCCGCCGGCGGCTTTCCTGGCGGTGCAGGAAGGGTGTGACAAGTTCTGCACCTTCTGCGTGGTGCCCTACACCCGCGGTGCGGAATATTCCCGCCCCGCCGCCGACATCCTGCGCGAGGCCGAAAAACTCGTCGAGAAAGGGGCGAGGGAAATCACCCTGCTGGGGCAGAACGTGAATGCCTGGCATGGCGAGGGGCTGGACGGCACGACATGGAACCTCGCCCGGCTGCTACGCGAACTCGCCAACATCGACGGTCTGCATGCCTTGCGCTTCACCACCTCGCACCCCAACGACATGGACGATGCGCTCATAGCCGCCTTCGCCGAGAACGAAAGGCTCATGCCCTACCTGCACCTGCCGGTGCAGGCCGGTTCCGACCGCATCCTCAAGGCCATGAACCGCAAGCATACGGCACAAGACTACATCCGGCTCATCGAGAAAATCCGCGCCGCGCGGCCGGATATCGCCATTTCCGGCGATTTCATCGTCGGCTTTCCCGGCGAGACGGAGGAGGATTTTGCGGACACGCTGGCGCTGGTGGAAGAGGTGAAATACGCCCATGCCTACTCTTTCCGCTACTCCGCTCGCCCCGGCACGCCGGCGGCGGAGCTGAAAGATCAGGTGCCGGAAGAGATCAAGCGCGAGCGCCTGGCCCGCCTGCAGGAGCTGCTGGCGAAACAGCAATACGAGTTCAACAGCCGCTTTGTGGGCCGCGAGTTCGACCTTCTGCTCACCGGGCCGGGCAAATACGAGGGGCAGTTGACGGGCCGCTCCCCCTGGTTGCAGGCCGTGCATGTGCCGGGCGAGGGACACGCGGTGGGCGACATCGTGCGGGTAAGGGTAACGGATATTGGCAAGAACGCCCTGGGCGCCCATATCATCGGGTGAAGGATGGCATGGTGCATGGTGAAAAAACCTCTCCGCCACTTTTACGCCATGTCCGGGTTGGAATATCCTGCAAACACTCGACCTCTACGCCCTGAACGTGGTCATCGCGAGCGTGTGACGACGTTTCCGGTGTCCGTTCGGGCCAAATGACTGGCAACGATGACAACGAAGGGAATGAGCTCACTGCACAAGCACCTGCAAACACGTAACGCGGACACCGCATTGACGAAACAGGTCAACACCGGCGGTTCAACCGAAAATTCGAACGACGACATCACGCTTGCCTTCGAAGACAACCGGCTGGCTGGCCTGGTGTTCGGCGAGCATGACCGCAACCTCACCCTCATTGAGCACCGCATGGGCGTGGATATCCTGGCGCGCGGCAACCACCTGACGCTGCGCGGTGGCACCGCGCGCGACCGCGCCATCGTGCGCGACGTGCTGGGTGAGCTTTATGAGCGCGCCGGCAAGGGTCATGACATCGACGCGGCGGAAGTGGAGGGCGTCATCCGCCTGTTCACCGCCTTGCCGGCGGAACAGGCAAAGGCGCCCATGCGCGAGATCCGCACCCGGCGCAAGGTCATCCGCCCGCGCTCGGCCGGCCAGCGGCGCTACCTGGAGGCGCTGGAGAAGAACGAGCTGGTCTTCGGCATCGGCCCGGCCGGCACGGGCAAGACCTATCTGGCGGTGGCGCACGGCGTGAGCCTGCTGCTGGCCGGGGAGGTGGAGCGCATCATCCTCTCGCGTCCGGCGGTGGAGGCGGGCGAGCAACTGGGCTTTCTGCCCGGCGACATGAAGGAGAAGGTGGACCCCTACCTGCGCCCGCTGTATGACGCCCTGCACGACATGCTCACCCCGCAGCGGGCCAGCCGCATGATGGCGGAAGGCGCCATCGAGATCGCCCCGCTGGCCTTCATGCGCGGCCGCACGCTCTCGCACGCCTGTGTCATTCTGGACGAGGCGCAGAACACCACCGCCATGCAGATGAAGATGTTCCTCACCCGTCTGGGCGAGGGCGCGCGCATGGTGATCACCGGTGACCTGTCGCAGATCGACCTGCCCGCCGGCACCACCTCGGGCCTGAAGCACGCGGTGGACATTCTGGAGGGGGTGGAGGGCATTTCCGTGGTGCGCTTCTCGGAGGCCGACATCGTGCGTCATCCGTTGGTGGCGCGCATCGTGGATGCCTACGATGCCCATGATGCGCACGAGGCGGAAAGGAAGGTGCGCAAACCATGACGACTTCCGCCCACGAAACCACGCCGGGCGTGGCCGTGCCCGCAGACAAGCCGGCCGAGGAGCCGCCGCAAACCGTCCACGCCGTGGTGGAGGTGGATGTGGCCGCGCCACACGACTGGCCCCTGCCGGAGGAAGAGCTGCGCCGTGTCATCGAGCGTGCCGCGCGGGCCGCATTGGTGGTGGCGGCTGCGGATGGCGCGCGAGTGGAGCGCGAAGGCGTGCCGCCGCTCATTGAGGTGCTGCTGAGCAGTGATGAAGACATTCGCCAACTGAATGCCCATTGGCGCGGCAAGGACAAGCCCACCAACGTGCTGTCCTTTCCCGCCGGCGAAGCGCCCTTCGTGCCGGATGCCCCCTGGCCGTTGGGGTCGCTGGCGCTGGCCGGCGGTGTCATGCAGCGGGAGGCGGCGGCACGGGGCGTTGACCTGCCGGAACATCTGAGCTGGCTGGTCGTTCACGGAATATTGCATCTTCTGGGGTACGATCACGAGCATGATGAAGCGGAAGCGGAACACATGGAGGCGCTGGAGCGCGCCGCCTTGGCGCGGTTGGGGCTGAGCGACCCTTATGCCCGGCCCGCTCCCTGAACAGCACCCCTCTGCAAGCCGCCTGAACATGAAAACCTGAACCGATGACCAGAGACATGTTGCAACGCGTTGACGAAGACGGCCCCACAGCATCGCGAAACGGGCGTTCGGAGCAAGGCGGCTTCTGGCAGCGGCTGCGCGCCCTGTTCGGCGGCTCCCGCAAGGACCAGTCGGCCTGTCCGCAGCTGGAGGAAATCCTGCCGGTGGAAACGCTGGAGAAGAATGGCCAGCATCTGGCGGAAAACCGCAAGAGCCTGCAGATGCTGGGCCGGCTCATCAATTTCTCCAGCCTGACGGTGGAAGACGTGCTGGTGCCGCGAGCGGATATCGTGGCGGTGCCGGCGGACATGCCGTTGGCCGAGCTCATCGAGGCCTTTGCCCAGGCCCTGCATTCGCGCCTGCCGGTCTATGACGAAACCTTGGACAACATCATCGGCATGGTGCACATCAAGGATCTGCTGCGCCACCTGAAGCAGCATGCCCGGACGCGCCAGCCGGAGGACGCCGTGGTAACCATGCCCGATCTGATCATTTCCGGTCAGGTTCTGGCGGTGCCGGTAGGGAGCTCGCCGCTGCTGCGCCCGGTGCTGTATGTGCCCGCTTCCATGCCGGCGGCGGACCTGTTGCTGAAAATGCAGTCCACCCGCATCCACATGGCCATCGTGATCGACGAATATGGCGGCACCGAAGGTATTGCCACCATCGAGGACGTGATCGAACAGATCGTGGGAGAGATCTCCGACGAACACGACATCGACGAGAGCGAGCACGAGGCCATTCCCGTGCCGGGGGGCTACATCATTTCCGCCCGCATGGAACTGGACGAATTCGAACGGCTGGTGGGGCTGGATCTGCTGCCCGATAATCTGGATGAGGAAGTGGATACCGTCGGCGGGCTGTTGTTCACGCGCCTGGGGCGGGTGCCGGCGCGGGGCGAGATCATCCGTTTCGACGAGGGCATCGAGTTCGAGGTGCTGGATGCCGATCCGCGCCGCATAAAGAAATTGCGCCTGGTCCTGCCGCGCGGCACGCAAGAAAAGACCGGCGCCGACGGCTCCCGGTGACACGCCTGTTCCCCGTCGTGTCGGCGGAACGACATTTTCTGTCAGGTTGGGGGAGCGCGGGGCGAAAATGCCGCCCGCAGGACCTGGCGCAAAACGTCTTCGCAAAAAACGCCCCGCGATATGACCTCGCCGTGCCGAAAGGCGTTTCTGCATCCTGAGCTTGCGCCGGGGCCGGCGCGGGCAATTCCCAGGGGGGCGAGCCCGCTTGCGTGAGGCTTGTGTTCGTCAGGCTCGCTCAAGCCGGCTGGCACGTGTTCGCGCATGACCATTGGCAAGGCCGGCCAGTCCGGAAAGACTGGCCGGCCCTTTCACATGACCGACTCGGCAGGCCGATGTATCTTCGTTTCACCCCCTGATGAGGCGGTTCTCGATCAGTTCATCCACCACCGAAGGATCGGCCAGCGTGGAGGTATCGCCAAGATCCGCGTAGTCGTTGTTGGCGATCTTGCGCAGGATCCGGCGCATGATCTTGCCCGAGCGGGTCTTCGGCAGGCCGGAGGCGAACTGGATGTAGTCCGGCGTGGCGATGGGGCCGATCTCCTTGCGCACCCACTGCACCAGCTCCTTGCGCAGCTCTTCGGAGGGCTCAAAGCCCGCCTTGAGCGTCACGAAGCAGTAGATGGCCTGGCCCTTGATCTCGTGCGGCACGCCCACCACGGCCGCCTCCGACACCGCCGGATGCGCCACCAGGGCGGACTCGATCTCCGCCGTGCCCATGCGGTGGCCGGAGATGTTCAGCACGTCGTCCACGCGGCCCGTGATCCAGTAATAGCCGTCCGCGTCGCGGCGGCAGCCGTCGCCGGTGAAGTAGTAACCCTTGTAGGTGGAGAAATAGGTTTCCACGAAGCGCTGGTGGTCGCCATAGACCGTGCGCATCTGGCCGGGCCAGGAATCCTTGATGACGAGGTTGCCTTCCGCCGGACCATCGAGCTCGTTGCCGTCCGCGTCCAGCAGCGCCGGCTGCACGCCGAAGAAGGGCTTGGTGGCCGAGCCGGGCTTGAGGTCATGGGCGCCGGGCAGCGGGGTGATCATGTGGCCGCCCGTTTCCGTCTGCCACCAGGTGTCCACGATGGGGCAGCGGCCTTCGCCCACCACGTGGTAATACCACTCCCAGGCCTCCGGGTTGATGGGCTCGCCCACCGTGCCCAGCAGTTTCAGCGACTTGCGCGAGGTCTTCTTCACGAATTCGTCGCCCGCGCCCATGAGCGCGCGGATGGCGGTGGGCGCGGTGTAGAAGATGTTCACCTGGTGCTTGTCCACCACCTGCCAGAAGCGCGAGGCGTCAGGATAGGTGGGCACGCCCTCGAACATCAGCGTGATGGCGCCGTTCGCCAGCGGGCCATAGACGATGTAGGTATGCCCGGTGATCCAGCCCACGTCCGCCGTGCACCAGTAGATGTCGCCCTCGTGGTAGTCGAAGGTGTACTGGTGGGTGATGGAGGCATAGACCATGTAGCCGCCGGTGGTGTGCAGCACGCCTTTCGGCTTGCCGGTGGAGCCGGAGGTATAGAGGATGAACAGCGGGTCTTCCGCGTTCATCGGCTCGCATGGGCATTCGGCGGATACCTTCTCGATTTCCTCGTGGTACCAGATGTCGCGGCCGTCCACCCAGTTGATGTCGCCGCCGGTGCGCTTCACCACCAGGACCTTGCGCACTTCCGTGCCCTGTTCGGCCACTTTCTCCACGGCCGCGTCCACGTTGGCCTTCAGCGGAATGCGCTTCGCCCCGCGCACGCCTTCATCGGCGGTAATGACGAAGTCGGATTCGCAGTCCACGATGCGCCCGGCCAGCGAATCGGGCGAGAAGCCGCCGAACACCACCGAATGAATGGCGCCGATGCGCGCGCACGCCAGCATGGCGTAGGCGGCCTCCGGGATCATGGGCATGTAGATGGTCACTCTGTCGCCCTTCTTTACCCCGTGCTGTTTGAGCACGTTGGCGAAGCGCGAGACATGCTCCAGCAGCTCGCCATAGGTGATTTTCTTGTCCTGATCGGGCTCATCCCCCTCCCAGATGATGGCCACCTGATCCTTGCGTTCGGGCAGGTGCCGGTCGATGCAGTTGTAGCAGGCGTTCAGCTCGCCGTCGTAATACCAGCGGATGTGCACGTCGTCGTAGTCGAAGGAGACATCCTTGATCTTGGTATAGGGCTTGAACCAGTCGATGCGCTTGCCCTGCTCGGCCCAGAAGGCCTCGTTGTCCTCGATGGAGCGGCGGTACATCTCCTCGTATTTTTCCCGGTTGATCCAGGCCTTTTCCGCCCACTCCTTCGGCACGGGATAGACTTTGCTTTCCATGGTCTTGGGCCTCCCCTCGAAGTGGATGTGATGTTTCCCCCGCATTATGCCGCCCGCATCGGGGTGGCGCAATGCGGCGTCATTTCTCGTAGAGCGCCTCCGGCAGCCAGGTGGCCACCTCCGGCCAGAACCACAGGATGACGAGTGCCAGCACCTGGATGGCCACGAACGGAATGACGCCCCTGTAGATGTGCATGGTGCGCACTTCCGGCGGCGCCACGCCGCGCAGGTAGAACAGCGCGAAGCCGAACGGCGGGGTGAGGAACGAGGTCTGCAGGTTGATGCCCATCATCACCCCCAGCCACACCGGGCTCATGGTCTCGCCGGGCGCCACCTCCATCATCAGCAGAGTGGGCGCGACAATGGGCACGACGATGAAGATGATCTCCAGGAAGTCGAGAAAGAAGCCCATGATGAACATCACGCCCATCACCAGGGTGAGCGCGGCGATGGTGCCACCGGGCAGGTTGTGCAGGAATTCCTCGATGTAGATGTCGCCCTCGAAGCCGCGGAAGACGAGCGAGAACATGGAAGCGCCCACCAGGATGATGAACACCATGGACGAGATCTGCACCGTGGAGCGCCCCACCGAGGCCAGCACCGGCGTGCCGTCCGGGTCGCGGATTTCCCACGTGCGTTTCAGCGCCACCAGCAGCCCGATGGCGACGATGGCAGACATGAACAGCGCCGCGGCGATGGCCACCTTGTCGCTGGCGGGGATGACATCGCGCTGCATGCGCAGATCGAAGTAATGGGTGATGAGAAACAGCACGGCGAAGGCCACACCCGCGGCGAGGATCCATTTCGCCCGCGCCGGATCGGCCTTGTAGCCGGCCAGCATGATGGAACCAACCGCGCCCACCGCCGCTGCCTCCGTCGGCGAGGCCAGGCCCGTGAGGATGGAGCCCAGCACCGCCACGATGAGAATGAGCGGCGCGAACAGGGTGCCGGCCAGGCGCTTGAAGAACTGCCAGCGATTTTCCACCCCCAGCTCCTCGCGCGGCACCGGCGGCGCTTCGTCAGGCCGGGTGAGGGCGAAGAAGATCTGGTAGAGCAGGTACATGCCCACCAGCATCAGGCCGGGCAGTAGCGCGCCGGCGAACAGATCGTTCACCGACACCGTGTCGGGCGAGAAATTGCCCATCTTGAACTGGGCGTTCTGATAGGCCGTGGAGAGCTGATCGCCCAGCAGCACCAGCACGATGGATGGCGGAATGATCTGCCCCAGCGTTCCTGACGCGCAGATGGTGCCGCAGGAAAAGGGGATGTTGTAACCGCGCCGGATCATGGTCGGCAGCGACAGCAGTCCCATGGTCACCACCGTGGCCCCGACGATACCGGTGGAGGCGGCCAGCAACGCGCCCACCACCGTGACGGAATAGGCCAGGCCACCGGGCAGCGAGCCGAAGGCGCGGCCCATGTTGTCCAGGAGCTCCTCCGCCACCTTCGAGCGCTCCAGCATCACGCCCATGAACACGAACAGCGGCACCGCCACCAGCACCTCCGAGCTCATGATGGTGAAGATGCGCTGGGGAAAGGCGGTGAGGATGGAAATGTCGAACACGCCCAGCGCACTGCCGAGAAAGGCGAAAATGAGGGCCGTGCCGCCCAGCGTGAAGGCCACCGGATAGCCCAGCAGCAACAGGCCGATGGCGGTGAGGAACATGAGCACGACCATGAGGCCGTTGGAGACTTCCATTATCCCCTCTCTCCCAGATGTTGTTCCGTTTGCAGATGGTCAGGGCCGGTGCGTCTGCAATCACACTTCGGTCAGGTGTTCCGTGTCCGGTTTTTCCGGCTGCGGATGCCGCCAGCGTCGCCATGCCTTGTAGGCCATCGAGATGCCTTGCAGGAACATCAGCGCGGCGAACACCAGGATGACCGTCTTGTAGGCCCAGATCAGCGGCAGGCCGGAAACCTCCGTGGAGCCTTCCCACACGCGCCAGGAGTTCACCACGTAGTCCCAGCTCAGCCACCAGGTGGCGGCGGTCAGTGGCAGCAGAAAGGCAAGCGTGCCGAAGAAATCCACCATGGCCTTGTAGCGGGGCGATGCGTCGCCATAGATCA
>JALVSR010000095.1 GCA_027024225.1 Hyphomicrobiales bacterium | reverse complement strand
CCATGGCGCCGAAAGGCGAGCTGTGGGACAAGGCGGTGGCATACTGGCGCACGCTGAAGAGCGACGAGGACGCGGTGTTCGACAAGGAAGTGGAGCTGGACGCCGCCAACCTGCCCCCATTGGTGACTTGGGGCACCAGCCCGGAGGATGTGGTGTCCGTCAACGGCCGCGTGCCCGACCCGGCGGAGGTGGAAGACGAAACGCGGCGCGCCATGATCGAGCGCAAGCTCGACTACATGGGCCTCAAGCCGGGGCAGAAGATCACCGATATTCCGGTGGACGTGGTGTTCATCGGCTCGTGCACCAACGGCCGGCTGGAGGACCTGCGCGCGGCCGCTGCGGTGGTGCGCGGCAAGAAGGTGAACCCGGCGGTGAAGGCGCTGGTGGTGCCGGGCTCCGGCGTGGTGAAGGAGCAGGCCGAGGCCGAGGGGCTGGACAAGGTGTTCACGGAAGCGGGATTCGAGTGGCGCGAGCCGGGCTGCTCCATGTGCCTGGCCATGAATGCCGACCGGCTTCAGCCGGGGCAGCGCTGCGCTTCCACCTCCAACCGCAATTTCGAAGGCCGGCAGGGCTTCAAGGGACGCACGCACCTCGTCTCGCCGGCCATGGCGGCGGCGGCGGCCATCGCGGGGCATTTCGTGGATATTCGCTCCTGGGAGTGACGCATTCCAGGTAGAAATGGTTAACAGAACCACAACCGCGTATTTACAAGTGGAAACGAATCGGCTTAGATCGCCACGTTGTTGCCATGATCGCGCATTTCATGGCTTGCAACGAGACGACCGGACGAGACGTTAAGGGGGCATCAACATGGATCTGGTAGACACGCTGGAGCGTGGGACGGGGGGTGCCACGACGCAGACTCTTGCCGTTTGTGGAGAGAGGTCCAGCATGAAAGCCATGAAGGCGCAACACTCCGGCCTGCAGGCCGACATCCGTTTTCTTCGGCTCATCCTGGCAGGACTGGCGCTGACCACCTGTTTCCTGGGGGCGGCCACGGTCATGGCCATGTCCTGAGGCCTTGGGCGGTCGATACGAACACTCCGGCCTTTTTCATCTGAAAACCCTGCCGGGCTCGGCGAGCCGGGCCTGGCTGCTTTCGTCGGGCGGCGCCGCCGGTGGCTGGTCCGTCGTGATTGGCGGAAATGGCCTGGCAGCGGTGCCGCGCGAGGGCGACATGGCCACGCCGCGCGGCCTGCTGCGTCCGGTGGCGGTACTGTTTCGGCCAGACCGTCTCGGCCGTCCGCGCACCGCGCTGCCGGTGCGGCCCATCCGGCCGGATGACCGATGGTGCGATGCGCCGGGACATCCGCTATACAACCGCTTCGTGCGCCACCCCCTTTCCGGTGGTGCGGAGCGCTTGTGGCGGGATGATCACGCCTACGACCTGCTGGTGGTGCTGGACTTCAACATCCATCCACGCGCAATGGCGCGTGGCAGCGCCATATTCCTGCACCTCATGCATCATGATGCGCGCCCGACGGCGGGATGCATCGCCATGACGGAAGCGCACTTGCGCCAATTGCTGGAAAAAATCTCGCCCGGTGCTGGCATCCTGGTGGGCTGAACCCATATTATCAGCTGAAAGTGCGACTTTTTGCGCATTCGGCGGTATCGGGCTTGCATATGCCCGGTGCCGGTTTTATAGCCGGAGCGAGCCATTCGCAGGCTTCAAGTCTTGTCAACCACATGTGGCCCGGCGCCTTCCGCCAGTTCAGGGTCGCGTTTGCGAAGGGGACAGGGATCCATGACTTACGTCGTCGTCGATAACTGCATCATGTGCAAATATACCGACTGCGTGGAAGTTTGTCCCGTGGACTGCTTCTACGAAGGCAAGGTAATGCTGGTGATTGACCCGGACGAGTGTATCGACTGCGGCGTGTGCGAGCCGGAATGCCCGGCCGAAGCCATTCTGCCGGATACCGAACCCGGGCTTGAGAAGTGGATCGAGCTGAACGCCAAATATGCGAAGATCTGGCCCAACATCACCCACAAGAAAGATCCGCTGCCGGATGCCGAAAAGTACGACGGCGAGCCGAACAAGCTGGAGAAATATTTCACCGACGAGCCGGGCGAGGGCGACTGAGCCGGTCCGCACGGGCGATCATTTCCGCGGATCCTTTTCGCGGATTTTTCATGCAGCGGCGGCAACGCTTGAAAGGCTCATCCATTCGGGGCGCATGGCGAACGCGATGCCATGCGCCTTTTCTCTGTCGAAGGAAGATGCGCCAAAGGGTGTGGGTGAGAACGGCGCGGGAGGCCGAGGGCCACTGGATCCGTTCTCGGCGAATTCGGCGCGCCGGTGGCGCTTTCCCTACATCCCGATGGCCTTTTTCCCGTAATGGTCGCGGCTGGTTTTCCAGGGTACACGGCCGGCAATTTGCCGCGAATGTCACGCGATCTTCCCGCTCCGGCCCAACCCGCAGACAGGGGCCCGACCAAGACGGTGCGCATCGGCAAGTCCGTGCGCAATGCGTGATGACAGGTTCGAGCAGCGTCGGATAAAGAGCCACGAAAAACGCCAAACACCCACATTGGCGCTTTTCGTGGCCATCCGTCCGCAAATGAACCGGCTCGAAAGGGAACCTGTCCCCGGCGCGGGTCAGGCGGCATCGAGTTGCTTGCGCAGCCGCTCGATTTCTTCCTTCAGATGCAATTTTTCCAGTTTCAACTTCTTGATCTCCAGATCATCCACGCTTGGATGCGCCATCAGCTCGTCGATTTCCTCTTCCAGGCGCTGATGCTTCGCTTCCAGCTCGCGGATGTGTGCTTCCAGAGACATGGGTGCATCCCTCCCTTCATGATGCGTTGAAAGTGTCAGCAGTCCTCTCGCTGCGGACGTGAAACAGTTTGACACAAGAGCGGTTGCGTGTCGATTCGCCGGGATGCCGCATGACAGGAGTTTCATGTGTTGGTCGGCGCCCGGAAAGGAGGGGCTTGCGATGGAAAAAGGCCATGCGGCAATGTTCAAAAGCCCAGCAGGGCGCGAAGCTCTTCCCCTGCCATTTCGCTCTCGCGCAGGGCTTTCATGGTCGTGGCGGGCAGGGCGGCTTCGGCGGGCAGGGTGTTGTTCAGGCTCTTGGACAGCTTGCGTCCTTCCGCGTCGGTGATGAGGCGGTGATGCACATAGACGGGCTCGGGCAGCTCCAGCAGCACCTGCAACAACCTGTGGATGGCGGTGGCGTGAAACAGGTCCTGTCCGCGGGTGACGTGGGTGACGCCCTGAAGCGCATCGTCCACCACCACGGCCACATGGTAGGACACGCCAATGTCGCGGCGGCCCAGAATCACATCGCCCCAGCGCGCCACATCGGCATGCACGAGGCCGTTCTCTCCATCAGGCCCCGTGCCTTCCTCGCGCCAGGTGATGGCGCCGCCGGCCTTGCGCTCGGCCAGCGAGAGGGCCTTGTCCATGTCCAGCCGCCAGGCGGGCGGCAGAGGCTTGTTGGGTGTGATGCCGTAATTTTCGCAAGGCTTCTCTTCAGCGCCGGCGTGGTGCCGGCACAGGCCAGGGTAGAGTGGAGCGCCGTCCGGGTCGCGCGGCCAGCTCTCGCGCGTGGCCACTTCCATCTTCAGGCGCTTGCGGGTGCAGGTGCAGGGATACAACAGCCCCATGCCGTGCAGTTCGCGCAGGGCCTTGCAGTAGACTTGCGTGTGGCGGCTCTGGAAACGCACCGGCCGGGGCCAGTCCAGCCCCAGCCAGGCGAGGTCGTCGAATATGGCCTGAACGAATTCCGGCCGGGCGCGCGTGGTGTCGATATCCTCGATCCGCAACAGGAATTCGCCTCCGCGCCGGCGGGCCACATCGGCCGAAAAAAGGGCGGAATAGGCGTGTCCCACGTGCAGGTATCCGTTCGGGCTGGGGGCGAAGCGTGTGATCACCTTATTCATGACGAACGGCCGGTTCATCCGGCCCTGGCGCGCAACTGTTCGGGCAAGTGGCCGAAGGTTTCCACCAGCGATTCGTATATGTGCCGCTTGAAGGGCACGACAAGCTCCGGAATGCGCTCCAGCCGTTCCCAGCGCCACAGGTCGAACTCCGGGCGGTGGCCGGGCACAGTCAGGTTGATCTCGCGCTCGGGCCCGGTGTGCAGCAGGGCGAACCACTTCTGCTTCTGGCCACGGTATTTGCCGCCCCAGACCTTTCCCATCATCTCCTCGGGCAGGTCATAGTGCAGCCAGTGGGGCGTTTCGGCCAGGTAGTCCACCTGCTCGACGCCGATTTCCTCGGCCAGTTCGCGCAAGGCTGCCTCGCGCGGGGTTTCGCCTTCATCGATGCCGCCCTGGGGCAGCTGCCACATGCCGGCGTCATCGAAACGCACGGGCAGGCCAATGCGCCGGCCCATGAAGACCAGACCGGCGGGGTTGAACAGGACCACGCCCACGCAGGGGCGGTAGGGCAAGGTGGCAGGATCGGTCATTGCCTGTTTCGCTCGTTGAGTTTCGCCAGCGCGGTTACGGGGACCAGGGCAATTCCGTCGTCGGCCGCGATCCCGGCGAGCCAGTGGGCCAGTTCACGCAAGACGTCGGAACCGGAAGAAACGACCAGCAGGGACACGCCCTTCCGCTCCGCCAGGGCGCGGGCGTTGTCGAACGCGGCGCGCGCGTCGGCTGGCGTGGCGCCGGGGGGCACGCGGATGTCGGCCCGCAGCACCGGCAGCGAGACCACCAGCCCCAGCGGCTGCAGCAGGGAGTTCGCCGCCGTGCCGTCATCAATCGCCATCAGTCCCCGGCGCTTGAGCTCGTGCATGACGGGAGAGAGCGCCTCACCGGCTTGCAGGAACTTCTGACCGGCGTAGGTGACGATGCCGGCGTATCCCGTCGCGCGGCCCAGCAGCCACAGCAGGCGTTGGCGGTTTTCTTCCGCCGGGGCGGAGCTCAGCAGGGTTTTTGGCCCCGGATTGACGGCCGGATATCCCCACGGCTCCATCGGGACCTGCAGGAAGAACTCGTGTCCGTTATGGCGTGCCTCGCGCCCCAGGCGGGCTGTCTTCTTCAGGTGGGGCACCAGGGCGAGGCTGACCTCGGGTGGCAATTGCAGGGCCTTTTCCGCCAGCTCCGCATCCAGTCCGACATCGGTCACCAGCACGGCTATTTTCGGCTTGCCGGAGGAGAGGAGCGCCGAGCTCACAGGCCGGGCATAGGCGCGCCAGGGCTGGCGTCCCTTCGCTCCCACCCTGGGCAGAGGCCCGAAGGAACTTTTTTCCACCAGGCCCTTGAAGGGCGCGCGGGGGAGGGGGGCGATGTCGTATCGGGCATCAACGGAGATCTCGGGCGCGTTTGCCGAACGGGCAGGGGCGTCGTCGGGCGGGAGTTTGCTGACGTCGATGATTTTCACGCCTCGACGCATGTGCGCGGCGTCGCGGCCGGAAGTGGTCGCCCTTGCTTCCGCTCCCTTTCCGCCCTCGGGCGTTCGGCGCGCGGACGCGGAGGGTGTCGCGTCATCGATGGCGCGTGCGGTGGCCGATGGTGCGGGCCGAACCGCCGGCCTGGGAGGCAGCGGCTTTTCCACCACTGTCTCGGTCACTGGAGGCGGCGGCGAGAGCCATGCCCATGTCGCAACACCGATGATGGCGAGCACAACCAGCAGCGTGGCCAGTTGCGCCCGCGTGGCGCGCAGCCGCAGACGCTCCCGCCAGCCGCGGGGACGCAAGGGAGTATGCAGAGGATCGTCACTCATGCCGCACCTGGACCGAGCCCCCGATTCTTCACCAGCCACGCTCCTGGCAAGTGGTGTATGGGATGGTGAGGAAAGTCAAGGGAGCGCTGTTCTCGGCAAGAAGGCAAGTGCCTGATATGCAGATAAAAGCGGCAGGAGCACAAGCCGGAATGCAACCCGCGCCCCTGGCCTAGTTGCGCTTGGAGGGCAGGGGCGGCAGAGGCATCACCTCTATGCCGCTGTCCAGCAGCTCTTTCACCTCCTTCGCGCTGGCCTCGCCCCAGACGGGGCGGGCATCGTCCTGTTCGGCCCGTTTGCGCGCCTCTTCGGGAAAGGCCCGGCCGACATAATCGGCATTCTTGCGCACATGCTCGTGCAGCTCGCTGATAAGCCGGCGCAGGGCGTGCGCCCTTTCATCCAGCAAGGTGGCGGGCGTTTCTTCCCGCGGGCGGGCCGATGCCGGCCGGGAGGGGTCGCGTTTGCGGGCCACGGCTGGCCGCATGATCTGCTTGCGCACGGAGGTGCTGCCACACACGGGACATTCCACCAGTCCCTTGGCGATCTGCTCGTCAAAGGCGGTGGAACTGGCGAACCAGGCGTCGAAAGTGTGACCGTGTTCGCAAACCAGATCGTAATGGATCATGCCATCTGCCGGCACACGGTGCCGCTTCGAGGTTGGGAAATTGCCGTTTTCCTCGTTGCACCATAAACCAGCCTGCGCCGTTTGTCAGGAGATGCCCGCCAGGGACTCCAGGTGGCGCAGGCGGGCGCGCAGATCATCTATTTCTTCCAGCAGGTCCAGCACCAGCGCCAGGGGCTCCGGCTCCAGCAGGAAATCATGTTGCAGGCGCCGCGCCCGCTTCAGGCGCACGATGGCGCTGCCAGTGAAGCGCCAGTCGCGCGCGGAGTGTCCGGATGCGGGTTCGATGATGCCCACCTCCACGTATTCCACCAGCGTTTCCGCCGGCAGGCCGGTGGCCTGCGCCAGCTCCAGCAGGGAACAGGCGGGCAGATCCTCAAGCAGTTCGCCGGTGAGCGGCACGATGGTCTGTGAACGGTTCTTGCTGGTCATGGCGTGCAACTTGTCCGTCTGGTTTTGATTTTCATGATGTTCTGGCGGGCGAAATTCACACGCCCAGCCCGGCGCGCGGATTGAACGAGGCAAAGCGCTGTTTCATGTCCTCGTAGAATTTCTTCGCCTCTTCCGTGTTCGCCGGCGGCAGCAAGACCTTGAGCACCGCGTAAAGATCGCCGGGCGGATTGCCGGGCAGGCCCTTGCCCTTCAGGCGCAGCTTGCGGCCACATTGCGATCCGGCCGGCACGCGCATTTCCACCGCGCCGGCGGGCAGCGGCACCTTCACCTTTGCGCCCAGTGCCGCCTCCCATGGGGCGAGGGGCAGATCGACGTAGATGTCGCGCCCCTCCACGCGAAAACGCTTGTCCGGGCGGAACTGCACCTCGAGATACAGATCGCCGGCCGGGCCGCCGCCGATGCCGGGTGCGCCCTGACCCTTCAGGCGGATGTGCTGGCCCTCGCGCACGCCCTTGGGGATGCGTACGGTAAGCGTCCTGGTCTTCATCTGCACGGTGCCGTCGGGCTGGTGTTCGGGCACCTGCAGGGTGATGGTGCGTTCTGCCCCGGTATAGGCGTCGGCCAGGTCGATGGTCAGGCGAGCGTGAATATCCTGCCCTTTCATGCGCATGCCCGCGCCGGCGTCGGCGCCGCCGGTGTGGAACTCGAAGCCGGAAAAGCCGCCGCGGCCGCCACGCCGGCCCATACCGCCGAAAAGCGTTTCGAAGAAATCCGAAAAGCCGCCCAGGTCGGAAAAGTCGAAACCCTGCGCGCCGCCGTGGGCGCCGGCCTGGCCGAAATCGAAATGCTGCTCCCAGCCGGGGGGCGGGCGGAACTGCTGGCCCGCCTGCCAGTTGGCTCCCAGAGCGTCATAGGCCTTGCGCTTCTCCTCGTCGGAGAGCACCTCGTAGGCTTCCTGGATTTCCTTGAACTTGTCCTCGGCACCCGGATCCTTGTTCACGTCCGGGTGATACTTGCGCGCCAGTTTGCGATAGGCGCGCTTGATCTCGTCTTTCGTCGCCGTGCGTTCGACGCCGAGTATCTTGTAATAATCCTTGTATTCCATGTGGCGTATTCCCGAAAGATGAAGAGAAATGCTCCAATGAATGGCGCAAGCGAGTCGTTGCCGCCATTCAGATGGGCGCGCCTGCGGGGGGTGTCAACAAGACGTGGCCGAAAAAGCGCCACGAACGAGAAGAGGGGCCGCCTCAGCCGGAAGTGGTGATGGTGGCGCCGCCGCTGGCGGTGGTTCGCGCCCGGGATTCGGCTGTGCGGCGCTGTTTCGCGCGCAGGCGCTCCGATTCCGATTTCAGCTGGCCGCAGGCGGCCATGATATCGCGCCCGCGCGGGGTGCGGATGGGCGCGGCCAGGTGGCCGTCGTTGAGGATTTCGGCGAAGCGCTCGATGTCCTCCCAGTCCGAGCACTCATAAGCGCTGCCAGGCCAGGGATTGAAGGGAATGAGGTTCACCTTGGCCGGAATGCCCTTCAGGATTTTCACCAGCCGGCGGGCGTCTTCCTCCGAATCGTTGACGCCCTTGAGCATGACGTATTCGAAGGTGATGCGCCTGGCGTTGGACAGCCCCGGGTAGGCGCGGCACGCCGCCAGAAGCTCGTTCAGCGGGTACTTGCGGTTCAGCGGCACCAGCTTGTCGCGCACCTCGTCCGTGGTGGCGTGCAGCGAAATGGCCAGCATCACGCCGGTCTCCGCGCCCAGACGCGGAATTTCCGGCACCACGCCGGCGGTGGAGACGGTGATGCGCCGCTTCGACAGCGACAGGCCTTCGCCATCGGCCAGGATGCGGCAGGCGGGAAAGACGTGTTCGGTGTTGTAGAGCGGCTCACCCATGCCCATGAAAACGATATTGGTGATGTATCGCCCTGCCGCCGGCGGGTTGGGGCTGGCCTCAATCAGCGCGGGCCAGTCACCGAGCGTGTCCCTGGCCACCAGCACCTGGCCGATGATCTCGGCGGTGGTGAGGTTGCGCACCCAGCGCTGCGTGCCGGTGTTGCAGAAGGTGCAGTTGAGCGTGCAGCCCACTTGCGAGGAGATGCACAGGGTGCCGCGGTCTTCCTCGGGGATGAAGACCATTTCCACCTCGTGGCGCTGGCCGTGCTCGTCCGGCGCAAGGCGCAGCAGCCATTTGCGGGTGCCATCCACGGACTTCTGCTTCATCACCACTTCCGGGCGGGCGATGTCGCAATGTGCGGAAAGCTTCGCGCGCAGGTCCTTGGAGATGTTGGTCATCTCGCCGAAGGACTTCGCGCCGCGGTGATAGATCCAGTGCCAGAGCTGTTGCGCGCGCATCTTGCGCTGGCGCTCGGGCACACCCAAACGGGCCAGCACCTCCATGAGTTGCGGCCGCTCCAGTCCCACCAGGTTGGTGCTCATTTCATGTTGCACAGCGCGTTTATCTTTTCCAATGCGGCGGACACGCCCTTCAGAGAGTAGGTGTCCACCGTTTTCGTGCCACGGCCAGAAACGCCCCGCACCACCATGGTGCGGCCCTTTTTCATGGCGGCGACGATCTTGCGGTCGGCCGCCGGGCTTTCCGACCAGGCGCCATCACCCACGGCAAACAATCTGAACTTCTTGCCGTCGATTTCAACCACCGGCATGGAGTTTTTCTTCAGCGGATAACCCATGATGGTGCTCACCTCCGCCCGCACCTTGTCGGCGGGGCGGTGGGTGACGAGGAAAAAGGCCGGATCGCGCCTGGCTCCCTTTCGCGAGATTTCCGACTTGACGGGCTGGGAGACGATGTAGCACACGGGCCCCTTTTTCGTCTTGTAATGGTAGGCCGTCCAGTGGCCAAACGTGCCGGCCTCCTTCGGCTCCTGCGCCCGGACCGTGCCGGAGGAAATGGCGATCAGGAGCAGAGTGGAGATCATGACCTTGCGCATTGTTTCTTCGTCCCCCTGAGAAATTCGATGATACGGGCCGGCGCGGAATCGGGCGTCGGCAGATGCGCACACGCCACAAGAACATGCAGAAAAAAAGGCCAAAATCAATTGGGGAAGGGCAACGGGCGTGAAAGATGGACAAATCGTGATTTTCGTAACTCTCCTTCGTTGGCCCTGCGGGGCCGTCCGCCGACCTCGTGGCCGGTTCAGGCCGCGCTCTGGCGCCTGGCGCGCATGGCCAGCCCCAGCAGGCAGCGTTCGGCCAGCTGCGCCTCCAGCTCCGGCAAGACGCGGGTCTGGCGCATGGCCTGCCAGATGCTCTCGTCGGCTACATCCAGCTTTTCCGGCGTCCACAGTCCCAACTGGCGCGCCATGACGGGCTGACGGCGGAAGAAGACTGGAGGCCGCATTCTTTTCACGGCTTCCTGCGCGCTGGCGCCCTGTGCCATCAGGACGCGCAGCTCGCGCAACTTCGCCACGTGATTGGCGGCCGCCTGTAACATGGCCGCGGCCGGGGTGCCCTCCGCCAGGAGGGCGTTGAACAGGCGCGCGCCGCGGGCGGCATCGCCGGTGAAGAAGGCGTCCAACATGTCCGTCATCATGTGGGCGGCGGCATCGGAACACACGGCGCGCACATCTTCCAGCGTCACGCGGCCGCGTCCGTGGCAATACAGCGCCAGCTTTTCCAGCTCGTTGCGGGAAGCGGCGCGGTCGGCCCCCAGCAGGGACTGCAGGGCCATGAGCGCATCGTTGTCAGGCTTCAGGCCATATTCCGCCAGCACCTCGGTGGCGAGCCGACGCAGGTCGCCGGCATCGTCGGCATGAACGGGCAGGGCGGCGAGGCGCTTGTCTTTCTCGAACAGTTTCGCCAGGGCCGAATCCTTTTTCAGGCCGGGGGCCTCGGCCACGATGATGGCCTCGCGCATGGGCAGATCCAGCACCGTGGCCATGGCCTTGCGAAAGGCGTCCGCGGCGCCCCGCACCAGCACGACACGCCTGCCTCCGAACATGGAGACGGATTGCACCTCGTCCACCAGGCGGCCTGGGTCGTCCGCCAGCGCATCCTCGCCAAGCGTGACGAGGGTGAAAGGATCGTCCGCCGCCTCGCCCAGCAGGGTGCGGACGGCTCTTTGCGCCAGTTCATGCACGCCGCCGACATCGGAGCCGTAAATCAGCAGGCCGGCCAGGTGGTCCGGCGCATCGGCAAGTTGGCGGATGAAGCTTTCCTGTTGTGCCTTCCTGATCAGGCTCATGACCAGCCCTTGTGCCGGGATGCCTCATCGAGGTGTCGACTGGCGGCGGGCGAACCAGGCCGCCAGCCGGGTGCGGATATCTTCCGCCAGTTCCCTGGCGGCGGCGCGTTGGGCGGCCTCCTTCGAGCGTGCATCGGAGAACTGCCGCCCCACGTCATGATAGGATGCGTCGGCGAAACTCTTGCCTTGCAACAGCACCGCGCCGCTGCTCTTGTTCGTCAGGGTGAAGCTGGCGGCGAGACGCTGGCGGGTGAGCCCCGTGGCGCTCAGCAACGTGGTTTCCGAAGAGGTGACATCGAGGCTCAGCCTGTAGACGCCACCACCCTGTTGCGCCGGCGGCACGGTGCGCAAGAGCTCGTTGCGCACCAGTTGTTCCATGCGGTTTTCGGGCTGCTCCACCTCCACCTGGGCCAGTGCGGTGGCGGGATCGGAAATGCCGGGCCTGTCCGCATACATGGGAGAAAAGCCGCAGGCCGCCAGCGCGAACACGGGCAAGAGCGCCAGCAGTTTCGTCGTAACGCCATGGCCCTTCTCGCGCATGAGCTTTCTCCCGCCTTCGCCGTGTCCGCGTCTCAGCTGGCCACGATGTTCACGATGCGGCCCGGCACGACAATAATACGCCGAACCTGCTTGCCCGCAATGGCGCGCTGCACCGCGTCCTGTTGCAGCGCCAGTTTCTCGATTTCTTCCCTTGGCGCGTCCTTCGGCACTTCCATTTCGGTGCGGCGCTTGCCATTCACCTGCACGGCCATTTTCACCGTGTCCTGTTGCAGCAGCGTTTCTTCCGCGCGCGGCCAGGATGTTTGCGCCACCAGCCCCTGGCGCCCCAGGCGCTGCCAGCATTCCTCCGCCAGATGCGGCATCATGGGAGCGAACATCTGCACCAGCAGTTCCGCCGCCTCGCGCAGGGCAAAGGCCAGGTCTTCGGGCGGATTGCCGCCACCCTTGCGCAGGGCCTGGGAGATGGCGTTCACCAGCTCGTGGATGCGGGCGATGGCGACATTGAAGCGCAGGGCCTCGATGTCCTTCGTGACGGCCGCCAGCGTGCGGTGCGCGGCCCGGCGCAGGGCCAGCGCATCATCGCCGAGGTTGTCCGGCCTTTCTGTCGGAGCGGTGACGTCGGCGATCTCGTCGATGAGCCGCCAGACACGCTGCACAAAGCGCCAGGCGCCCTCAACGCCCGCTTCCGTCCACTCGATGTCGCGTTCCGGGGGGCTGTCGGAAAGGATGAACCAGCGCGCCGTGTCGGCCCCGTATTTCTCGACGATGGCCTCCGGGTCGATGACGTTCTTCTTCGACTTGGACATCTTTTCCACCGGGCCGGCGATGATCCTCTCGCCGGTTTCGCGGTGATAGAGACCGTCCTCGCGGCGTTCCACCAGCGCCGGCTCCACCCACTCGCCCGATTCGGTCTTGTAAGTCTCGTGCACCACCATGCCTTGCGTGAACAGGGCGGCGAAGGGTTCCTTCAGGTGCAGATGTCCGGTGTCCTTCATGGCCCGCGCAAAGAAGCGCGAATACAGAAGGTGCAGGATGGCGTGCTCGATGCCGCCGATATACTGGTCCACAGGCATCCAGTATTTCGCCTTTTCCAGGTCCACCGGCACGTCCGCGTGCGGCGAGCAGAAACGGGCGTAATACCAGGAGCTGTCGATGAAGGTATCGAAGGTGTCCGTCTCGCGCTCGGCATCGCCGCCGCATTGCGGGCACTTGACGTGCTTCCAGGTGGGATGGCGCACCAATGGGTTGCCCGGCTCGTCGAAGGTAACATCCTCGGGCAGGGTCACGGGCAGGTCTTCCTTCGGCACCTTGACGATGCCGCACTCGGGGCAGTGGATGACCGGAATGGGGCAGCCCCAGTAGCGCTGGCGCGACACGCCCCAGTCGCGAAGCCTATAGTTCACCTTGCGCTCGCCGATGCCCATTTCCTCCAGCTTGGCTATGGCGGCCTCCTTCGCCTCCTTCGGCGTCATGCCGTTCATCCAATCGGAGTTGATCATCACGAGATCATCGCGCTCCGAATCGGTGAGCGCCTCATCGCCGATCTCGCATTTCTCCGGCGGGGTGTCCTTCGGGCACACCACGGGAATGACCGGCAGCCCGTATTTGCGCGCGAAGTCGAGGTCGCGCTGGTCATGCGCCGGACAGCCGAAGATGGCGCCCTCGCCGTAGGTCATGAGCACGAAGTTGGCGGCATAGACGGGCAGCTTCACCTCCGGCCTGAACGGGTGAATGGCGTACAGCGGCAGGCGCACGCCCTTCTTTTCCGCCTTTTCGATGGCTTCCTCGGAGGTGCCGAGAGCGGCGCACTCGCGGATGAACTCGGCAATCGCCGGGTCGTTTTCCGCCAGCTTCTTGGTGATGGGATGGTCGGGCGAGAGCGCCACGAAGGAGGCGCCGAAGAGCGTGTCGGGGCGGGTGGTGTAAACGGGCAGGGGCTCGGGCCACTCCTTGCCCTGTTCGTCCACCAGCCGGAAGGTGAAGCGCGCGCCTTCGGAGCGGCCGATCCAGTTGCGCTGCATCACCTTCACCTTCTCCGGCCACTTGTCCAGCTCGTCCAGACCCTTGAGAAGGTCTTCGGCGTAATGGGTGATTTTCAGGAACCACTGATCGAGCTCGCGCTTTTCCACCAGCGCGCCGGAGCGCCAGCCGCGGCCGTCGATGACCTGCTCGTTGGCCAGCACGGTCTGGTCCACCGGGTCCCAGTTCACCAGCGCCTTCTGCCGCTCCACCAGCCCGGCGTCCATGAAGTCCAGGAACATGGCCTGTTCGTGCTTGTAGTATTCCGGGTCGCAGGTGGCGAACTCGCGGCTCCAGTCCAGCGAGAAGCCCAGGCGCTTGAGCTGGCCCTTCATGTAGGCGATGTTGTCGTACGTCCAGGCCTTCGGGTGCACGCCCTTTTGCATGGCGGCGTTTTCCGCCGGCATGCCGAAGGCGTCCCAGCCCATGGGGTGCAGCACGTTGAAGCCCTGCGCGCGCTTGTAGCGGGCCAGCACGTCGCCCAGCGTGTAGTTGCGCACGTGGCCCATGTGGATGCGCCCGGAAGGATAGGGAAACATTTCCAGGACGTAGAACTTCGGCTTGTCCGAGCCTTCTTCCGCGCGGGCCACGCCGGCCTCGTCCCAGGCCTTCTGCCACTTCGGTTCCACCTCTTCCGGCGAATAGCGCTTGGGTTTGTTCATGGCCGCCATCCCGTCTCCTTGCCTGCCATGCGATTGTTGGGCATTGTCCAGTGGTCCGGATGTTCCGGAGCGTTGCAGCGTTGAGTATCAGCAGGCACGGTTTAGCGCAAGGCGGAGCAATGGAAACCAGGGCCATGAACAGCGGCGGCGGAAACGGGGCGGATGCCGTGGCGCGGCTTGAGGACGTGCGCGCGCGGATCGATGAGGCAGCGCGGTCGTCCGGACGCGATCCTGACGACATCACGCTGATCGCCGTCTCCAAGACCTTCCCGCCAGAAGCCATCGAGCCGGTGTTGGCGGCGGGGCAGCGCCATTTCGGCGAGAACCGGGTGCAGGAAGCGCGCGAGAAGTGGCCCGCGCTGAAGGAGAAATATCCGGACGTGACGCTGCATCTCATCGGGCCGTTGCAGACCAACAAGGTGAAATACGCGGTCAGGCTGTTCGACGTGATTCACACCGTGGACCGGCCGAAGCTGGCCGCGGAGCTGGCGCGCGAGATGGAAAAGCGCGGCCGGCGCTTGCCTGTTTTCGTGCAGGTGAATACTGGCGAGGAGCCGCAGAAGGCGGGCGTGTTGCCGCGCGAGGCCGATGCCTTCATCGAGCAATGCCGCAATGAATATGGCCTGGATGTCATCGGCCTGATGTGCATTCCGCCGGTTGACGAGGAGCCGGCGTTGCATTTCGCCCTGCTGGAAAAGATCGCCAGGCGGCATGGTCTGAAGAATCTCTCCATGGGCATGAGCCATGACTTCGAGACGGCCATCGCTTTCGGCGCCACCCATGTGCGGGTGGGCAGCGCCATCTTCGGCCCGCGCTCGCCCCGCAAGCCTGCCGGATGAGGGAGGCGCGGCCCGTGTTGCCACAATTTGGGCGTGAGTTGACAGTTAGTGTTCAGCCTTCATGTGTCATGGGAATTGGCGACTGGCAGGGAACGGCCAATGCGCGATTCGTGCGCGCGTACGGAAATCGATCGAATGACTGCGGAGAGGTGCTCATGGATACGAGAAGTGTGGCAAGAGGGGTTTTCGCTTTTGGCATATTGCTGGCGAGCGTGGGGACGATGTTTTCCAATGCCGCCGTGGCCGAGCCGATCGCCATGAAATTCTATGTCTATGTCAGCGGC
This sequence comes from Hyphomicrobiales bacterium, assembly GCA_027024225.1. Lineage (GTDB taxonomy): Bacteria > Pseudomonadota > Alphaproteobacteria > Rhizobiales > Aestuariivirgaceae > Thermopetrobacter. Next base: position 15,881 of record JALVSR010000095.1, on the reverse strand, counting down.
ATCAAGGCCATGAAGGTGAAATTCAGGGGCGACCTTCAGCATGATTCCTATTCCGGTGCCGCGAGCCTGAAACCGAAGGGATTGGCGGGACTGTTCATCAGGAAAAAGATGCATCTGGAGGTGAAGGGGCGCTTCAATGATCGCCATGTCCTTCCCATCCGTTTTTCCATCCGCGCGGAAAAGAAGAAAAAGGTGAAGACGGCCACGGTGACCTGGAACGAAAGCACCGTTCCCGCAAGCTGGAAACGCACGCCGCCCCCGGATGCGGCCTGGCAGAAAGAGGTGCGGGCGGCGGTGGAAAAAGGCGCCATCGATCCGTTGAGCATGTTGTTCGCCATAGGAGTGCGCACGGATGCCAACCCCTGCCATGGCAAGATGCGCGTTTTCGACGGCTTGACGGTGTTCGACATACGGCTGGCGGCGGTGCGGGAAGAGAAGATCCGCAACATGAACTACAACGGGCCGGCACTCAAATGCAGGCTGATATACGTGCCGGTGGCGGGTATGTCGGAAAAAAAGAAGCGCAAGCGGCTGAAGAGGCCGCCCACGTTCACCGTCTGGCTGGCGCGGGTGAAGAGTTCGGCTCAGGGGAAGGTGTGGATGCCGGTGCAAGCGGCGGGCAAGTCGAAGGGACGCCCCTTTACCGCAACGCTGGTGGATGCTTCCCTGGGGGGCGGGCCCCTGCGCGCGGCCCGGTGAGCCCCCTGCGGGAGGCGCGGGAAGCGGCGAAATGCCGCCCTTCGTTGCGGCTGCGCAAGGGATATGTTTTCGCCTGTTCCATTCATTTTCGGGCTGGCGACGATGACCGTGTCGCCGTGCGGTCCGTTGCGATGGCCTCTCAGAACAGGAGGAGCAAAATGGCCAAACTGGTATTCATTTCCACTTTTGGTTCGGATGACGTGGAGCGCGCTTCGCTGCCGTTGGCGCTGGCCACGGCTTCGCTGGCCAGCGGGCACGAGGTGCATCTCTATTTCCAGGGTCCGGCGGTGGAACTGCTGAAGAAGGACTTCGACCGCGATTCGTTGCAGCATGCGCCCTTCCCCTCGCTGGGCGAGTTGATCGAGATTTTCCGCGAGGCGGAAGGGCACCTGTATGGCTGTGCGCCGTGCCTGCAATCGCGCGAGCTGAAGCAGGAAGACCTGCTGGACGGCGTGCAGATCGTCGGTGGCGCGGCCATGGTGGAACAATGCCTTGGCGCGGACAAGGTCTTCACCTACGCCTGAGTCGTTGCCGACGCGCGCCCGGGACGCTTTCCGGGGGCGCGTCGTTTTCGGCGTTGCGTTGAATTGTCGCGCCTTGCCTTGACATCGGGCGGCCCTGCCCGCAGATTCGCGCGTGAAAGGGCGAAAAACGTCGCAATTGAGGGGAAATTAGCTCCAAATTAACCACCGTTGGGTTTGATGGTCTGCAACTGACATTGCCCAAAGGTGGTCATATTTGTGTGGATCATCGCGGTCAGACCCGCAAGGTCGGGGGGAGTTCGAGAGGGTTCCACAGCGTCGCGTTGTCCGGAGAAGATGCACTTGTGCAAGGTGCCGGACAGCATGCCATGGCCGGGGGCAAGAACGGTCGCGCGGTATGTGACGGCTGAAAAACACGAGCCAGAAGGGGCTTCGCGCATGTTTGTGGGTGACGAAGAGAAGACCGCCGGCAGTGCAATGGGCGCAGCGGCGCCCGCCACCGCGGTGAAGATGTTCAGCGCGCTTTTCGGCGCCATTATCCTTGGCACTTCCGCCGTTTCTGCCCAGGCGGCCAGCCGCACCATTTCCATGTATCACGTGCACACCAAGGAGCGCATCACCGTCACCTACTGGAAGGATGGCCGTTTCATTCCTTCCGCGCTGCGCAAGCTCAACTGGTTCCTGCGCGACTGGCGCAGGAACAAGGCCGTGCGCATGGACCCGCGCACCATCGACCTGATCTGGAAGCTGCACCGGGACCTGGGATCGAAAGAAGTCATCCACATCATCTCCGGCCATCGTTCTGCCGCCACCAATGCCATGTTGCGGCGCATCGGCCGGCGCGTGGCGCGGCGTTCACGCCACATCACGGGCCAGGCCATCGACTTCCGATTCCCCGACGTGCCGACCTGGAAGGTGCGCAACCTGGCGCTGGCCTACGGCATTGGCGGCGTGGGCTATTATGGCCGCAACGGCTTCATTCACGTGGACACCGGCAGGGTGCGCCACTGGCCGCGCATGTCGCAATACAAGCTGGCGCGCATCATCCGCAAGTATCGCAAGATGATCGGACGCGGCTGGAAGCGTGGCGGTGGCGGCACCATCATGGTGGCCTCGCGCAGCAGGCAGGGCAATTTCAACCGGCGTGGCCGGACGAGCAAGGTCGCCGACAAGAAGGCGCTGCAGCAGCAGATCGCGGCCCTGAAGAATCGCATCAGGCAAGCGGCGCAAGCGCGCAAGAATGGCAAGAAGCCTGCAAGCGCGCCCATCGCCTTGCCCGGCGTGCAGTCCATGCTGCTGGCCAAGGCGGGCAAGGCGGCTCCCGGCGTGACGCCCAAGCCGCGCCCGCGGCCGTATGAGGTGCTGGTGCTGGCGGCTAGCCGCATGGAGATCACCCCGGCTTCCGCCCCTGCGACCATCACCAATTTCGCCAGCCGCAACGCGGTGGATGATCCCATCGGTGTGGTCATTGCCAACATGCCCGAGAACGAGGTCGTGACGGAGGAAAACGGCGCCACGGCCGGTGCTGGCCGCGCCTATCCGCGCGTGGTGCGCTCGGGCAAGGGCGACCTGGCCCTGGCGCTGATCGCCGGCGAGGCCAGGGGGGTGCCGGTGCTGGACGCGGACCTGGGGGCTGCGCGGCAGGCGGTGAACGCCACGGGCAAGGGCAACCTCCAACTGCGCCTGGGCATGACCGCCGACGAACTGAGCCGGCTGAACGGCGCGCCCCTGCTGCAACAGGCCGCGCAGGCTTCCGCCGTGTTCTGGCCCGGGGTGACGCCCAAGGGCGGCTCGACCAGTGGCAATCGGCAGCCTCAGAAGGTCAACCGCGCGGACAAGGGCGACTTGCTCGTCGGTGTCCATGCACCGGAGAAGGTGCGCAAGGCGGCGCTGGAGCATGGCGCGCTTCGGGCTGGCGCCATCAGGCCCGTCACCTTCCGCTGAGTCTGGCCGGACAACCTAAAAAATCCACTCCCATGCGCGGCGCGGAACGGGACTCCCATTGTTCCGCGCCGTATGCTATCGGTTGTGGCGTTGGCCGCGACGACAAGGACGCGGCGGAACCTCATTGGGGTGCCCGAATCACGGGCTGAGAGGCGGGTGGCTTCCCGCCAACCCATGGAACCTGATCCGGGTCGTGCCGGCGTAGGGAATGAGGGCGAAGGGCAGTGCCGTTGCAAGTGCGAGCATCTTTCCCCGGTTTCCTTCATCCATGCCGTCCGCGCATGACCGTGTGTGAGCGAGGCGGGCGTGGCGGACGAATTTCTCATTTCCCTGCATGAGCTGAACCGCGCGCGGCCACGCGTGCACGCGGTGGCCGGCGGCGTCGTCACGCCGTTCATCGTGGAGGTGGCCGGCGCGCTGGGCGTGCGCCCTTCCGTCACGCATGCGCCGGACGAGGCGCGGCACCTGGCGGCACGGGCGAGGGCGTTGCTGGTGAATCTGGCCCAGCCTGATTCGCTCCGGCGTGAGGGGGCGGTGCAGGCGGCGGAAGCCGCGCGCGCGGCGCGCGTGCCGTGGGTGCTGGACCCGGTGCTGGCGCACGCCACGCCGGAGCGCCGGCAGATGGTGGAAAGGCTGCTGGCCTTCGCCCCCGCCATCCTCAAGCCCAACCGCGAAGAGCTGGCCGCCCTGGCCGAAGGCGCGTCGGCGGAAGAAGCGGCCCGCGCGTTGGCGGAGAAAACCGGGGCAGTGGTGCTGGTAAGCGGCGAGGTGGACATCATCAGCGATGGTGCGCGCAGCCAACGTGTCGCGGGCGGTCATGAATTCATGGACCGGATGAGCGGTTATGGCTGTGCGCTGGGCATGGCCTGCGCGGCCTTCCTGGCGATGGCCGGGCCGTTCGAGGCGGCGCTGGCGGCAGCGCGCCTGTTCAAGGGCGCAGGAGGGCGGGCGGCGGCGCGGTGCGACGGACCGGGCAGCTTCCGCACCGCCTTCATCGACACCTTGTGGAGGCTGGCGAACGAGAACGCGGAGGGTGCGGCATGAATGCCCGCGTGGATGTGCGCTGTTATGTCATCGTCGATCCGGAACGTTGTTCCGGACGCGACCCGGCAGACGTGGCGCTGGCGGCGGCGCGCGGCGGAGCCAGCATCATCCAGCTGCGCGACAAGCGCGGCAATATCCCGGCAATGCTGGCGCTGGCGTTGGGCATGAAACAGGCGTTGGCCGAAACGGGGGTGCCGTTGGTTGTCAACGACCGGGTGGACGTGGCCATGGTGGCGCGGGCGCAGGGTGTGCACGTGGGGCAGGACGACCTGCCGGCGCCAGAGGCACGGCGGCTCATGGGAGGCAATGCCATCATCGGCCTGTCGCACAAGCGGATGGAAGAGGTGGAGGCCTCGCCGGTGGAGGTGCTGAGCTACGCCGCCATCGGCGGCATCTTCCCCACCGCCAGCAAGCAACAGGGCGCTTCCGGCCTGCAAGCCTTCGCCGACATGGCGCGGCGCATGAAGGCGCGCGCGCCGGAGCTTCCCATCGTCGGCATCGCGGGAATCACGGCGCAAAACGCCGCTTCCGTCATTCACGCAGGCGCCGACGGCGTGGCCGTCATCTCGGCGGTGTGCGCCGCCGATGATCCCGAGGCCGCCACGCGGGAGCTGCGGCAGGTGGTGGACGCGGCGCTGGCGGCACGAAAGCGGGGAGCGGGGGCATGAGCACGCGAGAAACGCAAATGCCCGTTGTCATGTGCATTGGCGGTACCGACCCCACGGGACGGGCCGGGCTGGCGGCGGACATCCGCGCCGGCGAGGCCGTGGATGTGCACGTGGCGCCGGTGGTGGCCAGCGTGGTGGCGCAGAATGCAAAGGGCGTGCAGCACATCGAGCCGGTGGGACCGCTCTTGCTTTCCTCGCAGATAAAGGCCGTGGTGGAAGACCTGCCGGTGCGCGCCATCAAGATCGGGCTTCTGCCCTCGGCCATGGTGGTGAAGGCGGTGGCCGACGCCATCCTGCCGCTGCTGCCTGAACTGCCGCTGGTCATCGACCCGGTGCTCGGGGCCTCCTCCGGTGGGCGGCTTGTGCCCGCGGCCTCGCGCGAATGGCGCAAGCACTTCCGCCGCCTGGCGGAAAGGGCGGCGCTGATCACGCCCAATCTGCTGGAAACCTCCGCCCTGCTGGTGGGCGAGCTGCCGGCGGGTGGACGGCGCATCATGCGGGCGCAGGCCAGGGCGCTGCAGAAACGCTACAAGTGCGCGGTGCTGCTTAAAGGTGGGCACCTGAAGGACGGGCGCTCCGCCACCGACGTGCTGGTGACGAAGGACGGCGAAGAGCAGGTGTTCCTCAGCCCCCGGGTGCCGGGTGGCGAGGACTTGCGCGGCACGGGCTGCACGCTCTCCACGCTCATCGCGGCACATCTCGCGCATGGCCTGGCGCTGACGGAAGCGGTGGCGGAAGCGCGCAATTTGCTGCTGAGCGGCCTCATGAGGCGGGTGGAGATCGGCGGGGCGGGTGCGCCGCCGGTGCGGCTGCCGCCACTCGCGGGGCCGGAGCCGATGGGATCGACTGAAGAAGCGACGAACGAAGCGACGAACGAAACGACCGACGACAAGGAAAGAGGGTGACCGATGACGACCGATCGCAGAACGTTCCTGAAGACCGCGGCCGCGGGCATCGCGGGGGTTGGGGCGCTGGCCGCGCCGCACGTGGCACGGGCCGAAAAGGCGCCGCTGGAGCTCAAGATGGTGACCTCCTGGCCCAAGAACCTGCCGGGCCCGGGCGTTTCCGCCGAGCGGCTGGCGAAAGACATCGCCACCCTGTCCGGCGGGCGCCTGCGCGTGAAGGTTTATGCAGCCGGCGAGCTGGTGGGGGCGCTGGCGGTGTTCGACGCGGTGCAGGCCGGCACGGCGGAGATGGCGCACACGGCCTCCCTGTTCTGGGGGGGCAAGATGCCGGCCGCGGCGCTGTTCACCGCCGGGCCTTATGGCCTCACCCCGCTGGAGCACCGCGCCTGGCTGGAGCAGGGCGGCGGGCAGAAGCTGTGGGACGAGCTTTATGGCCAGTTCGGCATCAAGCCCTTCATGTGCGGCAACACGGGCCCCAGCATGGGCGGCTGGTTCAGGAAACCCATCACCTCCCTGGACGACCTGAAGGGCCTGAAGATGCGCATGCCGGGGCTGGGCGGCGAGATTCTCAGGCGGCTGGGCGGCACGCCGGTTTCCCTGCCTCCCGGCGAGATCCAGCAGGCGCTGTCCTCCGGCGCCATCGACGCCACGGAGTTCCTGGGGCCGTTCTCCGACATGGCGTTGGGCTTTTACAAGGTGGTGAAGGTGTATCACTACCCGGCCTTCCACGAGCCCAACGGCGCGGGCGAACTGCTGGTGTCGCGCAAGGTGTGGGACAAGCTGGACGAAGAGCTGAAGCGGGCCATCGAGGTGGCCTGCTCGGCCGAGGCCGCGCGCTCGCTGGCCGAGCACACCTGGCGCAATGCCGAGGCGCTGAAGGTTCTGAAGGAAAAGCACGGCGTGCAGGTGCTGCCCTACCCGGAAGATGTGCTGAAGGCGGCGCGCAAGGTGGCTGACGAGGTGCTGGCCGACCTGGCGCAAAAGGACGCGCTGAGCGGCAAGATCGTGAAGTCGTGGCTTGCGGCGCGTGATAACCTCGATCCGTGGTCTGATGTATCGTTGCAATCCTTCCTCGCCGCACGTTGAGATTGCGTCCTTTCACGCGCCGAATTGCAGGCTTTTCCCACAGGGATTCAGGCGTTACCCTATGAGTGGGAAAAGCCTGTTTTTCATGGAGCTCAGGAGCCGCCGAAATGAACATCCACAAGTTGCCAAGGTTCAAGGTTACAACTGGTCCGCTGCCGGCCTCGCGCAAGATGTTCGTCGCGGGCGAAATGGCGGGTGTGCGGGTGGCCATGCGTGAAATCGCGCTCGACCCTTCGGCCAAGGAGCCGCCGGTGGTGGTCTATGACACGTCCGGCCCCTACACCGACCCCGATGCGCGCATCGACGTGGCGGAAGGCCTGCCGCCGCTGCGGGAGAAGTGGATCGAGGCGCGTGGCGACACGGAGTTCGTCGAGCCGCGCGAAGTGCGCCCGGAGGACAATGGCAACGTGTCCGAGCAGGCGCTGGCGCCGGAGTTCCCACGCTCGCGCAAGCCCCGGCGGGCGAAGAACGGCCAGGCGGTGACGCAAATGGCCTACGCGAAGCGCGGCATCGTCACGCCGGAGATGGAATACGTGGCCATCCGCGAAAACGCCCGGCGCGAGGCCCTGGCCGAGCTCGTCGAGGAAGCGCGCAAAGAGGGCCTTGAGCTTTACGACCCGACAACCGGCGAGAGTTGGCCGGGGGGCAGGATTCCGGCCGTGATCACGCCGGAGTTCGTGCGCGATGAAGTCGCGCGCGGGCGCGCCATCATTCCGGCCAACATCAACCATCCCGAGACCGAGCCGATGATCATCGGGCGGAACTTCCGCACCAAGATCAACGCCAACATCGGCAATTCCGCCATCCTTTCCGACATCGCGGAAGAGGTGGAAAAGATGGTGTGGGCCATCCGCTGGGGCGCGGACACGGTGATGGACCTTTCCACCGGCAACAACATCCACAACATCCGCGAGTGGATCATCCGCAACTCGCCGGTGCCCATCGGCACGGTGCCCATCTACCAGGCGCTGGAAAAGGTGGATGGCAACCCGGCGGAGCTGACCTGGGAGATCTTCCGCGACACGCTGATCGAGCAGGCCGAGCAGGGGGTGGACTATTTCACCATCCACGCAGGTGTGCGGCTGGCCTACGTGCCGCTGGCGGCGAAGCGCGTAACGGGCATCGTCTCGCGCGGTGGCTCCATCATGGCGGCGTGGATGCTGGCGCACCACGAGGAGAGTTTCCTCTACACCCACTTCGAGGAAATCTGCGAGATCATGAAGGCCTATGACATCGCCTTCTCGCTGGGCGATGGCCTGCGCCCCGGCTCCATCGCGGACGCCAATGACGAGGCGCAGTTCGCCGAGCTGAAGACGCTGGGCGAGCTGACGAAAATCGCCTGGAAGCACGACGTGCAGGTGATGATCGAAGGGCCCGGACACGTGCCGCTGCACAAGATCCCGGAAAACATGGAGCTGCAGCTGAAGCACTGTCACGAGGCGCCGTTCTATACCCTCGGCCCGCTGGTGACGGACATCGCGCCGGGTTATGACCACATCGCGTCCGCCATTGGTGCGGCGCACATCGGCTGGCTGGGCACGGCCATGCTGTGTTACGTGACGCCGAAGGAGCATCTGGGTCTGCCCGATCGCGACGACGTGAAGGAGGGTGTGATCACTTACAAGATCGCCGCGCATGCCGCCGACCTGGCCAAAGGCTTTCCCGGTGCGCAACGGCGCGATGACGCCCTTTCGCGGGCGCGCTTCGAGTTCCGCTGGCGGGATCAGTTCAACCTGGCGCTGGATCCTGAGCGGGCGGAGGAGTTCCACGACCAGACCCTGCCGAAGGAAGCGCACAAGACGGTGCATTTCTGCTCCATGTGCGGGCCGAAGTTCTGCGCCATGAAGATCAGCCAGGACGTGCGCAAGATGGCCGATGAAGAGGCCAACAAGGGCATGGAGGAAATGAGCCGCAAGTTCCGCGAAAGGGGCGGCAAGATCTACATCGAGGCGGACGATGAATGAGTGTGGTCGCGTATTCGGTGACTTCTCCGAAATGCAGAGCGTGTAGAACACGCACCTTTTCCCATGTGCAGGGGGGTTGTCCGCCCAACGCCTTTTGGAACCATCTGGCTTCGCTGGAGTGCGGAAACGGAAAAACGGCCGGTGTCCCGCTGGACACCGGCCGCCTGTCTTTTGCGTTGCCGCGCAGACCTCGTGCCTTCAGCCTTCGTCCGCGGCGCCGGCTTCCGGCACGTCGGGCAGCATGCCCAGGGCGGAGAGGTAGAGCGCCAGCATGGCTTCTTCCTCCTCGCGCTCCTGCGGGTCCTTCTTGCGCATGGTGATGACCTTGCGCATGATCTTGGTGTCGAACCCCAGCGCCTTGGCCTCGGCATAGACTTCCTTGATATCCTCGGCGATGGCCTTCTTTTCTTCCTCCAGGCGCTCGATGCGCTCCACCAGCTGGCGCAGCTGCTCGCGCGCGAAGTTCGATTCGCCCTGCATCGACAATTCCCCCTCGTTCGGATTTTCCGCTCACGAAGCTCGCGAAAGGCGCGGTCACGATTCGCTCCGTCCGTGGCTCGGTGCGGAGTGTGGAGCGCGGACGGCGGTGGCGTCAAGCACCTCGTGGAGGGCGGCGGCCAGGTGTTTGGCCCAGGCGCGCTGTCCATCATCGTCCAGCACCAGGTCGTGGCGGATTTCCACCAACGTGTGTTCCAGGCCCTTTCGCACGCCGTGACGATCGAGCGTGTCGCCGGGCAGGCCGCCGCTGTAGGGTTCGTTTTCGCCAATGGTCAGCCGGGGCAGGTGCGCGCGCAGGGCGGATACCATCCGTGGCGAGATGCTGGGCCGGGCAGGATCGAACAGGATGCCCGCATGCCAGGGACGCGGCACGCCGCGCCAGACGGGAGTGAATGTGTGGATGGAAATCAGCACAGGCGGACGGCCCGAGCGGCGCATGGCCTCGATGGTCTGGGCGATGGCCTTGTCGTAGGGGCGCCAGAAGCGGCGGATGCGCTCCTCGCGGCCGCTTTCGTCGATGTCGGCATTGCCGGGTATTACCGAGCCATCGGCAATGCGCATGATGAGCGTGGGATCGTCCAGGCCACGATTCGGGTCGGCCAGCAGGCGCGAAAAGCGGCTGAGTACCGCCGGGGCATTGAGCAATTGCGCCAGGTGCCGGGCCACGCCTGCCGCGCCGGGGTCCCAGGCGATGTGCCGTTGCAGGTCGGCCGGCGGCAGGCCGAGATTGTCGTAATCCGATGGGATGTGGTTGCTGGCATGATCGCACAATACCAGCACGCCGGCATCGGCGGGACCGGCGAGGACTTCAACGGCCTCCTGCCGGTGTGCGGGTATCAGGAGGGCTGGGGGCACGCCGGTTTCTTGCGGATCGGAAACGCCGGCGGCATCGGCGGTGCGGATGTTTCTTGCGGCATCATGGGACGATTCATGATCTCGCAACATGGCTCTTTCCTGCGGTGCGAATGGCGCTCGTGCGCATGATTTCCACCGAAATTTCCACCGAAAGCGGTATGCAGGGCGGAACATGGCCCGTGGCCGGGGCTTTGACAAGGGGCGATTCCCTTGTCGCCTGCTCTCTTGTCAGGGATGATGCACAAGGAGTAGAAACAGCATCGATCGTCCATGAAAACGTCCATGAAGATGACCATTTTCCCGTGCATGAAAGGCCCGGCAACCGTGCGTTCCACAGCAAGATCATCGGGTTGATGACGGAGGCGGGTACATGACCAAGATGCCCAGAAAGACATTTCCGCGCGCTCTTGCGCTCGTTGCCGGCGCGGCCATCCTTGTTGGAGGTGGTGTGGCCCATGCCGATCTGAAGTTGTGCAACAAGACCAACAGCACGATCGGCGTGGCTCTGGGCTACAAGGATGACAAGGGATGGGCCTCGGAAGGTTGGTGGAACATTCCGCCGCAAAGCTGCAAGGTCTTGCTGCAGGGCAACCTGATCGCCCGGTATTATTACATCTACGCCATCGACTATGATAAGGGCGGGGTGTGGAGCGGGCCGGCCACCATGTGTACGCAGGACAAGATATTCACCATCCGCGGGCGCAAGAATTGCGAGGATCGCGGTTACAAGACCCGCGGCTTCTATGAGGTGGACACCGGCGAGAAGACCGATTTCACCATCATGCTGCGGGAAGACAGCGCGCATCGGCGCAAGAAGTGAGAATCGAAGAGCTTTCGCGTGGCAGGGTGGATGAGAACCGATGAACAACGATAACCGGGCCCGCCGCAGGGGAATGGGGTTGGCGGGCCTGCAACCGAGGGGAATCGAATAACGGTGAAACGAGAACGCAAGGTAAAGATCCTGGCCACGCTGGGGCCGGCTTCCAACACGGAAGAGAAAATCGAGGCGCTGTTTCTGGCCGGCGCGGATGTCTTCCGTGTCAACATGAGCCATTCCTCGCACGAACAGCTGAAGGAATATCACGAGATCATCCGCCGCATCGAGAAGCGGCACGAGCGGCCCATCGGCATTCTCGTGGACCTGCAGGGGCCGAAGCTGCGCATTGGCGAGATCGCCAACGAGCCGGCCATGCTGGAAGCGGGCGATACGTTCGTGCTGGACAACGACCCCGCGCCGGGAGACGCCACGCGCGCCTATCTGCCGCATCCGGAGATCTTCGAGGCCATCCGGCCCGGCGACCAGGTGCTGCTGAACGACGGGCTCATCCGCCTGTCGGTGCTGGAAGTGGAAGAGGGCAGGATCGTCACTCGGGTCATCTATGGCGGGGCGCTTTCCTCGCGCAAGGGCGTGAACCTGCCCGATACCGTGGTGCCGCTTTCGGCGATGACGGAAAAGGACAAGGAGAACCTGGACTATGCCTGTGAGCTGGGGGTGGACTGGATTGCCCTGTCCTTCGTGCAGCGGCCTGACGACGTGGCCGCCGCGCGCAAGCGGGTGCGCGGCCGCGCAGGCGTGCTGGCCAAGATCGAGAAACCCGCGGCGCTCAGGTGCTTGCGCGAAATCATCGACCTGTCCGACGCGCTGATGGTGGCGCGCGGCGACCTGGGCGTGGAGCTGCCATTGGAATCGGTGCCTGGCTGGCAGAAGCGAATCACCCGGGCGGCGCGGCGCGCCGGCAAGCCGGTGGTGGTGGCCACGCAAATGCTGGAATCGATGATCGAGAACCCCTCGCCGACGCGGGCGGAAGTCTCGGATGTGGCCACGGCGGTGTTCGAGGGGGCCGACGCCATCATGCTGTCGGCCGAATCGGCGGCTGGCAAATGGCCGGTGGAAGCGGTCATGACCATGGATCGCATCGCCCAGAACGTGGAGAGCGACCCGAACTATCGCGACATCATCCGCAGCCAGCTGGAAACACGGCCCGAGCCGACCACGGCGGATGCCATCTCCGCGGCGGCGCGGTCCATCGCGGAAACGCTGAAGGTGTCCTGCATCGTGAGCTACACCTCGTCCGGCGCCACGGGCCTGCGCATCGCCCGCGAGCGGCCGGAAGCGCCCATCATCGCGCTCAGCCCGAAGATCGAGACGGTGCGGCGGCTCTCTCTTGTGTGGGGGTTGCACTGCGTGGTGACGGAAGATCCGAGTGATCTGGACGACATGGCCGACAAGGCCTGTCGCATTGCCTTCCGCGAGGGGTTCTCCATGATCGGCGAGCGGGTGCTGATCACCTGCGGCGTGCCGCTGGGCACCCCCGGCGCCACCAACATGTTGCGGCTGGCCGACATCACGGCGGACACGGCGCGACGCGAGCAAGCGCAGCGTCAGGCGCCGTGCGCGCCCGCCACGCCCGTGCGTACGCGCTGAGCGTCGCCGGGCCCGATACGATCCCGCCCGTGGTCACGCGCGGATGCAGGCGATGTCGGGTGCGGCATGCCGTATCGCACCGCAACAACTCCGCCAGAACCCGGCCCGGGACAAGGGGTGACGAGCGCTCAACCCTGGAGCCGGTCGATCATGGGAACAAAGGCTCAATCGTTGCGCTGTTCGCTCTTGCTCAGGGGTGCCGCGGAGAACTCCGCCTCTATACGGCCGAAGAGAGAGGCCAGGGGGTTTTTGCCGCCTTCCGGCGTGACGCGGCGATTGTGGATCATCTCGTCCAGCCGGATGATGCGTTCGTAAAGACGCTGCGCCCGGCCCGACAAGAGCACCAGCTCTCTGGGCAGATGCGCGAGAGCCTTTTCGTCGGGCTGCTGGGCCAGGGCGGCCAGGTTGATGTTCTCCTGTTCGCGCCGCGCGTCCTGCTCGGAAAGCTCGCCGGCGGCCACGGCGCGTTGCAGCAGCAGCCAGGACGCCATCTGCATCAGGCGGGTGGTCAAACGCATGCTTTCAGTGGCGTAGGTCATGGCCTCGTCACGGGAAAGGCCGCGCGCCACCTCCCGCCCCGGTCCGTCGAGATAATCGGCCGTTTCCTCCACCAGACGCATGCCTTCCTCGAAGACTTGCTGAAACTGGCTCGAGGCCACGAAACGCTCCAGGAAGTCGATGAGCGGCCCCTGTTCGTCCCTGCTTGTGCCGGATGTGGACATGATCGTGCTCTCCCCCTCGCAGTATGGCGCAGAAAAGGTTGTGCCGGAACTCCGGGCGGGTCAATATGAACCAGCCATCATGGTTTCCGGCCCTGCCGGGGGCATGCCAGCAAGGTTCAGGCCAGTTTCGCCCACGCGGCGCTGTCGCCGCATGCCGCTTGCGCCAAGTGAACATTGGCGCGGTGGACGGAAGGGGGCGAAAAAAGGGGCCGCGCAAAAGCGCGGCCTGAAGTTCCTTTGGGAGGCATCAAACAGAGTAGACAGGAGGCTACTCGGAGAAAATCCATCGGTGATGGATTGCGATTGTCATTGTGCCTCAGGATGGTTAGCGAAGGGTTAAAATGGCGTGAAAAAAGCTGCAATCACCGGAAAAAACACATGAACAGGCTTGGCGCAGCGCAGCCGGAAACGCATGTATGCATGCCAATGGCTTGACGCGATGCGGTGTGCGCCTGTATAGCAGGCGACCGAATTGAAAGGCGGGTGGCTGCGGCATGCTGGCATTCATGCCCGTTTTGCGCGTGCCGCCGGCACGAAACCCGAAGAGCAGAAATCCGTGGCCAGCGGCCTTGGCTGCAAACCGGCCCGAAACGCAGGATCCGAAACAGACAACCGCGACTTTCTGGAGAAAACCAATGTCCCGTCGTTGCGAACTGACCGGCAAGGGCGTGCTGACCGGCAACAACGTCAGCCATTCCAACATCAAGACGCGTCGGCGCTTTCTGCCGAACCTGGTGAATGTGCACCTGATCAGCGAGGTCATGGGCCAGCGGTATCGCTTCCGCATCAGCGCCCAGGCGCTCAAATCGGTGGAACACCGTGGCGGACTGGACGCCTTTCTGCTCAAGGCGAAGGATTCGGAGCTTTCGCCGAAGGCGCTGAAGCTGAAAAAGCAGATCAAGGCGCGCATGGCCCAGCAGGAAGCCCAGGCCTGAACCACGCAACGGGGCGGCATGGAGCCGGCCACATACGCCAGTCCGGAAAGAAACACGAGGCGGCGCTTAATGCGCCGCCTTTTTCCTTTGTGCTGGCTGGTCCCCGTGCGCTTGGCGGAAGGGGGAAACAGACGCGGAAAGAGATTTTCAGCCCCGCAATGCAGCCATGCAAAAAATGTTGCAGGAAATGCATTGACGTGCGCCCAGGATGAACATATATCACGCCTCGCCCGACGGGAGAGGGGCGCAAGAGCCCACCTTCCGGAAGGCGGCGGGGCCCCGACGGGGCAACGCGATGTTCTTTGAAAAAAATGCTTCGAAAAAGCGCTTGACAGGTCCGGTGCCAGCAACATATATAGCGCACCGCCTCGGACGAGACCCGCGTCGAAAGATGGTCGGCGTATGGTCAAGGGTTCCGAGGAAGCCCGATGAGACAGGCACCAAAAAAAAAAAGAAAAAAGGTGCTTGACACGGAAAGGGCGATGACCATATATAGCGCACCGCCTGAGGCAAGGGCCGCGCCGGGAGCCAACTTCCGGCAAAAAGAAAAAGGCCGGCTGAGGGCTCCCGATAGAAAGCGCAAGACGGCCCATGTCGGGTTGAGTGGAAGCTCGGCGGGTGTTGACAAGCGTTCATGAATGGCTATATGAATGAACGCTTGTGAATACCTGATACTGGCGCGAATGCGCCGCAGCTCTTTGACAGTGTGAACGGAAAGAAAGAGAAACGCGGGCGGCGGCGTTTCAGTGGTCGCACGATGCAAGTCGTGCGCCGCCGGAGCGTCGCAAAAGCTCTGCGTTTCGGGCAGTCAGCCGTTTTCATCTTCTTCGGAAGATGAGGATGCGTTGGCTTACCCGTCAAAAGCCGAGATGCGACCGTACGCCTGCTGCACTCCGCAAGGAGTGCGCCGAAAGGCAAAGGCAGGGGTACGAGCACAGGTTTTCAAACTTGAGAGTTTGATCCTGGCTCAGAACGAACGCTGGCGGCAGGCCTAACACATGCAAGTCGAACGGCAGCAGGCCTCTCCTCGGAGAGGTGCTGGCGAGTGGCAAACGGGTGAGTAACGCGTGGGAACCTGCCCTGCAGTGGGGGATAACCACGGGAAACCGTGGCTAATACCGCATACGTCCTTCGGGAGAAAGGCTTCGGCCGCTGCAGGAGGGGCCCGCGTCCGATTAGCTAGTTGGTGAGGTAACGGCTCACCAAGGCGACGATCGGTAGCTGGTCTGAGAGGATGATCAGCCACACTGGGACTGAGACACGGCCCAGACTCCTACGGGAGGCAGCAGTGGGGAATATTGGACAATGGGCGAAAGCCTGATCCAGCCATGCCGCGTGGGTGACGAAGGCCTTAGGGTTGTAAAGCCCTTTCAGCGGGGAAGATAATGACGGTACCCGCAGAAGAAGCCCCGGCTAACTCCGTGCCAGCAGCCGCGGTAATACGGAGGGGGCTAGCGTTGTTCGGAATTACTGGGCGTAAAGCGCGTGTAGGCGGATCGTTAAGTCGGGGGTGAAAGCCCGGGGCTCAACCCCGGAACTGCCCTCGATACTGGCGATCTAGAGTCCGGAAGAGGTGGGCGGAATTCCCGGTGTAGAGGTGAAATTCGTAGATATCGGGAGGAACACCAGTGGCGAAGGCGGCTCACTGGTCCGG
>JALVSR010000094.1 GCA_027024225.1 Hyphomicrobiales bacterium | reverse complement strand
GGCGTGGGGGTGGCGGCGGTTCGCCCGGCGTCGCCGCCACCCCCACGCCCGAAGAAAACCGCTCATCTCCAGCCATCCGCCGCGGAAGGGCAACAGAAAAAATCATACGCTCCTTCCGAAAAATGACCGCTGACGAATTTTTCGCCTTGATTGCCGGAGAAATGTGATCTTGTCACTGAAAGTCATCGTTGCGCTCCCTATATGCAGAACAGGGTCCGGGCCCGATCCCTCGAAGAACGTGGATTAAGCCGGCCTTTCGTGAAGTGACGCCACGGCCTTTCCTTCGCGGGCATTGCCCCGAGGCGATGACAGGCTGGGAAAGGCCGGCCGCACGTGGCGAAAAACAGTGCCGGTGAGAGTGACGTGCGGGATCAGGGCCCGGGGCAGAAAACCACAACAGGGAGGCAGGACGATGCAGAAGAACATGGGTACCGTGCAGCGCGTCATCTGGGTCGTTTTCGGCCTGGCGTTGCTGGCCTGGGCCATTCTGGGTTCAGGCGATTACAACTGGATCGGCTGGATCGGCATCGTACCGCTGGCCACGGGCCTGATTGGCTGGTGCGCCATCAATGCCATCCTGGGCATCAACACGGCCGAGAAGAAGGCCTGAAGCCAGCCGATACGGTTCCGATTTTCGTTCGCACGCTGAAATCCCGGAAACGGGGAATCGCGCCGATGATGACGATCGGCGCGATTTTCCTTGTTCACCTCGGGAAAATGACGTTTTCTCGCTCCGATGCACCAGAAATTGAAACAGACATACGACTGGCTCATGCGCCCGGCCCTGGAACATGTCTGCGCGCTGGGCCCGGTCATGCGGCAGCGCCGGCGCCTGCTGCCGCAGGCCGAGGGCGTGGTGCTGGAGCCGGGCGTGGGCACGGGCCTGAACCTGCCGCTGTATGACCCGGACAAGGTGAAGGCCGTCATCGGCATCGACCCTTCCGCGCCCTACCTGGAAATGGCGAAAAGGCGTGCCGCGCAAGTGCCCGTGCCGGTGGAGCTGGTGCGGGGCACGGCGGAGAAATTGCCGCTGGAGGACAATTCCGTCGATACCGTGCTGCTTACCTACACCGGCTGTTCCATCCCCGACCTCGACACCGCGCTGGCCGAGTTCCGCCGCGTGCTGAAGCCTTCGGGGCGCGTGCTGTTGTGCGAGCACGGCCGCGCGAAAGAACCGCGCGTGCAAAAAGTGCAGGATCTGCTCAACCCCTTCTGGCGCCCGCTGGCGGGCGGCTGCAACCTCAACCGCAATATCGCCGAAAAGCTGCAGGAGGCGGGCTTCGCCATCGAGCACATGGAGAATTTCTACATGCTGCCGCGCCCGAAGTTCTTGAGCTGGCTCTATTTCGGCAGCGCTCGCCCGAGGTGATCACCACCCGCTTGTCAACCTCCGCCGTCTTCATCGGCGCAATCGCCGGGGCGGCGCAGGGGGCAGCGGGCGCCATCGCCGCAGTCGGGGCATCTCACCCGCTCCAGCGCGTAACAGATGGCGTCCGTCGGCCGCTCGAAAATGCAAAATCCCCCGCCCTTCGCCGCCTCGCCGGGCGCGCGCTTGCTGCGTTCGCCCTTGGCCACTTCCTCTTCCAGCATCAGGCAGCTTTTCAGTGCCGCGCGCACGTAATGATTGGCCCGCGCAATCAACAGTTCGATCCCCAGCTTCTCCAGCCGTCGCTTCAGCTCGATGATCACGTCCATGCCCGATGAATCGATGGTGTTGACGGCCGAGAAATCCAGAATGACGAATTGCGCCTGAGGATATTCCGCGATGAAATGCAGGATGCGGTTTTCGAAATGCCCGGCGTTGGCGAAATACAGCGACATGTATTGGCGGATGACGAGAATGCGCGAACACCGGGGACGCTCCGGATGATTGTGCGCATCGGCCAGCCGTCCGCTGTCCAGTCGCACCAGCAGGGCCACGCGCGGGCGCATGGTGCGATAGACGAACAATGCCACCGACAGCAGGATGCCGCCGAAAATGCCCACCTCCAGCCGTGGCGCGAACACGAGGGTGAGCACGAAAGTGACCACCGCCACCACCGCGTCGTGCCGCTCCACCCGCCATGCACGCACGACGAGCCGGATGTGGAACAGCCCCGCCACCGCCACGATGATGATCACCGCCAGCGTCGCCTGCGGCAGGTGGTAGAGCAAGGGCGTGAGAAACAGCAGGGTGAGCGCCACGACGGAACTGGCGACGATGGCGGAAAAGGGCGTGCGCCCGCCGTTGTCCAGGTTCACCGCCGAGCGCGAGAACGAGGCCGAAACCGGATATCCGCCGGAAAGGGCCGCCGCCAGGTTGGCCGCCCCCTGTCCGAACAGCTCCTGGTTGGCCTGCAATCTCTGGCGCGTTTTCGCCGCCAGCGCCCGCGCGATGGAAACCGCCTCCAGGTATCCCAGCAGCGCGATCACGATGGCCGAGGGCAACACGCTCATGGCAAGGATGGTGTCCATGGGCGGCAGCGTCAGCCGCGGCAGCCCGGTGGGGATCTCGCCGATGACGCGCCCGCCCGCCGCGCCGAAACCGGTGAGCCATGAAACCATGGTCGCCACCGCCACCGCCACCAGCACGCTGGGCCAGCGTGGACGCAGCCTGCGCACCGCGTAAATGATTGCGAAGCTCAGCGCCGCCAGCCCCACGGTGGGCCAGTGCACGCCCTGCGCCATGGCCTGCAGGGTGTTCCACACCGTCAGGAAGTGCCATTCCTCCTTCTGCGCCGAAACACCGAACACCTTGCCCATCTGCGCCGTGGCGATGATGATGACGCCGGCATTGGTGAACCCCACCACGACCGGATGCGAGAGAAAATCCACCAGCACCCCCAGCCGCAACAGCCCCAGGCCCAACTGGATGAGCCCCACCAGAAGCGCCAGCATCATGGCCGCCTGCATGGCCAGGTGCATGTCGCCATTGGCCAGCGGCGAGATGGCGGCGAAGGTCATGAGCGAGATGAGCGACACCGGCCCCGTCACCATCTGCCGCGAGGAACCGAACAGGGCGGCGAAAATGGGCGGCAACAGCGCGGCATAGAACCCCGCCTGCGTCGGCAGTCCCGCCAGCTGGGCAAAGGCCATGGCCTGCGGCACCAAAAGCAATGCCACGGAGATGCCGGCGATCAGGTCGGTGCGGAAGACCTCCGGATCGCGTATCTCCTTCAGCCGCCGCACCCCCGGCGGCAGCCAGCGCATCACCCAGCCGTTTTCTTCTGCCTGCACGCCCCGCTGTCGCATCCGTTTTTCGTTCGCCCGCCTTTTGCATTCCCCGCACTTTCTGCCATAAGGCGGCAGAACCGGACATATGGCAAGGGGCAGCAGTCAAGTGAGCACGGGCCACGGCGGCATCGACGGCATGAAGGCGAACAGGGCACGGGCGGCGGACCGCACGGTGCGCGCATGGCTGCTCACCGGCGCGCGGGCGGGCGACAATGCCCAGGTGCTGACATTGGCCCGGTGGCTGGCGGATCGGCTGGAAGATTCCGGCATTGCCTTGCAGACAGAAGAAAAGCGTCTTTCATACAACGCCTTGCGTGTTCTTCCCAATATCCTGCTTCCTGCCGCGCCCATGGTGTTGAGCGCGCTGGCGCGGCGAAAGATAACGCCGCCCTGGCCGGATCTCGTCATCGGCGTTGGCCGGCGTTCCGTGCCCGTGGCGCGCTGGATACAGCGACAAAACCCGTCCTGCCGCGTGGTCTGGCTCGGCCGACCGCGCGCGCCTCTGGGCTGGTTCGACCTGTTGCTCACCACGCCGCAATACGGCCTGCCGGAGGACGCGCCGAACATTGTCATGCTGGACCTTCCTCCGGCGCTGGCGCCGGAGCGTGACGAGCGGGAACTGGCCCGCTGGCGCGAAAGGTTCGCCCACCTGCCGCGCCCGTGGATCGGCGTGCTGGTGGGCGGCGCACGCTGGCCGGTGCTGTTCGACGCCAGCGACGCCGGGCGGCTGGGCGAAGCGGTGGAAAGGATGCGCGCGAAGGTGGGTGGCAGCTGGCTGGTTTCCACCTCTCCCCGCACCGGCATTCGCCAGGCCCGGGCCCTGCGCGAGGTCCTCTCTCCACCCGGCTGGTTCCATTTCTGGCGCAAGGACGGCAGACCGGAAAACAACCCCCATCGCGCCATCCTGGCGCTGGCGGACTGTTTCGTCGTCACCGCCGATTCCGCCTCCATGATCGCCGAGGCCGTGCGCTCGGGCCGGCGTACCTACCTGTTTCGCCTGCGCCGCAGTCCGCTGGCGCCGCGCTGGCGAGCGCGCCGCGGGCTGGCGCGCTGGCTGGCCATCCGCGGCATCCTGAGCCCCCCGCGCGACATGAACGCCCTGGCCCGGCGCCTGGTGGAACATGGTCGCGCGCACTGGCTGGAAGATGCGCGCGATTTCGAATGCGCTGCCGCGGCATCTTCCGGCTTGCGGGAAACCGCGCTGGAAAGTGCGGTGGAACGGATTGCGCGATGGTTTGAAACATAGGATATTCCCCGGCATCAAGTCATTTTGGGTGAAAACCAGGAGGAGAAGAGATGGGCTTCAACTTCAAGGGCAGGGAAATCGAAACGGACGAGCGCGGCTACCTCGTCAACACCGCCGACTGGAGCGAGGAGCTGGCCGAGGCCATGGCGGAAGCCGAGGGCATCACGCTGACCGAACGGCACTGGGACATCATCAACTACCTGCGCGACGAATATTTCAACAACGGCGGCAATCAGCCCAACACCCGCACCATCATCAAGGCCATGAGCGAAAAGTGGGGTGAGAAGGTCAAGCAGAAGGACGTTTACGAGCTCTTCCCGCTGGATCCGTCCAAACAGGCCGGGCGCATCGCCGGCCTGCCCGAAACGAAGCGCAAGGGCGGCTACTGACCATCGGGCCGGAAATCGGCGCTTTCCTTGCCGCCAGGGCCAGGCGATGCCCGCCTTCATTGCGCCGCAACATCACGGGGCCAGCCATCGCGGCTGGCCCTTTCGCATGCCGCCGCCCGATTTTCGCCGTCATTCCGCCACCCCATGAACACGCTGCGGCGGCATGGGAACTTGAACGAAAACCTGTCCAACACATTCAGTTGCGGTTCAGGTGGCCTGTTCTACATTGCGGCCGTGTTCGGAAGCCTTGCTTGCACAACGTCCCAACCCCACATGCATCAAGAGGCGGGAACGTCGCATGCAGGCGCAGCCAGAAGGAGGACAAGTCCATGTTGAAGAAAGTAGCACTGCCTGCCCTGTTTGCCGGAGCGCTCACCTTCGCCGCGGTCTCTGCCGCGCCCACACCGGCCGAGGCCGGCAAGAAAACGCGCAACTTCCTGCTGGGGCTGGGCATTGGCGTGGCCACCACGGCGCTGATCGCCACCGCCATCCACAAGAAGAAGAAGCGCAAGTGGCGCCGGCGTCATTATCGCTCGCACTATTCCTATCGTCCGCGTCCGTGGACGCCGGAATGGTATGACTACTGCATGAACAAGTATCGCAGCTTCAACCCCGAAACCGGCTACTACCGCACATATTCCGGTCGCTACCGCTTCTGCCGCTGACCGATCGTTGACGGCAGGGTCGAACATGAAGGCCGCTCTCCGCCGAGAGCGGCCTTTCGCGTTTTGGATATCGCTGGCGTAAGAAATGAAGAAAATCTGGTGCCCCTGGCCCGACTCGAACGGGCACGGCCCGAAGGCCAGCAGATTTTGAGTCTGCCGCGTCTACCAGTTCCGCCACAGGGGCAAAATACGCATCCACCGAACTCCGGTCATCTTCCGGATTCGGGCACGGATGTCAATCGGCGCAAACAGATTGCGAGAATTTACCCTTTAACAACTTTTCCGACACCCCGGCCTTAATTGGCGATTAAGTTGACGATGCGAAAAATGCTTTTTCAGCCAAGTCAGGGGACGAGCTTCAATGGGCCATTTGATGAATTTGCCCTCCCAGGTCAAGACATTGCACAACCAGGATGACACTTTTCGCACAGCCTCGGCCCTTGCCCTTCATCGCGGCCGGGCGAAAGCCATGGCAGGCACCGCCACGCAGTGCATCGTTCTGCGTTCCGCCGACGAGATCGCCAGGACGGCGCCCCGGTGGCGACGCCTGCAGGAACGCGTACGGGGAGACACGCAGGCCTTCCAGACCTGCGAATGGAGCATGGCATGGCTGGAGGCCATCGCCTGCGACGACGAAACCCGCTGTCATCCCGTGGTGGTCCTGATAACGGACGCCAGCGGCGAAGCGCAGCTCATATGGCCTCTCATGCGCGAGAATTATCCCTTCGGCCTGAAGGTTCTTTCCCCTCTCACGGACCCCTTCGGCCAATACGCCGACATCCTGACCGTCCTGGAAGGAGAACGGCTGGAACAGGCCTTGCGCGATGCTCTGGCCGCGCTGCGCAACCTCGATGCCGACCTGCTGCGGCTGCGTTACGTGCGCACCGATTCCGCCCTGGGCCGGTTCGCCCAGAAACATTTCTGCACCACCGGCGAAAACATCGGCGCCCCCTGGCTCGATCTGGAGCCTTTCGAGAAGCCGGAGGACCTGGACAAACGCTACAACCGTTCCCAGCGTCGGCGTCGTCGCAAGATTCGCAAGAAGCTCGAAGAGCACTTCGGCACCGAACTGACGTTCGAACGTGTCACCGACCCCCAAGAAGCCTGCCGCCACGTGGAGGAAGCCCTGCTGAACAAGCGCCGCTGGCTGGATGAGAAGGGCTTCGTCTCTCGCGCCCTGTTTCGCAGGGAAACGGAGAAGTTCCTGTGTGGGCTGGCGCGGCACTCGCGGGATCATCGGCAAGGCATGGAATTCTGCCTCACCGTGCTGAAGGCTGGCGAGAAGGCCATATCCTGGGAAATCGGCGTGCGGTATCATGGCCGGCATTACGCCTACATCACGGCGCACCGGCCGGAGCTTACCGACCTGTCCGTCGGCCGCCTGCACATGGACCTCTCCCAGAAACAGGCCGTGGCCGACGGCATGAAGGCATTCGATCTGCTGGTGCCAAACGACCCGCACAAGCGCTCCTGGAGCTCGCACGTTCAACCGGTGCAGAACTTCTTCCTGCCGCTCACGCTGCGCGGTTCCATGGCGGGCCATGGATACTTGCGCTATGCGCGTGCCCTCATGCGACGGGTCTACTATGCCTTGCCGGGCAAGATCCGCCAGCAGCTGCAGGAGTGGAAGCACGGCCCGGACATGATGATGAAACAGGCCGGAGACGTCTCCCGGAAGGCTTCCTGAAACAACGGGCGGCAAGCGCCTTGGATACGGTTGCTTGCGACGAGACCGCATTCACCTGTAGTCTCATCCGTGACGACCCGTTTCGACATTCCCGGTCTCGGCCTCCCCGGCGCCGGAAAATCCCCTGAAGGCGACGCGAAACCATGCTGGACTTGTGGGCCATATTGGGCGGCATTTCGCTCGGCCTTGGGCTGAGCATCATCGCCGGGCTGATCATTGGCGTTGCCGAAGGCATGGGCATGTTGCGCAAAATGCCGGAAATGCTGGATATCGAAGACGAGGAAGAACTCGAGGAACTCGAACGCCGGCATGCGGAAGAGCTGCGCAACGACACCGCTTTTCACGTCGGCTCGCTCATCATCTCCCTGCTGGCGCAGGTGCTGGCGGGCTACTACACCGCCTACTGGGCGGACTTTTCACCCTACCTGCACGCCGGAGCAGTGGGCGCCCTCGCGGTTGCCATCACCTTCCTGTTCGACTGGCGAAAATATGCTCCCGCCTGGATCATGTGGGCGTGGGTGGCTTTGGCCATTCCCGCGTCATTGGCAGGTGCGTGGATTTTCGCGGGCTGAGGCGCGGGCCGAGGCGACCCACGTTTCCCCGACCCACGCTTCCCTTCGCGCCCCCTACCCTTTCACCAGCGCCGCGGCCAATTCTTTCAGGCCCGGCTTTTCCGCCGCCACGAAGGGCATGGGCCGCACCTGCTCCAGCGCCGCCAGCCCGATGCGCGCGGTGAGCACGCCGTTCAGCACGCCCTCGCCGAAGCGCGCGGAAAGCCGACCCGCCAGCCCCTTTCCCAGCACGTGCGGCAGAAAGGCATCCGACAAGGCCAGCGCGCCGGTGAGCGCCAGGTGCGCCAGCACCATGCGCAACAGCCTCCAGCCCCCCAGCAACCCCGGCCTGCCGCCATAGAGCGCCGCCAGCTGGCGCAACATGCGCACGTTGCGCAAGCCCACGATGAGCACGTCCAGCGCCGGCGAGGGCACGATGGCCGTCAGCGCCGCCACATCGCGCGCCGAGCGCAGCAGAATGCGCCGCGCCTGTGCATCCAGCGGCCCCATCAGCTCCAGCTCCAGCAGGCGCAGGCGCTCCGGTGGGCTGAGCACCGCCGCCTCGTGCGCTCGCAACCGTTCCAATGCCCAGCGCATGTCGGCCCGGCGCGCATACAGTCCCTCCAGCCGCGCGCGCAGTTCCGCCACGCCCCTCTCATCCGGCGCGTCCGCCACCCGCTCCGCCAGCCGCCGCAGTTTCAGCACGCGGCGCAGGCGCAGCAAGCCGAAGAGCTCGCGCAGCAACACCGCGAAAGCCGCCAGCGCCGCCAGCCCCACCAGCGCCAGCGCCGCGAAGCCCAGCCAGTCCGCCCGTTCGAAGGCCGCCCGCACCAGCAAATCCAGCACAAGCGCCAGCGTCAGCGTGAGCAACAGCGAACCCGCCCACATCAGCAGCCGCACCGGCCAGCGCCGCACCCGCCCGATGCCCGGCTCGGCGATGGCCTCGTCCATGACCGTGGCCTCTTCGGCACCCTCCGTGCCGGGGGTGGAGAATTGCGGCTCCACCACCGTGGCCTCATCCGCCGGCAGGGCCTTCGGCGCGCGGGCATGGGGCTTCCGCAGCTTCTCGTCTTTCCCCTCAGAAACTTTCGCTTGCCCTTCGCGTGCCCCGTTCGCTTCCCCGCCATCCGGCGAGAAATGCATCGGCCCGCGCCGTTTTTCCCTTTCGTCCCGCGCGCTCATGCCAGCGCCTCCCCCAGCAGGAATTGCAGCATTCCGTCCATTCGGATGTGCGGAAACGAAGGCGCGGGCTCAAGCGGCGCGGGCGGCGCCACCGGCGGCGGGCGAAAACGCGGGAACCGCCACGCGCCGGTGAAGTCCTCGCGCAGGGCATCGCGCGGATTTTCCGGCAAGTCGCCCGGAAACACCGCCGTTTCCTCCACCCCGTCGAACACCTTCTCGCCGAAGCGCTCGCCCTTCTCCGGCACGCCGATGATCACGGGCAGCTCCTCGCCCTCGTGCGTCGCCACCCCCTCGCGCGTGGCGCGCACGGCGGCAATGACCATGGTGCCGATGTCCGCGCCCGCGTATTCGGCGCGTTTGGCCGCCTCCTCCACCAGCAGCGCCAGGATGCGCTTGAGCCGCTCGTGCTGGGCGGACGGCACGAGGTCGGCCTTCGTGGCGGCGAACAGCACCCGCGAGGCGCGCCGCGCAAACAGGTGCGAGCGCCCCAGCCGAAAGCTCTTCATCAGCAGCAGCAATGTCTGGCGCAGGTCGGAAAGCGCCGCAGGCCCCGCATCCAGCGCCCCGATGACATCCACCAGCACCAGCTGCGCGTCCAGCCGCGCGAAATGATCGAAGAAGAAGGGCCGCACCACGTGATGCACATAGGCCTCGTAGCGCCTGCGCATCTCGTCATGCAGGCTGCCGCGCGGCGGCGCGGCGGCTTTCGGCGGCAGAGGGCAGAAGGTGAGCGCCGGCGAGCCCGCCATGTCGCCGGGCATCAGGAAGCGCCCCGGCATGAGGGCGGCGAAGTGGCCGTCTTCCTCCTTGCAGCGGGCGAGATAGGCGCGGTAGGCCTCCGCCAGCTTCTTCGCCACCGTCTCGTCCAGGGGGGCTTCCGTGTCCACCTCGTTCAGCAGGCGCAGCCACTCGGCAGCCAGCTCCCGCCGCTGCGGCGCCTGCGCCACCTCCAGCGCCATTTGCGAGAAGGCCTCATAATCCATGTCCAGCAGCGGCAAATCGAGGATCCACTCGCCCGGATAGTCCACCATGTCCAACACCAGCGTGTGCCGCCCGATGGCGCGGCTGAACATGCCCTCCGGCGCGTAGTCGAACATCAGGCGCAGTTCCGCCATTTGCCGCGTGCCCTCCGGCCAGCGGCGCTCTTCCCCGGCGGTCAGCGCGGCGAGGTATTCCTCGTAGTCGAAGCGCGGCACGTCGGGGTCTGGCTGCGGTTCCAGCCAGGCGCGGCGCACGCGGCCCGCCCGCACCGGCTCGAACAGCGGCATGGGCGCGGCGTTCACCAGATTGTGCACCATGGAGGTGATGCACACCGTCTTGCCCGCCCGCGACAGGCCGGTGATGCCCAGCCGGAAGGTGGGCGCATAAAGATTGCGCACCGAATCCGCCAGCGAGGCGGCGGCATAGCCCAGCTCGTCGGTGAAGGTGGCGTTTTTCATGCGTTTCATGCCCCGGATGCAGCAGCCCTGATTGTCTTGGCGCAACCATTGTTCATCCCGCACCACGGTGCAAGAGCAAACTCCCGCGCGCCCCCGAGATACAGGCCCGCTCCTTGCCCGGCCCATTCCCCACCTGCCACCTGGCCATCTGGCCACCTGCCTCCACCAGGAAGCCCTCTCCTCCTCCCGGCCACTTGGCTTCACAATTTGGTTGGCCGGGAGGGGGAGAGGGCTGGTTCCGCCGCACTTCCATGCATGAGAATCCGTGGTTGGGTGGGGCGAGGGCCGGAACGACGCGCCTCGGCGCAAAAAATCCAATGCCACATGCGCGCCCTGCAAGGCGGGATTGCGACAAATGCGGACGTTTCACCCGCCCACGGGTGTTGCCTTTGCGCGCAAGGACGGGTAAAAGGGCGCGGCTGGCGGGGTAATGTTTCCGCCTTCTGGCGCTGGCTCGGGCGTAACCGGTTCACCCGAACATGCATGAGCGAAAGCGCGACTGACTCTGGGTCGTCACGTGGCGCATCGGTGGTGCGTGGCGATAGGTTCAACTCCCTAACTGGAGGGTCGCCGAATGAACATCCACACCAATGACCTGACGAACCTGGACGTGGCGCAGCTGGCCGCTTCCGCCCTGTTCCGTCCGCAGGCCTATTTCCTGTGCGCCGGATATGGCGATGCGGAACGACGCCTCGTGGCCTTCGACCAGGCGCTGCTGCGCGCGGGCATTGCCGATGTGAACCTGGTGCGCCTGTCCTCCATCGTCGGGCCGCACGTGAAGCGCATCGAGCCGGTAAAATTGGCGCCTGGCCTGCTGGTGCCCACCGCCTATGCTCAGAAGTGCTCCGATGTAAAGGGCGAGCGCATCGCCGCCGCGGTGGCCATCGCCAGGCCGGACGACCCGGAGCGCGCCGGCGTCATCATGGAGTTTTCGGATGCCTGCTCCGGCAAGGAGGCGGAAGAGATCGTGCGCGGCATGGCGGAAGAGGCCATTCACAACCGCGGGCTGAAGGTGGCGCACATGGAGAGCATCTTTGCCGAACACGTGGTGGAAAAGACCGGCTGCGTCTTCGCCGGCGTGGTGCAGATCTGACATCTCCTCGTCACCCCCGGCGAAAGCCCACCGCTGTCCAAGAAAACTTCAATAGCAACCAAACCGCGTCATTCCCGCGCAAGCGGGAATCCAGTAACTCATTGAACCACAATGGATCCCCGCTTTCGCGCAGTAGTGTCCAAGAAAAATCTACCTTGGCTCAAAAAAGCTCGGGATTGTTCCGCACTTACGGTAAAATCAGGTTTGTGAAGCTTGATTTGCCGCAAGCGCAGGAACA
>JALVSR010000093.1 GCA_027024225.1 Hyphomicrobiales bacterium | reverse complement strand
GAAGACAATAAGAGGCGAAATATGGCCTGTCCATGACCACCCGGACGGACTTCAATGTTTGCGGCGCCGCGCATGGGTGCTAGAAAATCGTTAGTGCCGGAGTGAAGCCAGAGGGAAACATGCACGAAGAATTCTATCGCATCCGCCGGCTGCCGCCCTATGTGTTCGAGGAGGTCAACCGGCTCAAGGCGCAGGCGCGCGCTGAAGGAGCGGACATCATCGATCTGGGCATGGGCAACCCCGACCTGCCCACGCCGGAGCATATCAACGCCAAGCTCATCGAGACCGTGGGCAAGCCGCGCACCAACCGCTATTCCGCCTCGCGCGGCATCCCCGGACTCAGGCGCGCACAGGCCGGCTACTACGAGCGCCGCTTCGGCGTGAAGCTCGACCCCGACACGCAGGTCATCGCCACGCTGGGCTCGAAGGAGGGCTTCGCCAACATGGCCCAGGCCATCACCGCGCCGGGCGACGTGGTGCTGGCGCCCAACCCGACCTATCCCATTCATGCGTTTGGCTTTCTCATCGCCGGCGGCGCCATCCGCCAGATACCGGCCGAGCCGGGCGAGGCGCAGCTGCGCGCCATCGTGCGGGCCATGCGCCACTCGGTGCCCAGGCCCATCGCCGTGGTGCTCAACTATCCCTCCAACCCCACCGCCTACGTGGCGGATCTCGACTTCTACGCGGAAGTGGTGCGGCTGGCGAAGAAATACGACCTCATCGTGCTCTCCGACCTGGCCTATGCCGAGATCTACTTCACCGATACGCCGCCGCCCTCCATCCTGCAGGTGGAAGGAGCCATGGACGTGGCGGTGGAGTTCACCTCCATGTCCAAGACCTATTCCATGGCCGGCTGGCGCATGGGCTTCGCCGTGGGCAACGAGAAGCTCATCGCCGCGCTGGCGCGGGTGAAGAGCTACCTCGACTATGGCGCCTTCACGCCCATCCAGGTGGCCGCCGCCGCCGCGTTGAACGGCCCGCAGGACTGCGTGGAAGAGGCGCGCAACATCTACCGCAAGCGGCGCGACGTGCTGGTGGACGCCTTCGCCAAGGCCGGCTGGGAAATTCCGCCGCCGCCGGCCACCATGTTCGCCTGGGCGCCGCTGCCGGAGCATTTCCGCGAAATGGGGTCGCTTGCCTTTTCCAAGCTGCTGTTGCAGGAAGCTCAGGTGGCCGTCTCTCCCGGCGTCGGCTTCGGTGAGGAAGGTGAGGGATACGTGCGCATCGCGCTGGTGGAGAACGAGCAGCGTATCCGCCAGGCGGCGCGCAATATCCGCCGCTTCTTCAGGAAGGCGGGCGCGCCCGTACCGGAGCCGAAGCCGAAATCGAAGCCGAAAAGGGGCAAGGTCGGGCAGGCCTGAAGACCCCGGGCGGCGCGCCGTGCCTTGCCGGGTGTGCGGTTGGTCATCATGAAATCGGGTTGCGAATATTGACGAACCCGACAGTCGAAGGGGAAAGTTTCACTCATGGGGAAATCCGCGAAGGCTGACCAGGAACCGTTGAAGATCGCGCTGGCCGGGCTGGGTACCGTCGGCGTCGGCGTGTTGGACCTGTTGCGCGACAATGGCGAGGTACTGGCCCGCCGTTGTGGCCGTCCCATCGAGGTGGTGGCCGTTTCCGCCCGTTCGCGCTCCAAGCCGCGCGGCGGGCACGACCTCTCGCAATACCGCTGGTTCGATGATCCGGTGGAAATGGCCCGCGCGGATGGGGTGGATGTGCTGGTGGAGCTCATCGGCGGCGAGGACGGTCCGGCGCGCGCGGCGGTGGAGGCCGCGCTGGACAGAGGCAGGCACGTGGTGACGGCCAACAAGGCATTGTTGGCGCACCACGGCGTGGAGCTGGCGAAGAAGGCCGAGGAAGCCGGCGTGGCGCTGAATTTCGAGGCGGCGGTGGCCGGCGGCATTCCCATCGTCAAGATGATGCGCGAGAGCATGGCGGGCAACACTGCGCGGCGCGTCTATGGCATCCTGAACGGCACCTGCAACTACATCCTCACCAAGATGGAGGAGGAACAGCGCGACTTCGCCGACGTGCTGAAGGAGGCCCAGGAGCTGGGCTATGCCGAGGCCGACCCCACTTTCGACATCGGCGGTTGGGACGCGGCGCACAAGCTGGCCATTCTCACCTCCCTCGCCTTCGGCACCGAGATCGCCATGGATGATGTTTACGTGGAAGGCATCGAAAACATCACCCTGGATGACATCCGCTTTGCGAAGGAGCTGGGCTATCGCATCAAGCTGCTGGCGGTGGCGGTGGACACGGGCGAGGGCATCGAGCAGCGCGTGCACCCCACGCTGGTGCCCATCGGCTCGCCCATCGCGGAGGTGCACGGCGTATTCAACGCCGTGGAGGTGCGCGGCGACTTCGTCGATGACGTCATGCTGGAAGGCCGCGGCGCCGGCGCACATCCCACGGCCTCTTCCGTGGTGGCGGACATCGCCGACATCGCGCGCGGCATGATCGTGCCGCCGCTGGGCCTGCCCGTCGAGCGGCTTGAGCCGTATCGCAGGGCGCGCATGCGGGCGCACGAGGGGGGGTATTACGTGGCCATGGAGTTGTGGGACAAGCCCGGCGAGGTGGCGGCGATTGCGAAAGTCCTGGCCGATGAGGGCATTTCCATCGAGAGCATCGTGCAGAAGGGACCGGCCATCAGCCGCGTGGTGCCTCTGCGCCAGGAGGAAAAGGTGCGCGAAACCGCGCCGTTCATCCTGATAACCCACGATACCATGGAAAGCGCCATGCGCGCCGCGCTCGCACGCATCGAGGCGGAAGGCCACTGCGCCGGCAAGCCGCGCATGATCCGCATCGAAAGATTTCGTTGAATCCACCATCCCGTCCCGAAAGGAGTGTTTGCCATGCTCGACCGGACGCTGAAGATCGAAGTGGCGCGGGTGACGGAAGCCGCTGCCATTGCCGCCGCGCGCCATGCCGGTCTGGGCGACGAACAGGCGCTGGACATGGACGCTACAGCGGCCATGGAGGCGGCCTTCAACGCCATTGCCATATCGGGCCGCGTGGTGGTGGGCGAAGGCGAGCAGGGGCAGGCGCCGCGCCTGTGGCTGGATCAGCAGCTGGGGCAGGGCGGCGAGGAGGTGGACATCGCCTGCGCGGCGGTGGAGGGCCACACCCTGGTGGCGAAGGATCTGCCCGGCGCCATATCCGTCGCCGCGCTGGCCGAGCGCGATTCGCTCATCAAGGTGCCGCGTGTCTACATGGAGAAAATTGCCATTGGCCCCGGCTACCCGGATGATCTGGTGGACCTCGACCTCCCTCCGGCGGAAAATCTGAACCGGCTGGCCGAGGCCAAGGGCGTGAAGGTTTCGGACCTCACCGTGTGCATCCTCGATAGGCCACGCCATGGCGGGCTGATTTCGGAGGTGCGCGAGGCCGGCGCGCGCATCCGCCTGATTTCCGACGGCGATGTGGCCGGCATCATCCACACCACCGACCCGGCGGAAACCGGCATAGACATATACATGGGCATTGGCGGCGCGCCGCAGGGCGTGCTGGCGGCCGCCGCGCTGGCCTGCACCGGCGGGCAAATGCAGGGACGGCTGGTGGCGCGCTCGGATGATCACGCCCGCGCCATCCGCCGCGCCGGCATCGAGGATCCAAGCCGCAAGTTACGCCTGGCCGACATGGTGCGGGGCGATGTCATCTTCGCCGCCACGGGCATCACCGGCGGCGCGTTGTTGAAAGGCGTGAAGCGCGAAAACGGCCGGGTGCGCACGCATACCATCTCCATGCGCTCGCGCACCGGCACCATCCGGGAGAGCCACGTGATCCGCCGGCTCAACACCAGCGGCGATTTGCTCAACGGCATCTTCACCTGATTGGGCCGCACGAATTGCCTCCGGAATGCATCATCCCGCCTCGTCATGCCATGTTGGGTGATGCCTGATTGGCGTCCCTCGCCCCCTTGTTTTTCATGATTTGGGGGCTGGGTGGGGGCGCGGGGCGGTTTCACCGGTCA
>JALVSR010000092.1 GCA_027024225.1 Hyphomicrobiales bacterium | reverse complement strand
GGGCAGGAAGTGTTTCTCGAAAAAGGCGCGCGCGACCTTGCTGGAGATGTTTTCGGGCAGTTTCAGGGCCGCTTCGCACACCTCACGCCAGTCTTCCAGCCGGCCGCCGAAGCGGGCCTTGCGCCAGTGATAATCCGGCTTGAGCATGGCACGGCATGAACGGCGGAAGGCGCCCAGCGCGGCGCGATGATCCGCCTGACGCCAGCCGGGCAGGTCGGAAAAGCGCAAAAGACGCAGGTTCGCCGCCGCTGTCGTATCCATGTTTGCCATCGTGCCCATAACTCCTGCCAGCAGTGCGCAAAACCCGGCCCACATGACGCGCAACATGCTTCTCATGCGGCTTTTTCCTTCATTTTTTCGCGTTCGGTTCCGGGGGCTCGGCCCCGATGAGGTGCAGCGCGCCGCCGTGTTTCTTGAGCCATTTTTCCGCTTTCTGCCAGTGGGGACAGTGTTGCGCCACCAGGCGCCAGAAGCGGGGCGAATGGTTCATCTCGACAAGGTGCGCCACCTCGTGCGCGGTGAGGTAATCCAGCACGAAGTCGGGTGCCAGGATAACGCGCCATGAGAAGTTCAGTGCGCCACGCGATGAGCACGAGCCCCAGCGGCTTTTCTGGTCGCGCACGGAAAGGCGGGTGAAGCGCACGTTCATGGCCCGCGCGTATTGCCGGCAGGAGGAAAGCAGGGCGGCGCGGGCCTGTTTCTTCAGCCAGTCGGTGAGGCGGCGGGGCAGGTGCCGTTCGTTGCCGCCCACGCACAGGCGCCTGACGCCGGCCACTTCCTCATGCCAGACGGCGCCGCGGCCCGGCACGTGCACGATGAGATGATCCTCGCCGCGAAACGGGATGAATTGTCCGTGGCGAAAGGGCACGGGCGTGCCGCGGCTTTTCAGGTGTTTGGCAATCCAGTCCTTGCGGCTTTGGGCAAAGGTCAGCCCGTCCAAAAGCGTGGTGCCCCGTGGCACGCTGACCATGGCGCGCAGCTCGCCCGGCGGCAAGCGCAGGGTGATGCGCCGGGCACGGGCATGGTGACGCACCAGCACGGGCACGACGAGGCCCTCGCAATCGATCTCGGCGGCGAGTTCCGACACACCAGCATCATGAGCGCTCGTGAACAAGGAGCGCCGGCGCAGGGGGGCGCTCTTGCCGGTGCGGTTGCTCCCACGTTTCCTGCCAGGACCGGTAGGGCTCATGAGCGCTCCATCTGTTGCCTCGCCCGAGGCGAAGGGCCCTATTCCGCCGCCAGCTTGCCGGCGCGGCGCAGCTCTTCCTCTATGTGATCGCACAGGCCACGCGCGGCGTCTTGCAGCAGGTCAAGGACGTATTCGAAGCCATCTTCCTGGCCGAAGTAGGGGTCGGGCACTTCGCGCTCGGTGGTGTTGCGAGCGAAGTCCAGAAACATGCGGATGCGCCGCATCTGCTCAGGCGTGGCCATGGCGGCGAGGTCGGAAAAGTTCTCCGCATCCATGGCCAATATCAGGTCGAACCTGTCCAGATCGGAGCGTTTGACCTGGCGTCCCCGAAGGCACGATATATCGATGCCACGCCGGGCCGTGGCCTCTTGCGCACGGGGGTCGGGCGGCTCGCCCACGTGCCAGTCGCTGGTGCCGGCGGAATCCAGCTCCACCAGGTGGGCGAGATCGCGGCGTTCGAGCTCGGCCCGCACCACGCCTTCGGCCATGGGTGAGCGGCAGATGTTGCCCAGACACACGAACAGGATGCGCAAATTTCATCTCCTCGTCATGGGCGCGGTTCGACTTGCCAATTTTCTGGCTTGTGCGCGGCGGGGCTGTCAACGTCAGGGTGCGTATTGTCCAGAAAAAAGCCCCGCCGGAGGGGATGGCGGGGCAGTCTTCCTTTGCCGGCCGAGGGGACGAAGCCGGCTGCAGGGGCTTGCGCATTCCTGGCGAATGAGGGGAATCGGGGGGAGAGCCAGGAGGATGGCGCAAGCGGGGACACTGGTTGGGTTTGATGGGAAGTGGGGCATCTCCTTTCGTTTTTCCAGGTTTTCAAGTGTAATGCTTTCTGGCCATGCCGGGGGTCAGGCCCGTTGTTTTTCAGACATCCTGGCAGCTACCCATCGTGCATTCGGTTTCGCCAACGGTCACCACCGGCTCCGCAAGAGGGCGCAGTCGTGGCAAGAGATCGGGCGGCAGGGTGTCTTGCGTCTTGTAGATCACCAGCGAACCGCTGCGGACCACTTCAGGCACGGCCACTTTCCGGCCATCCATGTGCAAGGTGGCCCCCTGCGTGAGGGCAACCAGTCCGAGCAGCACCGTTACTATCTGAATCAGCCACCGCATTTCTTTCCTCCCCGGAAGCATGGCCGCCTGCCAAGCGGCGTTCGTGCTCCCATGTTTCGGGATGTCTTTTTCGTATCGTTGGCCTCACTCTAGCAGCGCGGGCTGAACACGGTGCTGAATGGTACATTCAGATTTTATTCATGTCGGCATGAGGGGAGGGGGGGGCGCGAAAAATGACATTCGCGCATTCACCATGTCGTGAGCGGGAGGGCTGGACATGAAAAATAGATTGGCCGGCGACCTTGCGGTCGCCGGCCTGGCAATGCTTGGCGCCGGGGATCAACCCGCATGCGCGGGAAGTCAGGCCACCTTCGGGTCCAGCTCGCCGGACTCGTAGCGCTTGGCCATGTCGGCCAGCGAGATCGGCTTGATCTTGCTGGCGTGGCCGGCGCAGCCGAAGGCCTCGTAGCGGTCCTTGCAGACCTGCTTCATGGCCTCCATGGCGGGCTTAAGGAACTTGCGCAGGTCGAACTCCTGCGGATGCTCCTTCGCCACCTTGCGGAACTGGCCGGTGGCGGCCAGGCGCAAGTCGGTGTCGATGTTGATCTTGCGCACGCCCATCTTGATGGCGCGCACCAGCTCTTCCACCGGCACGCCGTAGGTTTCCGGAATGGCGCCGCCGTATTCGTTGATGAGGTCAACGAGCTCCTTCGGCACCGTGGAGGAACCGTGCATCACGATGTGCGTGTCGGGGATCTTGGCGTGGATCTCGGCGATGCGGTCGATGGCCAGGATGTCGCCGGTGGGCGGGCGGGTGAACTTGTAGGCGCCGTGCGAGGTGCCCACGGCCACGGCCAGCGCGTCCACCTTGGTCTTGGCCACGAAGTCGGCGGCCTCGTCCGGGTCGGTCAGCAGCTGCTCCTTCTCCAGCTTGCCCTCGAAGCCGTGGCCGTCTTCCTTGTCGCCCATACCGGTTTCCAGCGAGCCCAGGCAGCCCAGCTCGCCCTCCACGGACACGCCGATCATGTGGGCCAGCTCGCTCACCTTGCCGGTCACTTCAACGTTGTACTCGTAGGAGGACGGGGTCTTGGCGTCTTCCATCAGCGAGCCGTCCATCATGACGGAGGTGAAGCCATACTGCATGGCGGACAGGCAGGTCTTCACGCTGTTGCCGTGATCCTGGTGCATGCAGATGGGAATGTCCGGATACATTTCGGACAGCGCCTGGATCATGTGGCGCAGCATGACGTCGCCGGCGTAGGCGCGGGCACCGCGCGAAGCCTGCAGGATGACCGGCGAGTCGGTTTCCTTCGCCGCCTCCATGATGGCGAGGCCCTGTTCCATGTTGTTGATGTTGAAGGCGGGAATGCCGAAGTCGTTCTCAGCCGCGTAGTCCAGCAGCTGACGCAACGTGATCATTGCCATTGGTTCGTCCTCCTCACGTTATTCCGCGTTTTCGCGTTTCCGTTCCTGGCGCCTGATGCGACCTTTTCGCTAGCAGCAAGAATGAAAACGGCAAAGGGCCACTCGGCCGTTTTTCGCCGGGTGGCCATGATCGCGTTCAATTTATGCCGTGCTCTGGCGCAAGGCCGCGATGCCGGGCAGTTCCTTGCCTTCCAGCCACTCCAGGAAGGCCCCGCCGGCGGTGGAGACATAGGTGAAATCGTCCGTCACTCCGGCCGCGTTCAGCGCCGCCACCGTATCACCGCCGCCGGCCACGGTCACCAGCTTGCCGGCCTTGGTCAGCTCCGCCGCGGCGCGGGCGATTTCCACCGTGCCGGTGTCGAACGGCTCCACCTCGAAAGCGCCCAGCGGGCCGTTCCACAGCAGCGTTTTCAGGTCCTGCAGCCGCACCTTCAGGTCGGCGATGGACTGCGGGCCGATGTCCAGGATCATGGAATCGCTCGGCACGCCGTCCAGCGCACACACCTCCGACTCGGCGCCGGCCTTGAACTCCTTGGCGCATACGGCATCGGACGGCAGCACGATCTCGCAGTTGTTCTCTTCCGCCTTGGCCATGATGTTCTTGGCGGTGTCCACGAAATCGGGCTCGCACAGCGACTTGCCCACGTCATAGCCCAGCGCCAGCAGGAAGGTGTTGGCCATGCCGCCGCCGACGATGATCTGGTCCATGCGCGGCAGCAGGTTCTCCAAAACCGGGATCTTGGTGGAGACCTTCGCACCGCCCACCAGCGCCGCCACCGGCCGTTCGGGATCATCCAGTGCGGCGGAGAGGGCCTCAAGCTCTTTCATCAGGGAAAGACCGGCGTAGGATGGCAGGAACTTCGTGATGGCGTGCACGGAAGCGTGCGCGCGGTGCGAGACGGAAAAGGCATCGTTGCAGTAGATGTCCGCCAGCACCGACAGACGCCGGGCGAAGTTCTCGTCGTCCTTGGTTTCGCCGGGGTGGAAGCGCAGGTTTTCCAGCAGGATCACCTCGCCGGGCTGGAGCGCCCACACCGCCTTTTCCGCCACCTCGCCGACGCAGTCGGAGGCGAACTTCACCTCCGATCCCAGCGACTGCTGCAGAGCCTCGGCCACGGGCTTGAGCGAGAATTTCTTGTCCCGTTGGCCCTTCGGACGGCCGAAGTGCGAGATGATGGCCACCTTGGCGCCGCGTTCCTGCAGCAGCTTCACGGTGGGCACGAAGCGGTCGATGCGGGTGGTGTCGGTCACCCGGCCTTCTTCCATCGGCACGTTCAGGTCGGCGCGGACGAGAACGGTCTTGTCCTTCACGTCCGCATCCGCAATGGACTTGATACCTTCGATACTGCTCATCACGCCGCTCCCATCGCTTTCGCCATCGCCACGGCGGTGTCGTTCATGCGGTTGGAGAAGCCCCACTCGTTGTCGTACCAGCTCAGGATGCGCACCATGCGCGAGCCGATCATCTTCGTCTGCGGCAGCGCGAAGATGGACGAATGCGAGTCGTGGTTGAAGTCGATGGACACGTTGGGCTGATCGGTGTAGCCCAGCACACCCTTCATCGGGCCCTCGGCCGCCTTCACGATGGCCTCGTTCACCTCATCAACGGAGGTGTCGCGCTTGGCGATGAACACCAGATCCACCACCGAGACGTTCGGGGTGGGCACGCGGATGGCGACACCATCCAGCTTGCCGTTCAGCTCCGGCAGCACCAGCCCCACCGCCTTCGCCGCACCCGTGCTGGTCGGGATTTGCGAGAGCGCCGCGGCGCGGGCGCGGTAGGGGTCCTTGTGCATGCGGTCCAGCGTGGGCTGATCGCCGGTGTAGGAGTGAATGGTGGTCATGAAGCCCTGCTCGATGCCAATGGCGTCGTTGAGCACCTTGGCCACCGGCGCCAGGCAGTTGGTGGTGCAGGAGGCGTTGGACACCACCAGGTGATCGGCGGTGAGCTTGTCGTGGTTCACGCCATAGACCACCGTCAGGTCCGCGCCCGAGGACGGGGCGGAAACCAGCACGCGCTTCGCACCACCTTCCAGGTGCAGCGCGGCCTTCTCCCGCGCGGTGAAGATGCCGGTGCATTCCATCACGATGTCAACGCCCATGTCGCCCCAAGGCAGCTGCGTGGGGTCGCGCTCGGCTAGCACCTTGATGGGATTGTTCAGCCCCTCGACGATGATGGAATCCTCGGTGGTTTCCACCTTGGCCGGGAAGCGGCCGTGCACGGAGTCGAAGCGCAGCAGGTGCGCGTTCATCTCCACCGGGCCGAGGTCGTTGATGGCCACGAACTCGATGTCGTCGCGCCCCGCCTCCACGGCCGCACGCAACACGTTGCGCCCAATGCGGCCAAAGCCGTTGATTGCCACTCGAATTGCCATGTCTTTCCCCTTCTTTCGCTTGGTTCATGAAAAAGGCCGGCGCGCCATGTTCAGGCGCGACGGCCGGTATTGCCTCAGGCCTTTCCGACAAGCTCCTCGGCGGCCTTCGCAACGTTTTCGGCGGTGATGCCAAAGTGCTTGTAAAGCTCCGGGCCGGGGCCGGAAGCGCCGAAGCTCTTCATTCCGATGAAGCGGCCGTTCTCTCCGATCCACTTGCGCCAGCCCTGCTCGACGGCGGCCTCCACGGCCACGCGCGGGGCGTCGCCCAGCACGGCCTGCCGGTAGGCCTCGTCCTGCTCCTCGAACAGCTCCCAGCAGGGCATGGAAACCACCGCCGCCTTGATGCCCTTCTGGCTGAGCATGTCGGCGGCGTTCATGGCGATTTCCACCTCCGAGCCGGTGGCCAGGATGGTCACGTCGCGGCCGCCTTCGGGCTCGCGCAGCACGTAGGCGCCCTTCGCCACCAGGTTTTCGTCCGTGTGCTCGGTGCGCACCGCCGGCAGCCCCTGGCGCGACAGCGCCAGCGCGGTGGGCGTGCTCTCCGACTGCAGGGCCACGGCCCAGGCCTCGGCCGTTTCCACCGCGTCCGCCGGGCGGATGACCCGCATGTTGGGAATGGCGCGCAGGGCGGGCAGGATTTCCACCGGCTGGTGCGTGGGGCCGTCCTCGCCCAGGCCGATGGAGTCGTGCGTGAACACGTAGGTCACCGGCAGGCCCTGAAGAGCGGCGAGGCGAATGGCGCCGCGCATGAAGTCGGAGAAGATGAGGAAGGTGCCGCCATAGTTCAGGAAGCCCTTGTGCAGGGCGATGCCGTTCATGGCGCAGCCCATCTCGAACTCGCGGATGCCGTAGTGGATGTAGCGGCCCGAGTAGTCGCCGGGCTTGACCGACTCCATGCCCTTCACGATGGTGAGGTTGGAGTGCGTCAGGTCGGCCGAGCCGCCGATGACGTTCGACTGCGCGTTGACGATGACCTCCAGCGACTTCTGCGAGGCCTGGCGGGTGGCCAGCTTGGGCCTTTCTTCCGCCAGCTGCTTCTTGAAGTCGTTGAGCGCGTCCAGCGTGGAGGGCCAGACCTTGCTTTCGAGGTCGCGCAGGAACTCATCCTTCTTCGGCGAGGCGTTCAGGCGGCCTTCCCAGGCCTCGCGCTCGGCGCGGCCGCGGGCGCCGGCCTCGCGCCAGGCGTTGAGGATGTTTTCCGGCACCTCGAAGGGCTCATACGGCCAGCCCAGCGTCTCGCGCGCGGCCTTGATTTCGTCCTCGCCCAGCGGCGCGCCGTGTGTGGCCTCCGTGCCTTGCTTGTTGGGCGCGCCGAAGCCGATGATGGTCTTGCAGTCGATCATGACCGGGCGGTCGGAATT
The DNA here is from genome assembly GCA_027024225.1 of Hyphomicrobiales bacterium. GTDB lineage: Bacteria > Pseudomonadota > Alphaproteobacteria > Rhizobiales > Aestuariivirgaceae > Thermopetrobacter. The sequence goes on along the minus strand of JALVSR010000092.1, from coordinate 23,829 downwards.
CTTCGCCTCGGCCAGCGCCTTCTCGATGGAGGCGAAGTCGTGGCCGTCGCAGGTCAGCACTCTCCAGCCGGCGGCCTCGAAGCGCTTGTGCTGATCCATCGAGGTGGCGACATCGGTGCTGCCGTCGATGGTAATGTTGTTGTCATCCCACAGCACGATGAGCCGGTTGAGCTTCAGGTGACCGGCAAGGTCGATGGCCTCGTGCGAGACGCCTTCCATGAGGCAGCCGTCACCGGCGATGACCCAGGTGTAATGATCCACCAGGTCGTCGCCATAGCGCGCGTTCAGCATGCGCTCGGCCAGCGCCATGCCCACGGCGGTGGCCAGGCCCGTGCCCAGCGGGCCGGTGGTGACCTCCACGCCGTCCAGGTGGCCATATTCCGGGTGGCCGGCCATGCGCGAGCCGAGCTGGCGGAAGTTCTTGATCTCGTCGATGGTGGCCTGCTCGAAGCCGGTGAGATACAGCAGCGAGTAGAGCAGCATGGAGCCGTGGCCGGCGGAGAGCACGAAACGGTCGCGGTCGGCCCACCAGGGCTCGGCGGCGTCGAATTTCAGGAATTTCGTCCACAGCACGGTGGCCACGTCCGCCATGCCCATGGGCATGCCCGGGTGGCCGGAGTTGGCCTTCTGAATCGCGTCCATGGAGAGGGCGCGGATGGCATTGGCCATGTCCTTCAGGCTCACGTTGCTCATTTTCTGCTTGCTCCCTGCCTTCTTCTGCAAATCATTCTCGCGCCGCCGCGCCGGTGACGCGTTTGTTCGTCGTGTGTGGGCCGCTTCACAAGGCGCGGTGCTTGCGCTCGATCAGGCGGTTGATCATGGGGGTAAGGATCAGCTGCATGGCCAGATCCTGCTTGTCGCCCGGGATGACGATGGTGTTGGCCCGCGTCATGAAGCTGTCCTTGATCATGGACAGCAGGTAGGGGAAGTCGATGCCATGCGGGTCCTTGAAGCGGATGACCACCATCGACTCGCCAACGGTCGGGATCCAGCGGGCGATGAAGGGGTTGGAAGTATCCACCGTCGGCACGCGCTGGAAGTTGATGTCCGTCTCGGAGAACTGCGGGCAGATATAGTGCACGTAGTCGTACATGCGGCGCAGGATGGTCTTGGTCACTTCCTCGGTGGTATAACCGCGCTCCTTCTTGTCGCGGTGGATCTTCTGGATCCATTCGAGGTTGATGACCGGCACGACGCCGATTTTCAGGTCGGCGTATTGCGCGATGTTCACCTCGTCGGTCACCACCGCGCCGTGCAGGCCTTCATAGAGCAGGATGTCGGATTCGCCGGCCGGCACCTCGTACCAGTCAGTGAACTTGCCCGGCGGGGTGCCGTATTTCTCGGCCTCTTCCTCGTCGTGCACATAGTGGCGGGTGCGCAGCACGCCGGTTTCCGCATAGCGTTTCAGGGTGCGTTCCAGTTCGTCCAGGATGTTGGCCTCCGGGCCGAAGTGCGAAAAGTGCGGGTTGCCCTCTTCCTCGGCCTTTTTCATGGCCTCCTTCATGGCCATGCGGTCGTAGCGGTGGAAGGCGTCGCCCTCGATGAAGGCGGCCTTGATGCCCTCGCGGCGGAAGATTTCCTCGAAGGTGCGCTTGACCGTGGACGTGCCCGCACCGGAAGAACCGGTAACCGAAATGATGGGATGCTTGACCGACATTTACCCCTCCAGAAAATGCTGCGTTGTGTTTCGTGAAATTCCTCTGTGCCGCCTTCGCGCCGCCGATTGTCTGCCCTTTTCCGTCAGAAGCGAAACAGGCCGCGACGCGAAAACAGCGGCGAGCGGGTGCCGCCGACGGGCAGCTCGTAATATCTCTTCACGCGCTGCACCTCGGACTTGCTGCCGAAAATGAGCGGCGTGCGCTGGCCACGCTCCTCGGCCACCTTGTCGAGGATGCGGTTTTCGCCGTCGGTGGCCATGCCGCCGGCCTGCTCGACGACCAGCGCCACCGGGTTGGCGTGGAACAGCAGCCGCATGCGGCCATGACGATGACCGGGGCGCGAGTCGCCCGGATACAGGAAAATGCCGCCGCGGTTGAGGATGCGCACCGTCTCCGCCGGCAGGGAGCTGGCCCAGCGCATGTTGTAGTCCGCCTCGCGCGGGCCTTCGGCGCCGTCGATCATGTCGTCGACATAGGTGCGGATGGCGGAGTCCCAGAAGCGGTAGTTGGAGGCATTCGCGGCGTATTCGCGGGCCGGTATCTCCGGGAGTTGGCGGTTTTCGGACGTGATGTGGAACACGCCCGTTTCCGGGTCCATGTTGGCGACGATGGTGCCCTCACCAAAGCTGAAGACCAGCATGGTGCGCGGGCCATACATGAAGAAGCCGCCGCAGACCTGCTCCGAGCCGGGCCGGGTGAAGGTGTCCTCGCCCTTTTCGGGGAGGAAGGAGAAAAAGGAGCCGGTGGGAATGTTGGCGACGATGTTCTGCACGCCGTTGAGCACATCCACCGCCATGGCCACCGGGGCGCCGGACCGGCCTTCGAGCAACATGCCGCGTTCGCGCGCGATCTGCGCCACGGGGGCGTCCTTCAGCGCGGCCATGAACAGCTCGCCGGCCCTTTCATCGAATTTCTGCGGACGATCCTGACGCGCCACGCCGGCCACCACCGGGTCCATGGGGCCACGCGCCACCATGTGCGAAACCGCGCGGGCGGCATCGGCCATCTTCAGCAGTGTCTCAGCGGCGGCCTCGCGCGCGGCATCGCCCGCACAGGCCTTGCCCAGCCATTCTTCCAGCTTGATGAAATCGCTCATGCCCACCTGACTTCCGTTTGCGCCAAACCACACCCCGCCTGCCGGCTCGCTTCCGATAGCAGGGCGCCGTGGTGTCGTTGTCGATAAACCCTGTCGTGTTCGTTCCGCCCTCTTCGAGCGGGGCGTTTTTTCTTACTTCTGCCTTAGCAGCAGGCCTTGCCCATTTGCAATATCGCGCGTGCAAGCGGGACGTTTTGTCTCGCGCTCGAGGCCGCTTTTTCCACAGGCCAAAGGCCCTTCGCGCTGGCCGATTGTCCGTCTGTCCGTTTCAACCTGCAACAAGAAGATGCAAAAGTAAATTTGTAATATCTTGCCCTTATCGTTAGAAAAACTGAATACAATGGCTTGGGATGAGCAGGCATTTCGGCAAGGAGTGAGAGGCCTTGGCGCTCAACATCGCGGGCATGACGCTGCGCCAGCTGCGGGCGCTGCTGATGACGGTGGAAACCGGCTCCGTGGCAGCGGCCGCGCGAAAACTGCACGTGACGCCGCCCGCCATCTCGCTGCAGCTGAAGCAGCTAGAGGCCAATGCCGGCGTGCCGCTGCTGGAGCGCACGCCCGAAGGAATGCGGGCCACGGAGGCGGGCAGGGTGCTGCTGGAGGCGGCGCAGCAGATCGAGGGTATCCTGAAAGACGCCGCCGATACGCTGGAGCGGATGAAGCAAGCGCACTCCGGCCTGGTGCGGGTGGGCGTGGTGTCCACGGCGAAGTATTTCGCGCCGATGGCGCTGGCGGAATTCCGCCGCGAGCACCGGGAGGTGGAAATGCGCCTGTTCGTGGGCAACCGCGACGCCACGGTGCAGAAACTGCGGGAATTCGAGCTGGATTTCGCCATCATGGGCAGGCCTCCGGTGGATTTCGCGGTGGAGCGCTCCATCATAGGTCCTCATCCGCACGTGCTCATCTGTCCGCCGGATCATCCGCTGAACGGGCGGGAGCGGGTGCGTCCGGCGGAGCTGGCGCACGAAACCTTCCTGATGCGCGAGAAGGGCAGTGGCACCCGCTCTCTGACCGAACGTCTGATCGCGCGGCTGGACATAGAGCCGCGCATTGGCATGGAAATCGGCTCGAACGAAACCATCAAGCAGGCGGTGATGGCGGGGCTGGGCATTGCGCTCATTTCCGCCCACACCGTGGCGTGGGAGCTGGAGGAGGGGCGGCTGGGCATCATCCGCGCGCCGGGCCTGCCCATGATGCGCCAGTGGCAGGTGGTGCGGCGGAAGGAGAAGCACCTGCTGCCGGCGGCGGAATCATTGTGGAGCTTCCTCGCCGCGCGGGGAGCGGCCTTCTTGCCGAGGCCGAATGTGTTGTAGGGCTGGCCGGGCGTTTCCGGGGGCGGTGGCAAAAAGAGGCCCGGACCGTGGGGTGGTCCGGGCCTTCAGGTCTTCTGTGTGCGGTAGTGGGTGTGTGCAGTGTGGAGTAGGAGTAGAGTGGTGAATTCCCTGTGACGTCAGTGTTTCTGGCGCGGTTCGTAGAGCGTGTATTCGCCGCAACGGATGCGCTCGGGCAGCGAGGCGATCATGTTTGCCACCTTTTCCTCGCCGTGCGCGCCCACCATTTCGGTGATGGCGGCATAGAGCATGGCGGAGGCCATTTGCTCCGGCTTGACGCCGGAAAGCAGGGCCTCGTCCCAGGCGTCGATGATATGCCGCAGGGCGGCGTGGCGCGCTTCCGTCTCCAGTTGCAGCGCTTCCGCCTCGTCCATCGGCTCGGTGTGCGGCACATCGTTCACGGTTTTCATGCTCCCTGTTCGCGTCCTGCCGGGTTGTTCATGATCTCGTCCTGCGGGGCTGCATGCGCCCCGTTTGCTGGCAGCCGTTATATGTTTTTTTACCTCTTGGCGCCAGCAGTCCATGAAGAAAGGGTTAACATCGGGCGAGATGATGGGGCGGATCACGTCATCTTCGTTCGGAGCGCTCGGCCAGGCGCAGGGCGTCGGCCAGCACCTCGTCATGGTCGAAGGCCAGTGGGCCGGTCTCGTCCGCAGGCAGCCACAGGGCTTCTGCCGCATCATCATCGGCCACCGGCTCGGGCGGCGGCCAGTCGTACAGCGCCAGCCAGACCCCGGTGACCGTGTGGCCGCGCGGGTCGCGCCCGGGCCTAGAATAAATGCCCACCAGCGGCATGTGGGCGGGGGCGTCCAGTCCCGTCTCTTCCTTGAGCTCACGGCGGGCGGTGGTTTCAAGATCTTCCGCGTCCACGTCCAGGAAGCCGCCCGGCAGGGCGAAGCGGCCCTTGAACGGATCGTTGGCGCGGCGGATGAGCAGCACGTGCCAGCGGCCATCCGGCGCGCGGGAAAGGGCCACGACATCGGCGGTGACGGCGGGGCGCGGCCAATCGTAGCAGTAGGGCATGAATGGCGTTCTCCATGATCGATTTCGACCGGATGAGGATAGCATCCCTGCGTGGCAGTGCACACATGTGAAGCATGGGAACGTGCCGGCAGCCACCAATTGGAGGAACCGGAGATGAAGATGAAGCGTCGTGCCCTGCTCGCCTTGCTGGTAGCGGCCGGTGTGGGGTTTTTCGGAGAACAGTCCGCGCAAGCCTATGATGGCGAATTCTTCCGCGTTTGCCGGCTGAACCCCCGTGGTGACAATTATCTGTCGCTGCGCACGTGTCCATCCGTTCGCTGCCGCGAAATCTTCCGCATGGGGCCGGGGACCTACGTGCGCAGCATCTACCCCGAACCGCGGCGTGGCTGGTGGGAGATCGAGATCATGCCGCGGCAGCGCGGCGCGGGGCTGACGGGATGGGCTTTCGGCCGTTATCTGTGCACGGCGCCGGCGCCGCCGGATTGGTGATCATTCCTTTAGTCCCAGCCAGCGCCTGAGCAGCTCGGCGTGGGCGGTGTCCAGCTCGGCCGGGTCGGTGGGGGCGCGCTCCGGCGCGGGAATGCGCCCGGCCGGCACCGGCGGGCGGCGCAGGCGTTTCTGGTTGAAGTACTCGTTCAGGGTGAGCGCCACGGAAACGGACAGGTTGAAGCTTTCCGCCAGTCCCAGCATGGGCAGCCAGACGAGGCGATCGGCGGCCGCGGCCATTTCCTCGGAAATGCCCCGGTGCTCGTTGCCGAAGACGAAGGCGGGCCTTTCGATGGAGGAAAGGTCGAGCGAGGGCAGGGGCGTGCCGGCCGGGTCAACCTTTGTGGCAATCAGGGTGTAGCCTTGTTCTTTCAGGGCGCGAATGGCGGCTTTCGTGCCGGAGTGCAGGTGAAAGTCCAGCCACTTGTTGGTGTGGCCGGAGGTCTTCTTGCCCTCGCGTTTCGGGTTGAAGGGCTTTTCCTGTTCGAAGACGATGTGGACGTTCTGGATGCCGAAGGCATCGCAGCTGCGGAAGCTGGCGGCGGCGTTGTGGGGGTCGTGGATGTCCTCCAGCACCACCGCCGCGTCAAGGTCGCGCAAGCTGGCGATGCGGGTGAATTTCTCGATACGCCGTTGTGTGGGCATGTCCTGTCCGTTTCGCTAGCGATCCATGACTGCCGGGCAGAGGTAGCCCCCGCCCGCACCGGGTGCAAGGGGGTGTCGTCGCCTGGGGTCCGGGGGATGGTCCCGACGGCCACAACGCATGCCGGAGGCGGCCGCATCGTCAGATCCGCCGTCCATGAGGCGCACGATTTTCAGGGAGCCAGCGCGAAGGCGGCCTGGACCATTGCGGCCCATATCCTGTCCAACCCATCGTCTGAGTGGCCCGGAACGAAAAAGGCGGATGCCATGAGGGGCATCCGCCTTTCTGGCTCTGTTCGTGCCGGCATCCCGCTCAGTCGCCCAGGAAGCTGCGCAGCTTGCGCGAGCGGCTGGGGTGCTTGAGCTTGCGCAGCGCCTTGGCCTCGATCTGGCGGATGCGCTCGCGCGTGACGTTGAACTGCTGCCCCACTTCCTCCAGCGTGTGGTCGGTGTTCATGCCGATGCCGAAACGCATGCGCAGCACGCGTTCTTCGCGCGGGGTGAGCGAGGCCAGCACGCGCGTGGTCGTCTCGCGCAGCGACGACTGAATGGCCGCGTCGATGGGCAGGATGGCGTTCTTGTCCTCGATGAAGTCGCCGAGGCTGCTGTCTTCCTCGTCGCCCACCGGCGTTTCCAGCGAGATCGGCTCCTTGGCGATCTTCATCACCTTGCGCACCTTCTCCAGCGGCATGGACAGACGCTCGGCGATTTCCTCCGGCGTCGGCTCGCGGCCGATCTCGTGCATGATCTGGCGCTGGGCGCGCACGATCTTGTTGATCGTCTCGATCATGTGCACCGGGATGCGGATGGTGCGGGCCTGGTCGGCGATGGAGCGGGTGATCGCCTGGCGGATCCACCACGTGGCGTAGGTGGAGAACTTGTAGCCGCGGCGATATTCGAACTTGTCCACCGCCTTCATCAGGCCGATGTTGCCCTCCTGGATGAGATCGAGGAACTGCAGCCCGCGGTTGGTGTACTTCTTGGCGATGGAAATCACCAGCCGCAGGTTGGCTTCCACCATTTCCTTCTTGGCCTTGGCCGCCTCGCGCTCGCCCTTCTGGATGCGCTGCACGATGCGCCGGAACTCGTCGATGGGCAGGCCGATGACGGAGACGATTTCGAAAATCTCCTCCCGGATGCGCTTGAGCGTGTCCTTGTCGTGCTGCACCAGCGACTTCCAGGCTGGCGAAGAGAGCTTGGAGACGCTGTTCAGCCAGTTCGGGTCCAGCTCGTAGCCGCGGTATTTCTCCAGGAATTCCTTGCGCGGGATGCCGTGGCTTTCGGCCAGGCGCAGCAGCTGACCTTCCAGCGAGTTGAGCTGGCGGCTGAGGTCATAATGATGCTTGAGCAGGGAGTCGATGCGCGCGTTGTTCAGATGCAGCGACTTCACATCCGCCACGATCTTGTTGCGCAGGGTCTTGGCGCGGCGGGCCTGCGAATCGCTCAGGCGCTTGCCTTCGCTGATTTCCTGCTCCTGCAGTTTGCGCAGGGACTTGTAGTTCTTGTAGATGCGATCCAGGGTTTCGATGATGCGGGGCTTGAGCTCCTCTTCCATCTGCGCCATGGAGGGAGCGTTTTCATCGTCGTATTCGTCGTCCGCATCCTCGTCCTCGTCCGCCTCCGCCACGGACGGCGCGGCCTCGTCGCCTTCGCCCGGCTCCGGCGAAGCGTACATGGATTCCAGGTCAACGATGTCGCGCAAGTTGATCTTGCCGTCGTTGAGCTCCTCGCGCCACAGGATGATGGCCTGAAAGGTCAGCGGGCTTTCGCACAGCCCCTGGATCATGGCCTCGCGTCCGGCCTCGATGCGTTTGGCGATGGCGATCTCGCCCTCGCGCGAGAGCAGCTCCACCTGCCCCATGTCGCGCAGGTACATGCGCACGGGATCGTCGGTACGCTCCACCACCGAGGAGCTGGCCGCCGCCGGCTTGGCCTGCACCGCGTTCTCGCCGCTGACCTGCACCACGGCGTCCTCCAGGTCTTCCTCGCTGTCCACCACGTTGATGCCCATTTCCGCCAGCATCGCCATGGTGTCCTCGATTTGCTCCGGCGAGACTTCCTCGGAAGGGAGCACCTCGTTCAGTTCATCCAGCGTCACGTAACCGCGCTTCTTCGCCGCGCGAATCATCTTCTTCACCGCGGCGTCGCTCATGTCCAGAACGGGGCGATCCGCCTCATCCGTGGCGGTCTGCGCAGCCTTGCTGTTCTTGCTGTTCCTGGCCATGCCTGTTTGCACCTGTTGCTTCGTTGCGTTGGGTTGCCGGAAGTGATGTCGTCGGCCGCAGCCGGAGCCAACCTTCCGTGCCGCCATGAAAGGCGGAAACTTGGCCGGCCCGGCCCCTTCGGCCGGAATGTTCCTGAAACGTTATTGAAGGAAAAACATTAACTTGCCGTTTACCTTGAATTCCTGGCGCGTTTTCTCCTGATATAGGTTGCCTTGACGAAAACACAAACAACCAACGCCGCCTGGCCGGCATGGCAGGCGGGTTGGCCAACGCTCCTTGCTGTCACATCCGCGCCGCCGCATCTCCCTTGCCGGCGCTCCGTCTCGTCCAGAGCGCAAAAGGCGCGCAGATTTCATTCGTTCAACTGCTCCAGGGCGTCCAGTTCCGCCCGTACCTGCATGAGCCGGGCCAGATTTTCCTCCGTCGTCTCGGCCGCGAAAGCGGCCTTGGCCTCTTCCAGCTCCTGCTGCAGGCGGCGCAACCGGCGCATCTCTTCCATCCGCCGCAGAAATTCCGCCGCCACCTGTTCCGCCGGGCCTTCGGTGAGCCGGGTCAGTCTTCTGCATGCGTGCCGTTCCAGCAGGCGCTCGCAGATACCGCCCAGGCCTTTCGCCCGGATATGGTCAAGGAATGCGTCACTTGCAAGTGGCGCCTCTTCCGGGTGGATGGCCGCAATGTCTAATGCCACCCGCGCCAGCGAGTCAAGTGCCTGTGCGCCAAACGGAAAATTGGCCAGGGCCTCGGCGACGTCGGGCAGGATGTCGGGCCTGAGCAGGACGATGCGCAACAGGTCCTGTTCCGCCAGCGAGCCCAGCGGATCGGCGCCGCGCGCGACGCGCTTCAGCTCGGCCGATGGTGGTGGCGTGGGCATGAGGCGCCCGTTACGGCCGGCGACGCGGCCAGGATGCGCGCGCCGGTCGCCCTTCCGGCCGCCACGATACCCGCGGCGGCCGAACATCTCGTTCAGACGGTCCCTGAGCTCGGCCTGGTAATGCTGGCGCACCTTGGGTTCGGTAATGCGCGCGGCCAAGCCTTCCATGTCCGCTTCCAGCGCCGCCCTGTTTTCCGGCGTGTCCATGCGGTGCCGGGCGCAGACGTGGCGGAACAGGAAGTCGATGAGCGGTTCGGCCTGCTCCAGCACTTTCACCAGCGCGCCCGGGCCTTGCAGGCGTATCAGGTCGTCCGGGTCCGTGCCGTCGGGCAGGAAGGCGAAGCGCAGCGAATAACCGGGTCTGAGGTGGGGCAGGGCCGTCTCCAGCGCCCGCCAGGCGGCCTTCAGCCCGGCTTCGTCACCGTCGAAGCACAGCACCGGCTGCGCCGCCATGCGCCACAGCGCCATGAGTTGCGATTCGGTCAGCGCCGTGCCCAGTGGCGCCACCGTGTGGGGGAAGCCCGCCTGGTGCATGGCGATGACGTCCATGTAGCCCTCCACCGCCACCACCTCGCCGCGCTCGAAGGCGGGCTTGCGGGCGAGGTCGAGGTTGAACAGCACGTTTGATTTGTGAAACACCGGCGTTTCCGGCGAGTTGAGGTATTTCGCCCGCGCCTCGCCCAGCGCCCGGCCGCCGAAGGCGATGACGCGGCCGCGCGCATCGCGGATGGGAAACATCAGGCGATGGCGGAAACGGTCGTAGGGCCTGCCGTCCTCGGGTACCACGATAAGGCCCGCCTCTTCCATCAGCGTGTCGTTCACGCCCTTTTTCTTCAGGTGGCGGTGGAGCGCATCGCGCGCATCGGGCGCGGCGCCGATGCGGAAGGTGGCGATGGTGTCCGGCGCAAGCCCCCGGCGTTCGGCATAGGCGCGCGCCGCCGCGCCGGCAGGTTCCGCCAGTTGGCGCTGGTAGAAGCGGGCGGCCTCTTCCAGCACCTCCATCAGGCCCAGTCGTTTCCTTTCCTTTTTCTCCCGCGCCGGGTCGGGCTTGGGCAGGGGCAGGCCGGCCTCCTGCGCCAGCTGTTCCACGGCCTCGGCGAAGCTCAGCCCCTCCTTCTCCATGAGGAACCTGAAATGGTCGCCCTTGGCGTGGCAGCCGAAGCAGTAATAGTACCCCTTGCGGTCATCCACGTGAAAGGAAGGGGTCTTTTCGTGATGAAACGGGCAGCAGGCCCAGTAGTCGCCGCGCGAGGGATGGGAGCGCTTGCGATCGAACTGCAGGTGCCGGCCCACCACCTGCGAAATGGGCAGGCGGGCGCGGATTTCCTCAAGGAATGAATCGGGAAAGCGCATGGACTCCTGCCTGTTTTCTCGTCTCGCCAACAGCGGCATGGAAGGTATCATGCCTCGCCCATGGCGGCAAAGCCGGCCGGCAAGAACCCGCAAGAGCCGTGCGAACATGTGCACGACATGTGCATGATCACCAGGAGGCGGAACGAGGCGCCATCACCCGCCCAGTTTTTCCTTCACCATGCGCGAGGCCTTGGCCATGTCCATCTGACCGGCGTACCTGCCCTTGAGCGCGCCCATGACCTTGCCGATATCCTTCAGGCTTTCCGCTTCCACCTCGGCGATGGCCTCTTCCACGGCCCGGGCGATTTCCTCGTCCGTCAGCTGGCGCGGCAGGAACTCCTCGATGATGGCGATTTCCTCGCGCTCCTTGGCGGCCAGGTCCGGCCGGCCGCCCTTTTCGTACATTTCGGCCGATTCCCTTCGCTGCTTGATCATCTTCATCAGCAGAGCCTGCAGATCGGCCTCGGTGGGCGCGTCGTCCTTGCCGCTGCCGCGCGCCTGGATGTCGCGATCCTTGATGGCCGCGGAGATGAGCCGGAGCGTGGCCATGCGCCGCTTGTCCTGCGAGCGAATGGCCAGTTTCAGCTCTTCCTCTATCCTGTCGCGCAAGTTCTCCGCCATGCCGCTGTCCCCCTTGCTGTCCGCGTGCCGGAGCGGCCCTCGTCGCCCCGTGCACAAACGCCCCCTTCCCCTTGTTTTCGTGTTTGCAAAGAGATACTCCTGTGGCCTGGCGCTTTCAACCTGTGCGGCCGTTTTTTCAGGGCCGGGAACTTTCTGCATGGGATTGTGGACATGACCGATCTTGCCGTTTCCGCCACTCCGTGGACAAGCGAAAAACCCACCGCCGTGCTGGTGCTGGACAATGGCATCGTCATCCGCGGCCAGGGCGTGGGCGCCGTGGGTGAGGCGGTGGCGGAGGTGTGCTTCAACACGGCCATGACGGGTTATCAGGAAATTCTTACCGACCCGTCCTATGCCGACCAGATCGTCACCTTCACCTTTCCCCATATTGGCAACGTGGGCACCAACCCGGAGGATGACGAGACCTCCAACCCGGCCATGAAGGCGAAGGTGCGCGGCTGCGTGCTGCATGCGGACATCACCAATCCGTCCAACTGGCGCGCCACGCAGCATTTCAACGACTGGCTCAAGCAGCAGGGCATCATCGGCATCTGCGGCGTGGATACCCGGGCGCTGACCGCCTACATCCGCGAAAACGGCATGCCCAACGCCGTGATCGCCCACAATCCCGATGGCGAGTTCGACATCGATGCGCTGAAAAGACGCGCCGCCGAATGGCCGGGCATCGTCGGCGCCGACCTGGCCGCACAGGTGAGCACGGAAAAGCCCTACGAGTGGCGAGAAGGCACGTGGATCTGGCCAAACGGTTTCGCCCGGCCACGGGCGGACGAGCTGCGCTTTCACGTGGTGGCCATCGACTATGGCATCAAGAAGAACATCCTGCGCTGCCTGGTGGACGCGGGCTGCCGGGTGACGGTGGTGCCGGCGGACACGCCGGCGGAGGACATCCTGGCGCTGAACCCCGATGGCGTGTTTCTGTCCAATGGTCCGGGCGACCCCGCAGCGACGGCGGAAAACGGCGCCGGTGAGCAGATCCGCGCGCTGCTGGCGGCTGGCAAGCCCATGTTCGGCATCTGCCTGGGGCACCAGATGCTGGCGCTGGCGCTGGGCGGGCGGACGAAAAAGATGAAACAGGGCCATCACGGCGCCAATCATCCGGTGAAGGACTTCACGACCGCCAAGGTGGAAATCACCTCCATGAACCACGGCTTTACCGTGGATGTCGATTCGCTGCCCGCCGAGGAGGTGGAGGAGACGCACGTGTCGCTTTTCGACGGCACCAACTGCGGCATCGCGCTGAAGGACAGGCCGGTGTTCTCGGTGCAGCACCATCCGGAAGCCTCGCCGGGGCCACAGGATTCGCACTACCTGTTCCGCCGTTTCGCCAATTATCTGGCAGGCGCGGCGAACGGCTGAAAATGCTCGGGCTTTGCGCCGCATCCGGGCGCGCGTGCACGCGCCTGCACGCGAACCCGTCGCCTGGCCCGGGCGGTTCGCGCCGGAGAGGCGCTGGTTAGGCGCTGGTTAACAGATTGCCAATCCTTTTCCTGCAAACTTGCCGCAAATGGCCGTGGAATGGACTCGTGAAGGCCATGTTCGCACGGCATGCGGGGGGCGGAAACAGTCTCGTCGTGTGCATTTGCAGGAGTAGGAATCATGTTCAGGCGCTGGATGTTCACCACCACCATGCTGCTGGCCCTGGGCGTGGCCATGCCGGCCATCGCCGCCGACAGGGGCGTGCAGATAAGGCCCGCCAACGCGCCCGCCAGCCAGCACGAGCGCGAAACCTTCAGCGTGGAAGAGATCGTCGATGCCGGGCACAAGTTCTTCGGCACCACCACCAAGGGGCTGGCGCGGGCCATCGAATCGGTGTTCAAGGCCCATGGCCGTCCCAGCGGCTATGTATTGGGCGAGGAGGCCTCCGGCGCCTTCGTTGCCGGCCTGCGTTATGGCGAGGGCATGCTGTACCTGAAGAACGGCCGGCAGCAGAAGATTTTCTGGCAGGGGCCGAGCATAGGCATCGATGCCGGTGGCAACGGCTCCAAGGTGCTGATGCTGGTATATGACATCGACACTCCGCGTGAAATCTTCGATCGTTTCCTGGGCGTTTCCGGCTCGGCCTACCTGGTGGCGGGCCTGAGCGTGAGCATGCATTCCAACGACAAGATCACGCTCATCCCGGTGCGCACCGGTGTGGGCGCGAGGCTGGGCGGCAACATCGGCTACCTGAAAATAACCGCCCGGCCCACCTGGAATCCGTTCTGAGGGCGGATCCGCCGGCGGATTGCGCAAGGGCTGCCCGGCACAAGCCGCCCCGCGCAAGGTTGGGGTTCCATCCTCATGGCTCGGGATTAGGGGATGGGTGGTCCTTCGTGCGTTTTGGCATGAGCCGGCGCCGCATCGTCGGCGTGCGCGATTGCGCACGGATCATGCCATGCGCGTTTTCTCCGGAAATCTCTTCATGGCACGCGGCATTAATGATTTTCAAACCAGCGCATTGCCCAAACATGCTTTTTTCGCTTCAATGCCCGGCGGCAACAGGAATTCGCCAGAACCGGGGCACTTGCAACCATGATCCTGAATTTCACTCCCACCGAGGTCGTCATGCTGGCGGTGCTGGCGCTTGGCGTGCTCATGCTGGCGTTGTTCATGCTGGTGCATTTCAGCCGCCTCACCCGCCGGAAGGTGCGCCAGTGGCGTGATTTGCGCCAACGCAAGCCCGAGGTGCTGGCCAACCTGCAAACGGAAAACAGCCGCCTGAAGGCCGAGCACGCCATGATGGCGCGCAAGCTGGAGGTGGTCATGCAGCAGGCTCACGAGCGCGTGATCGCCCATCAGGCCGAGGCCGCCCGCGCCGAAAGCCGCGCCGGGATCCTGGCGGAAAGGCTGCAAAAGGCCAATGAGCGCATCGGCGGGCTGGAGGAGGTCATCGAAGGCCTGAAGCGCGAAATCGCCAGGCTCGAGGACAAACTGGCCGAGACGGAAGCGCGCGCCGAAAGGCTTTATGCCGAACGGTCCGAACTGAACCTGCAGCTGGCGGACCTGAAGGAAAGGCGCGACTCTCTCACCGGCAGGCTGCGCGCGCGTGATGCCGACCTGGCCGAAGCCCGCGAGGAGCTGAAGAAGGCTCGTGCGGAAGTGAAGGAGCTGGCTGCGCGGTTGCGCGACGAGGAGGCGGTGCGCAAATCGCAGGCCGCGCGCATTGAACAGCTGGAGCGGGAACTGGAAAAGAGCCGCGAGGCCTCCGCCCGCCTGGAAGAGGAGCTGACGGCGGAGCGCAGCCGCTTCATGCGTGAGAAAATGCGGATGCAGGACGAGATCGCCAGCCTCCAGCGGAGGCTGGAAGAGGCCGCCAACCGCATCGAGGCCGCGCCGCCGGCCGAGGAGCGGCGGGAAATGGTCCACACCGGTTGACCGGGGGCGCGTTGCCGCCGCGCGCCGCACGCGGGCGGTTCTCAGCGGGGCTTTTCGTATTCCATCCGATAATGAGGAATGCGGCGTCCGTCCGCCCTTTCCTCGACGAATTCGTCGAGCCGCACGCGGCGCAATCCCAGGCGTTCGAATTCTTCAAGCTCGGCCAGCGAAAGCGGCCAGGGCGGACCTTCCGGCACCCGCTCATCCGGCCGCGAGCGGCAGATGACCAGCAGCTTGCCGCCCGGCGCCAGCAACGAGGCCACCGCCGCCATCACCCGCGGGCGCATCTCGATGGGCAGCGACTGGATGGTGTAGGTCTCATGCGCCAGGTCGAAGGCGCCCTTCAGCTCTTCCGGCAGGTCGAGCAGGTCGGCCACGCGGAAATCAGCCAGCTCGCCATGGCGCCGTTTCGCCCATTCGATGGCGCTGGGGGAGATGTCGATGGCCGTCGTTTCATAGCCGCACCTGGCGAGAAACGCGGCGTTGTCCCCCAGCCCGCAGCCCACGTCGATGGCGCGTGCGCCTTTCGGCGGTGGCGGCTGTTGGCGCATCCAGTCCACCAGCGCCGGGTGCGGCTCGAGGTAAGCCCACGGGACAAGCGCCGCATCGCCTTGCGCCGAGGCATAGAGCTCCTCGAACCAGTCGGTGAAGTCGCCGCCCTTTTCCAGGTGCTCCGCCTGCAACCGGTCCGCCCGCTCCCGGCCTTTCCGCCGGGCCTCGCTGTCATCGATATGGCTCATGACCTGCCTCCCGGCATCGCAATCATCGCGCCGTTTCCCCCTTCAGCGGCAGGGCCAGCCCCACGATGGGGCCGAAGGGAATGATGTTGCTCTCCTCCCGCAGGCCCAGCGCGTAGATGCGCGAGATGGTGCCGTCCAGAAACAGCGCGTTGGGCGTTTCCAGCGCATCGCGAAACAGCCGCGCGAAGGCATGAAAGTTCACACGGCTTTCCGACAGCACGAAAAACACATCCCGCCCGTTTTCGCGCACGCCCACGCCGTTACGGATTTTCCGCGAGTTGGAATCGCGCCGGAATTTCGGGTGCAGCCGTCCGTTGATGACCAGCATCGGTCCGGACTGCGTGGCAAACCGCGGGCGCAGACGCCCGGCGCGATAGGCCTTGTCGAACGCCTTCGACTCCATCACGCCCGCGCGGCCCTCATCAATCCAGAACACGCCGTTGGGCAGCAGGTGAAAGTTGCCATAGCCGCGCCGCAGGTTGATTTTCTTCTTCAGCGCGCCATCCTCGATATACAGCCCGGCTGGCTTGTATTCCGGCGTGTACATGCCCGCGTTCATGGCGAACACCAGCCTCTGCCCGCGCGCCGCCAGCCAGTCGCGCAGCCGCGCGAAGGTGCCGAAACGCCTGCCTTTTTCGTCGGCATGCCACAGCCTGAGCGGCAGCCTGGCGACATCGAAATGACACACCACGTAGCGCACCTGTTCGTAGGTGAGCCGCCGGCAGTCGTTTGCCGGCAGCAGGCCGGAGCCGGAAATCCTCACCGGCTCGGAGGTGGCCCGCGCGCCGCCGGCGGGCCACGCCAACATGCCCACCACGCAGAGCGCGGCCAGCAAGGCAGGCATTATCGCCCTTCTACCGCGCGCGCAGGCGCCGTGTTCTTGCCTGTTTCCTTCTTCCATTGGTTCGTCGATCCGAAAACCGGCAGACTTCACAATCTGGCATAGTTGGGCTAACACGCTTTGCGAATGCAGGCCAGCGTCCGCGAGCCGTCTTTCCATCGTTGTCGATGGCCGGGGCAAATGGCGGCTGGCCTTGCGGGGAATTGCCTGAACCATCCTTGAGGGGAACAGACATGCCAAAGAACGCGTTTTATGCCCAGTCCGGCGGTGTGACCGCCGTCATCAACGCCTCCGCCTGCGGCGTCATCGAGGCGTGCCGCGCCAATCCGGACAAGATCGGCAAGGTCTATGCCGGCAAGAACGGCATCATCGGCGCCCTGCTGGAGGAGCTCATCGACACAAGCAAGGAGTCGGACGAGGCCATCGCCGCGCTGCGCCACACCCCCGGCGGCGCCTTTGGCTCATGCCGCTACAAGCTCAAGAGCCTGGAAGAAAACCAGCGCCAGTACGAGCGTCTGATCGAGGTCTTCAAGGCGCACGACATCGGCTATTTCTTCTACAATGGCGGCGGCGATTCGGCGGATACCTGTTACAAGGTGAGCCAGCTGTCGGAAAAGATGGGTTTCCCGGTGCAGGCCATCCACGTGCCGAAGACCGTGGACAACGACCTGCCGATCACCGACAATTGCCCCGGCTTCGGCTCGGTGGCGAAATATATCGCCGTTTCCACCCGCGAGGCGTCTTATGACGTGCGCTCCATGTCCCGCACCTCCACCAAGGTGTTCGTGCTGGAGGTGATGGGCCGCCATGCCGGCTGGATCGCCGCCGCCGGCGGCCTGGCCGCGGATGAGCAGAACGACATTCCCATCGTCATTCTCTTCCCGGAGGTGGAGTTCGACAAGGATGCCTTCATGGCGAAGGTGAAGGAAAACGTGGAGAAGTACGACTACTGCACCGTCGTCGTCTCCGAGGGCTGCAAGTGGCCCGATGGCCGCTTCCTGGCCGAGCAGGGCACGCGCGATGCCTTCGGCCATGCGCAGCTGGGCGGCGCCGCGCCGGTGGTGGCCAACATGATCAAGGAAAGCCTGGGCTACAAGTTCCACTGGGCCGTGGCCGACTACCTGCAGCGTGCCGCGCGGCACCTGGCCAGCAAGACCGACGTGGAGCAGGCCTATGCCGTCGGCAAGGCTGCGGTGGACAAGGCGCTGGAGGGAAAGAACTCCATCATGCCCACCATCGTGCGGGTATCGAATGATCCGTATCAGTGGGAGATTGGCGAGGCCCCGCTGTCGGAGGTGGCGAACGTTGAGAAGTTCATGCCGAAGGACTTCATCACCGAAGACGGGTTCGGCATCACGGACGCCTGCCGCGAATACCTGCGTCCGCTGATCGCCGGGGAGGACTACCCGCCCTACGACGAAGATGGCATGCCCAAATACGTTACGCTGAAGAACGAGCTGGTGGAAAAGAAACTGCCGCCGTTCGAAATCTGATACAGCCCGGCGACATTTCCGAAAAAAGGGCCGGAAGCGCAACCCGCTTCCGGTCCTTTTCTTCGGGGTGAGCCGTATCCGAAGTTTTGCCGGGCTCCAATCCCCCCGCGGGGGAAGCTCATCCCGAACCCCATGAAGAAGCGCCCGGCGCCGCGTATCCACGCCCGGCCCAAAATCATGAAAGACAAGGGCCTGGCGGGGCGCGGGGCGGGTTGCGCCGGTCAGCCTGCACGCAAGACGGTACAGGCCTGGCGCGGAGCTTGAGAGGGAGTGTTCCGGCCTGGACGGTTTCCTGCCTTTTCGGCCGGATGGCGAATCAGGCGAGATGCCGGGTCACAAAACGAACAAGGCTCTGAAAAAATCTGGCGCGCACGATATTTTCCGGGTGTGATTCCATATCTCCAGGAAATGCGCCAATGGCGATTTTTTCGGCGTTGGCGCCTCCTGGATGTTTCTTTTTCATGACTTCCTGAACGTCAGGCATGAAACAGCCGCGCGACGGCCCAAGGGGGCGCGCCTGACATTCAAGGAGTCATGAAATGGCAATCCATCCAGCCAGGACAGTCCCAAAAAAGGCGCCCGCTGGTACAAACCGGCAGGCGCCTCGTCATCGGTTGGCCTCAAGTGGGCCTCGATAACAGAGCAGGACGGCCTTATTGCTGGCCCATGGCCTCCTTGGCCTTGTCCACGGCGCCCTGCACCGCATCCTTGGCGGCTTCCTTGGCCTTCTCCACTGCCTGGCCTGCGGCTTCCTTCACCGCTTCCTTGGCCTTGTCCATCATGCCGCCGGCCTTGTCCGTGGTCTCAGCGGCGGCCTCCTTGCCGGCCTCGGCGGCTTCGCCAGCCTTATCGGCGGCCTCGGCGGCGGTTTTACCGGCCTCGTCCACAGCGCCGGTGGCCGCTTCCTTGGCCTTGTCCATGGCGCCGGTGGCGGCTTCCTTGGCCGTGTCCATGGCGCCGGCGGCGGCTTCCTTGGCGGCCTCGGCAGCCTGGTTGGCGGCTTCCTTGGCGGCCTCGGCAGCCTGGTTGGCGGCTTCCTTGGCCTTTTCAACGGCGCCAGAGGCGGCTTCCTTCGCCTTTTCCATTGCGCTGGTCGCGGCTTCCCTGGCGGCCTCGGTGGCCTTGCTGGCGGTTTCCTTCGCCTTCTTGGCGGCGTCCTCGCCGCAGGCCGCCAGGCCCAGCGGCAGTGCCGCCACCAGCGTCAGCATGGCCAGCTTGCGCAACGTGGTCCTTTTGCCCCCTATGGTTTTCATCTTGTCGTCTCCCATTGATTACTCTTTCTGTCGCTTCGATTTTCTGGACCTGGCGTGTTGCGTCATGCACCACGGCGGTCGTCTTGTCGAACGCCTGCAACCAACAGTGCAAAGGCGGCCAAATTGTGATTATGACTTGTCTTGTTCGTGCAGGCGGAAACCCCGGCCCCACCGGGCTTGCCTTGTGACGCCGCTTGCGGCATGAACGGGCGCGCCATGAACGGAAAATTCCACAGATATGCCATCTACTTCAGTCCGCGGCGCGATGAGCCGCTGGCGGAGTTCGGCCGGCGCTGGTTCGGCTTTGACACCGAAACGCTCAAGCCCACGCCGGAAGAATTGCGCTGGCCCGTTCCCACCGGGCTTTTGCGCACGCCGAGGCGCTACGGCTTTCATGCCACGCTCAAGGCGCCCTTTCGCCTGCGCGAGGGGCGTTCGGAACGGGAGCTGTTCGACGCGGTGCAGACGCTGGCCGCAGAGTGGGCCCCGCAGGAGCTGGGCCTGCTGACGCCGCGCGAGCTTGGCTCGTTCCTGACCCTGCAGCAATCGCTGCCCAACCCGCGGGTGGATGAGCTGGCCTTCGCCTGCGTGCGCGACCTCGATCCCTTCCGCCAGCCGCTGACGGAAGAGGAGCAGGACAGGATTTTCGGCAAGGGCATCAGCCGTCAGCAGAAGGCCAACGTCTTCACGTGGGGGTATCCCCACGTGGGCGAAGAATACGTCTTTCACATGACGCTCACCAGCATCCTGGCCCCGCACGAAATCGAGCCGTGGAAGCGGAAGGTGCTGGAATGGGGCATGGAATACCTGGCCGAGCCGGTGGTCTTGCGCGACTTGTGCGTTTTCGCCCAGCCGGGGCCGGAAAAGCCGTTTCGGCTCGTCGAACGTTTTGAACTGAAGGGCGAGGCCTGAGGGGGCTCAGCCCTGCATGTCATCCGCATTCAGGCCGGGGGCGATGGCATCTGGCGAAACGTGGATGTGCAGCAGCGCCGGCCGGCCGTGCAGCGCTACGTTCTCCGCCGCGCGAAAGGCATCCATGAATTCTTCCGTCTCGCGCACATGCAGACCCAGGCCGCCGCAGGATTCGGCGAAGGCGGCGAAATCCGGGTTATGCAGGGCCGTGGCGCAGTCGGTGTCGGGGAACCGCCGCAACTGGTGCAGGCGGATGGTGCCCAGCTGGGCGTTGTCCAGCACCAGCACGATGATGCCCAGCCCATACTGTGCGGCGGTGGCGAAATCGCTCAGGCTCATCTGCAGGCAACCATCGCCCGCCACCGCCAGCACGGGGCGGTCGGGAAAGCGCAGTTTCGCCGCCAGGGCGGCGGGCAGGCCATAGCCCATCACTCCGCCCACGGGGGCGAGCTGGCCGTGCAGGTTGCGATGATGGAAGAAGCGATGCAACCACAGGGCATAATTGCCGGCGCCGCTACAGACGATGGCTTCCGGCGGCAGATGTTCGCGCAAACGGATGAAGATGTCGCCGGGGTTGACGCCCGCCGGCACCGGCGGCGCCTTGCCGGCATGGTCCAGAAACGCCGCGTGCAGGTGCTCCGTCCATGCGCGACGCTGATCTTCGGCGTGTTGCAGCGTCTGCGGAATGTCCGCCAGCGGCAGCGCTTGCAGAAACTCTTCGGGGACGGCGCAGATGGGGAGACCGGCATGGATATTGCGCCCACAGATCTCTGCATCGGGGTGGATATGCGCCACCGGCATGGGGGGCGCGGCAAGGTCGAAGGCGGTGGCCAGGACATGCCGGGTGATGGCCGTGACACGGGTGCCCAGCAGGATGAGCAGATCGGCTTGCCGCAAGGCCCGGATCACCGCCTGAGGCGGGCGGAAGCCCAGCGTGCCGGCGGCGGCCGGATGCAGAGGATCCACCAGACCCTGTCGGCGGAAGGCGGTGATCAACGGAATGTGCGCCCGCTGCGCCAGCTCATGCAACAGGGCGCGCGCCCTTTTCGTCCACATGTGCGGTCCCCCGCCGGCAATCAGCAACGGGCGGGCGCTCCTGCCGAGCAGGTCATGCAGTCGCGCCATGTCTTGCGCGGTTGGCGCGGGAACGGCGTGTGGCCGTGGATGTTCCGCGATCCGCGCCGCGGCCTGCGCGGTGGCGTTCAGCACGTCTTCCGGCAGCGAAAGCATTACCGGGCCCGGCGTGCCGGAAGTGGCGATGTGGCAAGCCCGCATGATGGCCGGCGCCAGGGCGGCGGGGGCGCTTACTTCTTCAACATGCTTGCACAGGGGGGCGGCGAGCGCCGTCAGCTCGGCCTCCTGGAATGCCTGTGTGCCGCGGGCATGGGTGGGCACCTGGCCGGCCAGCACCACGAGCGGCGTGGCATCCTGCATGGCCAGATTGATCCCCGCGATGGCGTTCGCCAGCCCCGGCGCGCGGGTGACCAGGCATAGTCCCGGCACGCCGCGCCGCAGCCGCCCCATGGCCTCCGCCGCCATGCTGGCCGTGCCCTCGTGGCGGCAGGTGATGGGCGTGATGCCAGCCTTTTTCAGCGTGGCCAGCAGCGGCAGGTAGCTCTCGCCCGGTACGCAGAAGGCATGCCGGATGCCCGCCGCGGCCAGGGCCTGGGCGGCGATCTCTCCTCCTGGCGTGCCGGTTCGTGGCGTCATGAAGGGATTCCGCGAAAAAAAGAGGGCGAAAGGATGCGCGACTGGGCGCGGCGATGCGCGAAAAATCTCCCGTGACAATGTGCCATGCTCATGCTGGCAGTCAACATCAAGCGGGCAGAAAAAACATGGGAGGCGCTCATGGCGTCTGATGTGGGCACGCTTATTCTATTCGATCCAGCCGGCCAGTTCGCGCCGCGCCAGCGCCTCCAGCAGATCCACTCCGGCGGGTGAATCGTTCAGGCAGGGAACGAGCGTGAAGTTTTCGCCGCCGTGCGCGCGGAAGATTTCCGCTCCGCCGATGGCGATTTCTTCCAGCGTCTCCAGGCAGTCGGCGGCAAAGGCGGGGGTGATGACGGCCAGGTTCTTCACGCCGCTTTCCGCCAGCGCGGCGATGGTTTCATCGGTGTAGGGTTTCAGCCACTCCGCCCGGCCCAGGCGCGACTGATAGCTCATGGGCATCCGCTGGGCGGAAAGCCCCGTGGCCGTGCGCAACAGCTCCGTGGTGGCCTGGCAGTGCCGCGCGTAAGGGTCGCCCTTCTCGACGAAGCTTTTCGGCACGCCGTGGTAGGAGGCAAGGATGACCTCCGGCTCCCAGCCCAGGGTGTCCAAGTGGTTCTCGATGCTCGCTTTCAGCGCGGCGATATAGGCGGGGTGGTCGTAATAGGGCGTGCCGATGCGCACTGCGGGCTGATGGCGCATGCCGCGTAGGGCGTCGGCCACGGCGTCCACCACGCTGGCCACGGTGGAGCCGGAATATTGCGGATACAGCGGCAGCACCACGATGCGCTCGTGTCCCGCCGCCATCAGCGCCCGCAGGCGCTCGCCCAGCGCCGGGGTGCCGTAGCGCATGGCGAAGTCCACCCGCGCCGCGTCGCCCAGCCGCTCCTGCAGCGCCGCCGCCTGCCGCCGGGTGATGTCCAGCAATGGCGAGCAGCCCCGTTCATGATCCCAGATCTTCTCGTAGGCCTCGGCCGAGCGGCGGGAACGGAATGGCAGGATCATCCCGTGCAGAATGGGTAGCCACACCGCCCGGGGCACCTCCACCACCCGGGGGTCGGAAAGAAACTCGCGCAGGTAGCGCCGCACCGCCGCCGGCGTAGGCGCGTCCGGGGTGCCTAAGTTCACCAGCAAGATGGCGGGCCTTTTCGCGGGCTTTTCCGTCTCGGTATCGTTCGTCATGCCTTCCTCTCCGGTTTGGCGCGCATGATGCGGCAAGCACCGGCGCCGGGCCAAATGAAAAATGCCTCATTTCGCATTTGCCACAGTGTGAAACGTTGCAGCTTGACTGACGGGGTGGTTGCGCCGAAATGTTCTTTCGAACACTTGCGGGCATGAGAAACCCAAACGAGCGGAAAGGCGTCATGGCGTTCGAGGACAGGAAGAAGTTGGCGGCGAAGACACTGGAGGTGCTGGAGCTGACCCAGCTGGCGCAGGATGCGACAGAAGAAGACATCCGCCGGCTGTGCGAGAAAGCCGATACCGAGTTCGGTCCGGTGGCGGCCGTGTGCGTGCCGCCGAAATTCGTCATGACGGCGCGTGAGGTGCTGGGCAAGCGTTCGCCGATCGGCGTTTCAACCGTGGCCAATTGGCCGCGCGGACGGTCGAAGGTGGACTACGTGGTGGCGGAAACGGAGATCGCCTTTTACGAGGGGGCGTCGGAGGTGAACATGGTGGTGCCCTGGCGCCAGTTCCGCACCCATGACCAGCATACCCTGGTCAATATGGTGGAGGGTTGCGTGCGCATGACCTCGCGGCGCAAGTTCATCAAGGCCACGCTGGAGGCCGGCGAGCTGGAGGAAGACTTCATCATCCGCGAGGCCGCGCGCCAGGCGCTGGACGCCGGCGCGGAGTTCCTGGAGACCGAATCCGGCCAGACCGCCCAGAAATGCACGTTGGAGCAGGCCCGCGCCATGCTGGAGGAAATCCGGGATCATCGGGTGGAAGCCGGCCTGAAGGTGGGGCCGCTGGAAACGCTGGATGAATGCCGACCTTACCTGGAAATGGCGGCGGAGGTAATGGGCGAAGACTGGATCGAGCCGGAGAATTTCCGCATCGGGGGCAGGGAACCCCTGCTGGACGAGATCCTGGAGGAGCTGGCCAAGTAGTGGCGGCAAGGACGCGCAAAACGCGCAAGAAGAGCGGGGAAGGCCCATGGAGCCTTCCCCGTTTTTTCCGTTTTTTCAACGAGTCGTTTGTCGATCATGCCAGATCGCGAAGAGCCCCGCCACCACCCCGCAC
>JALVSR010000091.1 GCA_027024225.1 Hyphomicrobiales bacterium | reverse complement strand
GGGCCTACAACGCGGCGACGGAAACGCTGGCGAAGCTCGCCGGCGCGGTGCCCACTCAGGTTGAGGTGCCGGACATTCCCACCGCCTTTTCCACCGGCCGGGTGGATGCCATGATCACCTCGCCCTCCACGGGTGCGAACACCAAGGCGTGGGACTTCGTGAAATACTTCCACCACACGCAGGCGTGGCTGCCCAAGAACATGGTGATCGTGAACGCCAAGGCCTTCGCCAGGCTGCCCAAGGACGTGCAGGACAAGGTGCTGGAGGCGGCGAAAAAGGCCGAGGCGCGCGGCTGGGAGATGTCGAAAAAGGAAACCGAGGCCAAGATCGCCGTGCTGAAGAAAAACGGCATGACCATCGTCACCCCGTCCGAAGAGCTGATGAAGGGGCTGAAGGAAATCGGCAAGAAGATGACAGCCGAGTGGGCGCAGAAGGCGGGCGCGGACGGCAAGGCCATCCTGGAGGCTTACGAGAAGCTGAAAGGGGGCAAGTGAGGAGGTCATGAATGCCCGCCCCACCCTTCCGGGGCGGGCATTCACTTTCCCATGCACATGCTCGACGCGGAGCTTCCGTTTCGCTCATCATCTCGTCAACCCGGATCATGAGGGGAGTTCACCATGCGACTGCGGCGGTGGCTGGAGTGGCTTTATGATGCCTCGGGCGTGGCCGCGGCGGTGATGCTGGTGGCCATCTGCGCGCTGGTGGCGGCGCAGGTGACGCTCAGGCTCATCGACAACCTGGCCCATGCCATCATCGGCGAGCGGTATGGTCTGATGATTCCCTCCATCGCGGAGATCGCCGGGTTCCTGCTGGCGGCGGCGAGCTTCCTGGCGCTGGCGCATGCCTTCCGGCACGGCGCGCATATCCGGGTGAACCTGCTGCTCTCGCGCCTGCCCGCATCGCTGAAATGGGCCGCGGAAGTGTTTTCGCTGGCGGTGGCGCTGGGGCTGACCGTCTTTTTCGGCTGGAACGTGTGGCTGATGGTGGCGGATTCCTATACCTTCGGCGAGGTCTCCTACGGCATCGTGGCCATACCGCTGTGGATACCGCAATCGGCCATGTTGCTGGGGTTGGCAATCTTCGCCGTGGCCATCGCCGATGACCTGATCGCCGTGCTGCGCGGGCGGCCGCCGTCATACGAGCGGGCGGAAAGCGCGGGCGCGGCGGAAGACGACCTGGCGGCGGTGGAATAACGCATGTCGGGGCCGCTGACATCGGGGCTGGTGCTGCTGGCGCTGCTGTTCGCGCTGCTGGGGGCGGGCGTGTGGGTGGCCTTCGCGCTCATGGGCGTGGGAGCGGCGGCGCTGGCATGGTTCACCTCCGCGCCGGTGGGCCAGGCCATGGCCACCACCATCTGGGGGTCGTCCAACTCGTGGTCGCTGGCGGCGCTGCCCATGTTCGTGTGGATGGGCGAGATATTGTTCCGCACCAGGCTGGCGGAGGACATGTTCCGCGGCCTTTCCCCGTGGCTGGCGCGGCTGCCGGGAGGCCTCTTGCACGTGAACGTGCTGGGCTGCGCCATCTTCGCCGCCGTTTCCGGCTCGTCCGCCGCCACCGCCGCCACCATCGGCCGCATGACCCTGCCGGAGCTGAAGAGGCGCGGTTACGACGAACGCATGAGCATCGGCACGCTGGCCGGTTCCGGCACGCTGGGGCTGCTCATTCCGCCGTCCATCATCCTCATCGTCTATGGCGTGGCCACGGACCAGTCCATCGCGCGGCTGTTCATCGCCGGTGTCATTCCGGGGCTGGTACTGGTGGTGCTGTTCATGGGGTACGTCATCGTCTGGGCCTTGTTACACCCGCAGGGCGCGCCGCGGGCGGAACAGGCCGCGAGCTGGGCGGAAAAGGTCGCGGCGCTGAAATACCTCCTTCCCGTTCTGCTGCTGATCATGGCCATCATCGGCAGCATCTACGCAGGCCTTGCCTCGCCGACGGAGGCGGCGGCACTGGGGGTGGTGTTCGCGCTCATCCTCTCGTGGCTTTCCGGCTCGCTGGACCGGCGCAGCTTCACGGACGCACTCATGGGCGCGGTGCGCACCTCGGCCATGATCGCGTTCATCCTGGCGGGCGCGGCATTTCTTACCGTGGCCATGGGGTTCACCGGCATCCCGCGCGAACTGGCGGCATGGATCGGCGCCTTCGATCTTTCACCCTATGCGCTCATTGCGGCGCTGACGCTGTTCTTCATCGTCATGGGCATGTTCCTGGACGGCATCTCTGTGGTGGTGCTCACCACCTCGGTCATCCTGCCGATGGTGGAACAGGCGGGGCTGGACCTCATCTGGTTCGGCATCTACCTGGTCATCGTGGTGGAGATGGCGCAGATTACGCCGCCGGTGGGGTTCAACCTGTTCGTCATCCAGGGGCTGACGGGGCGGGACATCCTGTTCATCGCGCGCGCGGCGCTGCCCTTCTTCCTGCTCATGTGCGTGGCGGTGGCGCTCATCGTGGCCTTTCCGGAGCTGGCAACATGGCTGCCAAGGCAAATGAGCGGGTTCTGAGCGCGGACCGGCCGCCGCCTTCAAACCGTGGGCAGCACGCGAAAACCCGGACTATCCGGCGGGTCGGCGGGGGTGGTTTCGATGCGCTCCACCCGTGCCGCCGGCGGGCCGGAGGCGGCCAGCCTCAGCATCTCCTTCACCGCCTCTTCCGGACCGCAGAAAAGCGCCTCCACGGTGCCATCGCGGCGGTTGCGCACCCAGCCGGACAGCCTCAAGCGCCGCGCCGTCTCCTCCGTCCAGGCGCGGTAGAACACGCCCTGCACCCGGCCATGAATGCGCGCCCGCAGGCAGGTGTTTTCATTCACCATGTCCACCATATCCGCCGCTTTCTCAAGATACGGCCCCGGGACGGGTTGCCTCGTGCATGGCCATTATCCGGAAACGCCGCGACATCCGCAAGGCGCCTCAGGCCACCCATTCATGCCCGGCGCGGTGGTGGAAGAAGCCGTTGATGGCCGGCAGCGGCAGGCCGGACTCCTTCAGCTTCGCATGCGCCTCCGCGCCGGAAATGTCGCCGGCCGCCGCATCGGCAAATATCCGCGCCACGCGCACCATGTCCACCGAATGTGGCGAGATGCGCAAGGCGCCCACGCCCATGCGGCGCAGCTCGTCGATGACGGTGGAAAGATCGACGCAGCCGTATGAGAGCGTCTGGATGCCGTTGATGGCGAGGAATTCCCGGCCGTCGAGCGTTTTCACCTCCATGCCGTCGGGGTCTTCATCGCACACGTACTGGCACGAATCCTTGGTGCGGCCGTGCGCCCGGGCGTGATAACAACGGGCGGACAGGGCCAGCGGCGCGCGGCCGAAGGCGTGCACCTCCGTGAGCGCGCCAAGCTCCCTGGCCGCGGCCGTCAGGATTTCGAGCGAGTCGGCCGGAATCTCCGGCGGCAGGGCGAAGCGCTTCGCCCCCTTCCGCGCGAGGTAGCTCAGCGTGCGCTCGTTGTAGACGTTCACATAAGGCCCCACGGCGAAGGCGTGTCCCTCCAGGTGCGCCAGGGCGGAAATGTCGTTGATCTCGATTTCCACCAGCTCCGCCAGTTCCACCACTTGCGCCACCGTGCGGCGGTCAACGTCGCTCATGACCTCCGCCAAGGTGGCCAGCGCCACCCGCTTGCCGCCCGCTTGCAGGCGTTCGATGACCTCTACGAGGTGGTCGAAATACAGCGGCGCGCGCTTGGAGCACACCACCTCGCCGATGACCGCGCGGGCGACGGGCGCCTCGTCGGCGATGCGGAACCAGAAGTCGCGCCATGTCTCGGCCGGCCAGTTGAATAGCACCGGACCCATCACGATGTCCATGATGATACTCCTGTTTCAATAAGGAACCACCCATCGTCCCGCGCCCCCGCCCGAATTCAACACGTAATTCCGGCGTTCAACACGTCATTCCGGCGGAAGCCGGAATCTCGAGCTGCAAGCGCATGAGGTTGCGGCACGAGACCCCGGCTTTCGCCCAGTAGTGTCCAAGAAAAATCTACCT
>JALVSR010000090.1 GCA_027024225.1 Hyphomicrobiales bacterium | reverse complement strand
GCCAAACCCGCCCGGAAGTAACACCATATTGCGTAATGCCTGACCGGTAAAACTGCCCCCCGCCCCCACCCAACCCTCAAATTATGAGATACAAGGGCTTGAGTGGGGGCGGGGGGCAGTTTTACCGGTCAGGCATTACGCAATATGGTGTTACTTCCGGGCGGGTTTGGCAGGTGGGTTTTCCACGGACCGAATGAGCTTCTTCGCCTCTTCATTGGCCAGCAGTTTTTTCGCCACCTCCGTGTTGGATTTCGGCGGGGTGGTGGCCTTGATCATGGCGGTGATCTTCTTTTTCATCTCGTCCGGCAAGGATGAACCCGCCACATCCTTCAGCCTTTTTTCCACCGCCGTATCGCCTCCCTCGCGCACATGCGCGATGGCCATGCCCAGCGAAGTGAAGGTGTTGGCCCAGTCGTCGATGCTGGAAAAACCCTTTTCCTTCACCAGCGCCAGGATCTCCTTCGCCTTTTCGGAGGCCTTCATGGCCGCCACCGTGCCGTCCGGACCGGGAGTTTTGGAACGGAACAGCTCGGGCGGATATTTTTCCCGCATGATCAGGAATACTTCCATGGCCGCCTTGGCCTTCTTCTCCGTCAGCTCGGCGTGCTTGAAGCGGGCCATCTTGTCCATGGCCTCCAGCATGGCGGCGCGGCTGTGCGCGGG
Source organism: Hyphomicrobiales bacterium (assembly GCA_027024225.1). Taxonomy (GTDB): domain Bacteria; phylum Pseudomonadota; class Alphaproteobacteria; order Rhizobiales; family Aestuariivirgaceae; genus Thermopetrobacter. Next base: position 3,346 of record JALVSR010000090.1, on the reverse strand, counting down.
GGCGCCCGCTTGCTGCTGTTGCGCCACAGTCGGGCTCAGCGCCAGAGCGACGCCCAGCATGAGGGATGCCCCCAGGGCGATGATCTTGCCTTTCATGTCGGTTCTCTCGTGCATGTTTCCTCTCCTCTCAGAATCCAAACGAAAATTCGCCATTCGGCAAATTTGCGCGCCGCCCATTACCCCGCGCCCCCTTCAGCCATCCGATATCGTGCGTGAACAGGGTGCCTGGACGGGGCGCGCGTAACATGATGATTTTTCGTTTGGGCTCTCACACATCATGCACACAGCATGGCGCATGTTCAGAGAATTTGCGAGAGGAAAAGCTGCGTGCGCTCGCTTTTCGGGTTGGAGAAGAACTCTTCGGGCGTGTTCATCTCCACGATCTGCCCCTGATCCATGAAGATCACCCGGTCGGCCACCTGCCGCGCAAAGCCCATCTCGTGGGTCACCACCAGCATGGTCATGCCGGACTCGGCCAGCTCCACCATGACCTCCAGCACCTCCTTGATCATCTCCGGGTCAAGGGCGGAGGTGGGCTCGTCGAACAGCATGATCTGCGGTTTCATGCACAGCGCCCGCGCGATGGCCACGCGCTGCTGCTGGCCGCCGGAGAGCTGGCCGGGATACTTGTGCGCCTGCTCGGGGATGTGCACCTTCTCGAGGAAATGCATGGCGATTTCCTCGGCCTCCTTCTTCGGCATGCGCTTCACCCAGATGGGCGCGAGCGTGCAGTTTTCCAGCACGGTCAGGTGCGGGAACAGGTTGAAGTGCTGGAACACCATGCCGACGTCGCGGCGGATTTCCTCGATCTTCTTGATGTCCTCGGTCAGCTCCACGCCGTTGACGATGATGCGCCCCTGCTGGTGCTCCTCCAGCCGGTTGATGCAGCGGATGAGCGTGGACTTGCCCGAGCCGGAAGGGCCGCAGATGACGATCTTCTCCTTGCGCAGCACCTCGAGGTTGATGTCGCGCAGCACGTGGAAGTCGCCATACCACTTGTTGACGTCGATCATCTGCACGGCGAGATCCGGCGCCGCGGCTTTGGCGGTGGTTTCGGCCGGGTTGGTGGTGGCGGGTTCGGTGCTCATGGCTTCAGGCTCCGAGGTTGAAATCCGTGTTCAGCGTTTGTGGCCGGTGTGCAGGTAGCGCTCCATGAAGATGGAGTAGCGCGACATGCCGAAGCAGAACAGCCAGTAGGTGATGGCCAGGAACAGGTAGGCCGTTGGCGCCGTCACCGGCGTGGCCCACTTCGGGTCGGCCAGCGAGCTCTGCACGATGCCCAGCAGGTCGAACAGGCCGATGATGGACACCAATGACGTGTCCTTGAACAGGCCGATGAAGGTGTTGACGATGCCGGGGATGACCATTTTCAGCACCTGCGGCAGGATGACCAGCGCCATCATCTTCCAGTAGCTCAGCCCCAGCGCCTGCGCGGCCTCGTATTGGCCCTTCGGGATGGCCTGCAGGCCGCCGCGCACCACCTCCGCCATATAGGCGGCGGCGAACAGCGCCACGCCCACCAGCGGGCGGATGACCTTGTCCAGCGTTACATCTTCAGGAAGGAACAGCGGCAGCATGACCGATGACATGAACAGCACGGTAATGAGCGGCACGCCGCGCCAGAACTCGATGAAGACGATGGACAGGAAGCGAATGACCGGCAGCTGCGAGCGCCGCCCCAGCGCGAACAGGATGCCCAGCGGCAACGAGACGACGATGCCCACCGAGGCGATGACGAGGGTGAGCAGCAGCCCGCCCCACTGGCTGGTCTCCACGATGGGCAGGCCCAGCGAGGGCGCGCCATAGAGCAGCACGTAGGCCAGCACTGGATAGACAATGAACAGCAGGAAGGCGTTCAGCCCCTTGTAGGGGGTCTTGGGGATGAGCATGGGCACCAGCAGGATGATGCCGAGGGCATAGAGCAGCTTGTATCGCCACTCCTGCCCGGTGGGATAGAAGCCATCCATGAACTGGTTGAAGCGCGCGCGCACGTAGGCCCAGCAGGCGCCCATTTCCTGGCCGTCCTTGCTCAGGCAGGCCTTGCGGTCTTCGCCCTCCCACACGGCATCCAGTATGGCGAACTCGATGAGCGTGGAGGCGATGAGCCAGATGATATAAAGCCCGATGAAGGTGAGCAGCGTGTTCCACCAGTTGGAGAACAGGTTGCGGCGCATCCAGCCGAGCACGCCGGTGGTGGCCGGCGGCGGCGGCTTGGGGGGCAACATCTCCGTGCGGTGGAAGGCCAAGTGTTGCGGGGAATCAGTCATGATTCAACGCCTCCCCCCTTGTCCGCATCTCCCTTCCGCTTCTCCGTCACTCCGGCGCAAGCCGGAGTATCGGACGGAACACACGTGAGCCTGCCGCACGAGATTCCGGCTTTCGCCGGAATGACGGGATATGCTGTTCGCATCGTCATGGCCCTAGCGCTCCACGAGTTTCATCTTGGCGTTGTACCAGTTCATGAAGGCCGAGGTGAGCAGGCTCAATGAGAGGTAGATGAGCATCCAGATGGCGATCACCTCCAGCTCGTGGCCGGACTGGTTGAGCACGATGCCGCCCACGGCCACGAGATCCGGGTAGGCGATGGCCACCGCCAGCGAGCTGTTCTTGGTGAGGTTCAGGTATTGGCTGGTCAGCGGCGGGATGATCACGCGCAGCGCCTGCGGGATGATGACGAGACGCAGCATCTGCCCGCGGGTGAGGCCCAGCGAGAGCGCGGCCTCCGTCTGGCCGTGCGGCACGGCCTGGATGCCCGCGCGGACGATCTCGCCAATGAAGGCGCCGGTGTAGATGGACAGCGCCAGCAGCATGGCGGCAAATTCCGGGATGATGCGCATGCCGCCCTTGTAGTTGAAGCCCTTCAGTTCCGGGTAATCGAAGTGCACCGGCTGACCGGCGAGGAAATAGACCAGCACGGGCAGGCCGATGATGAGCGCCAGCGCGGTGCGCACCACCGGGAAAGGCTGGCCGGTTTCCATCTGCCGTTTGCGTGCCCAGCGGGCGATGAAGAAGCTGGCCAGAAGGCCGAAGACGAAGGCCGCCACCACGAACCACCATTCATCGGCGAAGATGGGCTTGGGCGCGTAGATGCCGCGGTTGTTGAGGAAGATGGAGTCGGCGACCACCAGCGACTGGCGCGGCATGGGCAGGGGCTTGAGCACCGCGTTGTACCACACGAAGATCTGCAACAGCAGCGGCACGTTGCGGAAGAACTCCACATAGCCGGCGGCCAGCTTCGAGATGACCCAGTTGTTGGACAGCCGCATGATGCCAATGATGAAGCCGATGATGGTGGCCAGCACGATGCCGATGAGGGACAGCACCAGCGTGTTGATGAGGCCCACCA
>JALVSR010000089.1 GCA_027024225.1 Hyphomicrobiales bacterium | reverse complement strand
TAGCCGGCGGCCAGCTTCGAGATGACCCAGTTGTTGGACAGCCGCATGATGCCAATGATGAAGCCGATGATGGTGGCCAGCACGATGCCGATGAGGGACAGCACCAGCGTGTTGATGAGGCCCACCATGAGCGCCTTGCCGTAGGTGGAAGTCTCTGAATAGTCGAGGAACAGCACCTGGTTGATGCTGAAGCCGGCGGTGGAGTTGAGGAAATCGAAGCCCGGCGCGGCGCCCGTGCCCTTCAGCCGCACGAGGTTGTCCATGGTGTTGCCGGTGATCCACCAGATGAACACGGCGAGTGCCGTGAACAGCACCAGCTCCGAGGCGATACCGCGAAAATGCCGGTCGAACAGCGGGTTGGCCGAGGCCGGGCGCGGGTGCTCCGTGCGCAGCCAGTTATACAGCCGATACCCCAGCCCGCCGACGAAAATAACGGTGAACAGCGGCGCGATGTCCACCACCGACACCACCACGCGGCCCAGCCAGGCCAGCACGCCGCCGTCGAAATTCGCCAGCGCGGAAAGTATGTTCCCCAGCCAGTCGGCAATGTCGGCGAAAAGGCCGGTGGGAGACTTGTAGAAGAATCGGCTGGCCGCCCACCAGAACAGCAGCACCGCCGTCGCTGCCAGCGTCAGCACCAGCCACAGGCGCACGCGGCGCGCCCGTTCTTCCGCCTCGGAGGTTTGCACTCGTGCCGCTACAACGCTCATGGCCGACCGCCCGGTTTCATTTCAAGCACAGTGAACAAGCCCAACAGACCCTTGCGCAACATGAGGAAACGGCCGCGCTTCGCCCGAAAAACCCCGGCCTGGCGTGAACCAGGCCGGGGAATTCATCATCGTTTCAGGCATTCATGCACGCCCATCCACTCTTGCGGTTGCTCGCATCAGCGGATCGGCGGAGCATACATGATGCCGCCCTTGTTCCACAGGGCGTTCAGACCGCGCGCCAGGCCCAGCGGCGTCTTGGGGCCGACGTTGCGGTCATAGATTTCGCCGTAATTGCCCACGTGCTTGATGGCGTTGTAGGCCCACTCGTTGGTCAGGCCCAGCGTTTCGCCGAACTTGCCTTCCACGCCCAGCAGGCGGCGAATGGCCGGGTCGGTGGACTTCTTCATCTCGTCCACGTTCTGGCTGGTCACGCCCAGCTCTTCCGCGTTGATCAGCGCGAACAGCGTCCACTTCACGATGTCGAACCACTGATCATCACCGTGGCGCACCACCGGGCCCAGCGGCTCCTTGGAGATGATCTCGGGCAGCACCACGTGTTCGTCCGGGTTCTTCATCTTCAGGCGCATGGCGGCCAGGCCCGAACGGTCGGTGGTGTAGACGTCGCAGCGGCCCTCGTCATAGGCCTTCACCACTTCGTCGGCCTTCTCGAAGGCCACGACCTTGTAGTCCATCTTGTGGGAGCGGAAGAAGTCCGCCACGTTCAGCTCGGTGGTGGTGCCGGTGTTGGTGCACACCTCCGCGCCGTTGAGCTGCAAGGCCGAGGTCACGCCCAGCGACTTGCGCACCATGAAGCCCTGGCCGTCGTAGTAGAGCACGCCGGCGAAGTTCAGGCCCAGCTCCACGTCGCGCTGCATGGTCCAGGTGGTGTTGCGCGAAAGGATGTCCACCTCGCCGGAGCGCAGCGCGGTGAAGCGCTCCTTGGCGGAAAGCGGGGTGAACTTCACCTTGTTCGGGTCGCCGAACACGGCCGCCGCCACGGCGCGGCAGAAGTCCACGTCCAGACCCTTCCAGTTGCCCTTGTCATCGGGCGCGGAGAAGCCGGGCAGGCCCTGCGACACACCGCACTGGATGAAACCTTTCTTCTTCACGTCGTCCAGCGTGCCGGCCTGCGCGGCGGTTACCGCCATGGAAGCGCCCATGAGCGCGCCAATGGCCAGAGTGAACAGTTTTTTCATCGGACTATCCTTCCCTTTCACTGTTGCCGTTCTTTCCCTTGCCTTTCGGCTCCGGGTTGCCCTGAAGCACAGGTGCGCCCACCGGCAGGACCCCCGTGGCCACACCATTCCGGAGAGCGCCCCTCGCCGGGCCTCGCGTTCCCCCGGAAAATATCGCCATGCATCCATTTCGCGGTCTTGGCTGAACCCGGCGGCAGAACACCGCCGGCGCAGAGGCCGGAGAACGGCCCCGGCACGGATGTGTGGCAGACCTCCCTCCAGCAGACGCTCTCCCGATACAAGAACAAAGGGCTATGTGGAATTGTTGTTGCCCTTCTTTCCGTATCGGAAAACAATTCAACGCACCCGTCAAGACTTTTTCCGGCCGCCCTTGCAACATTTTTCCCGGCCGGGCGCCCTGGCATCCCACCACGAAAACATTCGGAGCGCACCATGACCCAACGACGAAACGACACCCCCTCCCCTTCCCTCACCCGCACCACGCGCCTGATGCACTCAGGTGGCGGCTTCGATCCGACGGAGCACGAAGCCGGGCCGGTGAACCCGGGCGTGGTGCGGGCCAGCACCATGCTGGCGCGCGACGTGGAAACCTTCGAGCGGCTGGCTCCCTACGGCACCAAGGGCACGGAAACGACACGGGCGCTGGAGGAAGCTCTGCTAGCCATCTCCACGGGTGCCGGTGCATGCCACCTGTTCCCTTCCGGGCTTGCGGCCATCGCCTGCGTGCTGCTGGCGCTGACGAAGGCGGGCGATCACGTGCTGCTGTCTGATGCGCTCTATTACCCCACGCGGCGGCTGATGAAGCAGTTGCTGGCGCGGTATGGCGTCTCGGCCAGCTTCTTCGACCCGCGCGGCACGACGGACGAAATCATCGCGCAAATGCGGGAAAATACAGCCTTGCTGTTTCTCGAATCGCCCGGCTCGGACAGCATGGAGGTGCTGGATGTGCCGGCACTGGCACAAGCGGCGCGGGAACGCGGCATCGCGCCGGTCATCGACGATACGTGGTCGGCGGGCTGGCTGTTCGATCCGTTCGCGGCCGGGTGCCTCGTTTCCATCCAGGCGCTCACCAAATACCAGTGCGGGCACGCGGACGTGCTGATGGGCGCGGTGCTGTGCGCCAAGGACACGAGCGATGCGCTGGCTGCGGAGGTGGCCGAACGCATCGCGGCCACCACCCTCACGCTGGGTCAGTGCGTGGGTGGCGACGACGCCTGGCTGGTGCTGCGGGGGCTTCGCACCATGCCACTGAGACTGCAGCGGCACGGGGAGAGCGCCTTGAAGATCGCACGCTGGCTGAAAGAACGTCCGGAGGTGGAGGCGGTGTTGCATCCGGCGCTTCCCGGCGCGGTGGGGCATGAATATTTCAAGCGCGATTTTTCAGGCGCGTCTGGGCTGTTCTCCTTCGTGCTGAAGCCGGAATACGGTGACGAGGCGGTGGTGGCCATGCTGGATGGCTTGGCGCTGTTCGGCCTTGGCGCAAGCTGGGGCGGCTACGAGAGCCTCGTCATGCGCAAGGACATGCGGCGCATCCGCTCGCAGCCGTGGCCACATGATGGCTGGCTCATCCGCCTGTCCATCGGGCTCGAGGAGCCGGACGACCTGACGGCCGACCTCGAGGCCGGGTTCGCGCGGCTGCGCGCGGGTGCTTGAACATCGGGCATACATGGCACTTGACATGCGCCCGCTCCGCTCGCACCACTTGGCCAGATTTTTCGAGCCCAAGGGAGGCGAAGGCCATGAAGCGGATCATGAAAACGTTCCTCGCGGCGGGAGCGCTGGCGCTGTTGCCCGCTTCCGTGGTGGCGGCGGATTTTCCGGAGCCGGATTTCATCTTCAAGGTGCGCACGGTGTTCCGCCTGCTCTCGCCGGACGCCTACATCCGCGTCTATGGCATCGACGACCCGAAGGTCGAGGGCGTGGCCTGCCACTTCGCGGTGCCGGAAATCGGCGGCTGGAAGGGCTGGGCCGGGCTGGCGGAGGAGCGCTCGGAGGTGTCGCTGGCCTGCCGGCAGGTGGGGCCCATTCGCTTCAAGGCCAAGTTCGAGCAGGGCGAGGCCTTCTACGAGGAGCGCCGTTCCTTCCTGTTCAAGAAGCTGCACCTGGTGCGCGCGTGTGATGAAAAGCGCAATGTGCTGGTCTATCTCACCTATTCCGACAAGCTCATCGAGGGCAGCCCGAAAAACTCCGTCTCCACCGTGCCCATCATCCCCTGGGGTGGTTCGGGCGAGGCGCCGAGGTGCGCCGATTTCGTGAAGAAGGACTGAGCGCGGGCACATGGCGGAGCGAATGGCAGCGGGCTGGCGGTTCTGGATCGACCGGGGCGGGACGTTCACCGACGTGGTGGCGCTCTCGCCGGATGGCGCGTTGCACACGCTCAAATTGCTGTCCGAGAATCCGGAGGCCTACGAGGACGCCGCGCTGGAGGGCATTCGCCGGTTCCTGGGTGTGGCGTCCGATGCGCCCATTCCGTACGAGCGGATCGCGGAAGTGAAGATGGGCACCACCGTGGCCACCAACGCGCTGCTGGAGCGCACCGGCGAGCGGGTGGCGCTGATGATCACGCAAGGCTTCGCCGATGCGCTGTTCATCGGATACCAGAACCGGCCCGACTTGTTCGCGCTGGCGCCGCGACACATTCCACCATTGTATGAAAAGGTGGTGGAGGTATGCGAGCGCGTCACCTTCAACGGCCAGCAGCTCGTGCGCCCGGACGAGACGGAGGTGCGGGCGCTATTGCGGTCGCTGCGGGAGGAGGGATTCAACTCCCTGGCCATCGTCTTCATGCACGCCGACCGCTGGCCGCTGCACGAACAGCTCGTGGCCTCACTCGCGCGCGAGATGGGCTTTTCCCACGTTTCGGCCTCGCACGAGGTTTCGCCGCTGATGAAGCTGGTGCCGCGCGGCGACACCACGGTGGTGGATGCTTATCTCACGCCGGTGCTGCGCCGTTACGTGAACCGCGTGGCCGCGGCGCTGGGGGCGACCCCCTCCGCCACTCCGGCGCAAGCCGGAGTCTCGGGAGGCCAGGCTGCACGAGATTCCGGCTTTCGCCGGAATGACGAACATGCGTCTCCGCGCCTGTTCTTCATGATGTCCTCCGGCGGGCTGACGTCCGCCCATCATTTTGCGGGCAAGGACGCCATTCTCTCCGGCCCCGCCGGTGGCGTGGTGGGCATGGTGGAAACGGCGAAGCTGGCCGGGTTCGAAAAGGTCATCGGCTTCGACATGGGCGGCACCAGCACCGATGTCGCGCACTATGACGGCGAATACGAGCGCAGCTTCGAGACGGAGGTGGCCGGCGTGCGCCTGCGCGCGCCCATGCTGCAAATCCACACCGTGGCGGCGGGCGGTGGTTCCATCCTGAAATACGAGCAGGGGCGCTTCCAGGTGGGGCCGCAGTCGGCCGGCGCCAACCCGGGGCCGAAGTCCTACCGGCGCGGGGGGCCGCTGGCGGTGACGGATGCGAACGTGCTGCTGGGGCGCATTCAGCCGAAATATTTCCCGCACGTGTTCGGGCCAAACCAGGACGAGCCGCTGGACGTGGAATCGGTGCGTGCGGCCTTCGCCGAACTGGCGGAACGGGTGGGCGACGGCCGCACGGCGGAAGAGGTGGCGGAGGGTTTCCTCGACATCGCCACGGAGAACATGGCCAGCGCCATCAAGAAGATCTCCATTCAGCGCGGGCGGGACGTTACCGAATATGTGCTCAACTGCTTCGGCGGGGCGGGCGCGCAGTTCGCCTGCCGCATCGCCGATGCGCTTGGGATGAAGACCGTGCTGGTGCACCCGCTGGCGGGCGTGCTTTCGGCCTATGGCATTGGCCTTGCCGACATCCGGGCGGAGCGCACGCACGGTGTGGAGCAGACGCTGAACGACGAGACGCTGAAAAGCGCGCAGCGGCTGGCGAAGGAGCTGGGCGAGCAAGCGCTGGCGGAACTGGCGGAAAAGGGCGTACGGAAAAGCGAAGCGCGCATTACCCGCAAGCTGCTGCTGCGCTACTTCGGCACCGACACCGCGCTGGCGGTGAACTTCCCGGAAGATGCCACGGCGGAAGGCTTGCGCGCGACCTTCGAGGCCGAGCACAAGCGGCTGTTCGGCTTCATCCAGCCGGAAAAGGCGCTGGTAATGGAGGCCGTCACGGTGGCGGCGGAAGGCGGCGGCGCGCGCATCCCGGAATACGAGCAACCGCTTGCCGAAGGCACGCCGGAGCCGCTGGAGCATGTTGACCTTTACGCCAATGGCGAATGGCAAAAGGCGCCGCTGTTCGACCGCGACGCCATGCAGCCCGGGCAGGAGGTGGCGGGACCGGCGCTCATCGTGGAGCCGAACTCCACGGCGGTCGTCGAGCCGGGCTGGCGGGCGCAGATGAACGCCTATGGCCACCTGCTGCTGACAGCCGCGCATTCCTCTCCGTCATCCCCGCGAAAGCGGGGATCCATGGAGACTCATGGAACGGGGGGAATGGATTCCCGCTTGCGCGGGAATGACGAAAAAGGTGGTGGGAATGACGTGATGAGTATGCCCACGCCGGCACTGGCGCGAGCGGGCGATTTCTCGAAGCCCGACCCGGTGCTGCTGGAGGTGTTCAACAACCTTTTCATGTCCATCGCCGAGCAGATGGGCGAGTCGTTGCGCCAGACGGCAAGCTCGGTGAACATCAAGGAGCGGCTGGACTTCTCCTGCGCGGTGTTCGACGCCGCTGGCGGACTGGTGGCCAACGCGCCGCACATGCCGGTGCACCTGGGCTCCATGGACAGGGCGGTGGAGGCGGTCATCCGCGCCGCGGGCGACGCTCTCAAGCCCGGTGATGCCTGGGTGTTGAACGCGCCCTATGGCGGCGGCACGCATTTGCCGGACGTGACGGTTGTTTCACCCGTGTTTATCGGGGACGGAACGCGGCCCACCTTCTACGTCGCCGCGCGCGGGCACCATGCCGACATCGGCGGCCTGGCGCCTGGCTCCATGAGCCCGGAGGCGCGAAGCATTCACGAGGAAGGCGTGCTCATCGAGCCGTTTCGACTGGTCGAGAACGGCCACTTCCGCGAGGAGGAAATGCGCGCCATCCTCGCATCCGGGCCGTATCCCGCCCGCAATCCGGATCAGAACATCGCGGATCTCAAGGCGCAAGTGGCCGCCTGCGGGCGCGGCATGGCGGAGCTTGAGAAGATGGTGGCGCATTTCGGCCCGGACATGGTGGCGGCCTACATGCACCACGTGCAGGACAACGCCGAGGAAAGCGTGCGCCGGGTCATCGACGCGCTCAAAGACGGCGAATTCGAAACCGAGCTGGACAATGGCGCGAAAATCCGCGTTCGCATCCGCGTTGAGCGCGAGAATCGCCGCGCGGTGGTGGATTTCTCCGGCACTTCCGCGCAGGTGCCAGACAACATGAACGCGCCGGAGCCCATCACGCGGGCCTGCGTGTTATACGTCTTCCGCTGCATGGTGAACGCGCCCATTCCGCTCAACTCCGGGTGCCTGAAACCCATCGACATCGTGGTGCCGAAGGGGTGCCTGCTGAACCCGCGCCCACCGGCTGCCGTTGCGGCGGGCAACGTGGAAACCTCTCAAGCCGTGGTGGACGCCCTGTTCGCCGCCATGGGGGTGATGGCCGCCGCCCAGGGCACCATGAACAACTTCACCTTCGGCAACGCCGACTACCAGTATTACGAAACCATCTGCGGCGGCGCCGGCGCGGGCGAGGGCTGGCACGGCGAAAGCGCCATTCACACCCACATGACCAACACCCGGCTCACCGACCCGGAGGTGCTGGAGTTCCGCTATCCCGTGTGGCTTGAACGCTTTGCCGTGCGCTGCGGCTCCGGCGGCGCGGGCAGGTGGCGTGGCGGCGACGGCGCGGAGCGCGTGGTGCAGTTCCGCGAGGACATGACCGTCTCGCTGCTGACCAACCGCCGCCGGGTTGCGCCTTTCGGCCTGAACGGCGGCAAGGACGCCAGCCCGGGCGAGAACATTCTGCGCCGCGCGGACGGCACAGAAGAGCGCCTGCCATCGGCCTGCACGGTCAAGGTGAAGCGTGGTGATGTCATCATCATCCGCACGCCCGGCGGCGGCGGCTTCGGCGCCGCCGATTGAGCCGCAAATGAAAAGTTCCACGTAACTCTTCGTTTACGCCACCCGACGAAAGACCAGCGCAGAGGCATTCCACTACCCCATCCTGGCATGCGGCTTGAATTTTCGCTCCCCGAACGCATCCAACAGCAGCGAGGGAGCGCGAAAATGGCACAAGCGGCGCAACAAACGGCCATCAACCTGATCCGAACCGAAACGTCGCAACTGCGCGACATCTACAATGAAGTCGTCGTGTTCGACCACGCGCTGGCGGAGCTGGCCGAGCTGACCGACGAGCATCTTGCCCGCATCATCCAGCGCGCGGCCAAGGCGGGCCCGCAATTCTACAACTTCTCCGTGGTGGAGCCGGATGAAAGCGGTGGCTACGGCAAATGGGTGCAGGGCCTGCTGGCCGAACCGGGCAAGAGCGTGGACGGTCACGAGGTGCTGGAGCACATCAAGGCCGGGCGGCTGTGGCTGCAGGTGGAGCGCCTGCACGAGATGGCGCCGGATCTCTACCGCCTCGTGCGCGCGGCCTACGACGAGTTCAAGGCGCGGGTGAAGCATTTCACCTATTTCGACCTTTACACCAACTTGCTCATCTCCGGCCCGCGCGCGAAGGTGACGCCGCACATCGACGTGGCGGAGGTGCTGCTGTTCCACATCCGCGGGCACAAGAAGTTCACGCTGTGGGACCCGGCCAAGTTCCCGGTGCCGGACGAATGGCGCGAAAGCATCATCCTGCGCGAACAGCTGGAAGACGTGCCCTTGAAGCCCGAATGGCTCAACCAGGGCATGGAGGCCGTCCTTGGCCCCGGCGAGGGCGTAAGCTTTCCGTTCATGTGGCCGCACGCGGTGGAAAATTTGGGCGAGCTGAACGTCTCCCTGCAGTCGGAGTATCACCACCCGGCCTCGCTCAGGCGCTACGCCGCACATTACGCCAACGGCATCATGCGCCGCTACATGGGCCTGAAGCCGCGCGGCACGGGCCCCGGCGTGCTGGGCGAGGGCCTGCGCGCCATGGCCGGCGCCATGGCCAAGAAGCTGAAAGTGCACAGCCCGAAGCCGCGCCGGGTGCCCATGCAGTTCGTGTTCAGCCCCGCTGAGGCGGACGGCCTGCGGTGGATTCCGGAAGACAGGCAGATCATGCTGAACAAGTAGGGAGGGAGCCATGCGCACCGCCATGCTCTATTCCCTCATACCGGCTTCCTCACCCGGGAAGGGGGCGGGCCCGAACGTGGAGCTTCATGAAGGCGCGGAAGCTCTGCGCGGGCTCGCCCCGGCCTGGAGGACGCTGGAGCGGATGGCGGATCATTGCACGCCGTTTCAGACATGGCGCTGGGCACGGGCATGGTTGCGCACCATGTGCGGGCCAGACGTGGAGCCGCTGGCATTGCTGGCACGGGACGAGGCCGGTGAACCGCTGGCCCTGATGCCCCTGCAAAGGGACAGGCACGTGGGCTTGCGGCGCATTACCTGGCTGAGCATGCCGACGCTTCAATACGGCGGCCTGCTGATGCGCTCCATGCCGCAAAGGGACGTCCGGCGCGTCATCAATGCCTTGGCGAGCGAGCTGTGGGAACAGCAGGCCGACTACATAGACCTGCCGCTGATACCCTGGCTGAACCCGGGCATGGAGCTTCTGACGAAGCCTGACAGGGAAACGCCGCACAATTTTTCCTGGCGCATCGATTTTTCCACCTTCGCCGACTGGCGGGCCTTCGAGCTGGCGCTGAAACCCTCCGCCCGGCGCGCGCGCAAGAAGCGGCTGAACAAGCTCAGGCGCGCAGGCGAAATGGCGTTCTTCGTGCACGAGGCCCACGCCGCTCCGCCGGCGCTGCTGGATACGGCGCTTGAGTGGAAACGTGGCTGGCTGCGTTCGCAGGGGCTGGAAGACAGCGAACCCATGCGAGAGGAGTTCGGGCACTTCCTGCACACGCTGGCACGTGGAGAACACGCACCAGCACGCGGGGATGAGGCAGATACCGGTCATGGGCGTTGGCTGCTGGCGGAGCTCAGGCTGGACGGCGCGCCGCTGGCGGTGGACTTCGGCATGGAGCTGAACGGCGTGTTCCATTCCTTCTTCGCCGCATATAACGCCGACTTTTCCGAGTATTCGCCGGGCAAGGCGGCGCTGTGGCTGACCATGCAATGGTGCATGGAAAACGGCACCGCCGCCTATGACATGCTGGCCAATCCCGCGCCCTACAAGCTGGACTGGGCCAACGTGGAGGTGCCGCTGTGGCGCGCGGTGCGGCCGCTGGGTGCGGGCGGGCTGGCCTACCGCCTGTGGGCGCGGCAGGTTTCCTCGCTGGCGCGGGGGGTGCACGAGGCCCTTCCCGTCCCGGTGAAAACGCTTGTGCGCAAGGCGCTCAACCCCTTGCGCTCCGCCTGAAGAGCGTGGTTATGCTCCGCGCATGAGCGAGGTTCATGGGCAGGGCGAAAACGCGGAAAACCGCGCGGATGCCTTCGAAGACGCTTTCATCGAGCGCTTCGCGGAGCTCATCCGCCTGCGGCGGGACGTGCGGCGCTTCCGCCCCGACCCGGTTCCGGAGGCGATACTGGCCGAAGCCCTGCAACTGGCGCACCTCGCCCCGTCGGTGGGCTTTTCACAGCCGTGGCGCTTCGTGCTGGTGGAAGACGAGGCGAAGCGCGCCGGTGCGGCGGAATCCTTCCGCCGTGCCAATGCGGCGGCGCTGGCGGCCACCGCGCCGGAAGACCGCGCCCTTTACGCCCGCCTGAAGCTGGAAGGCATGCGCGAGGCGCCGGTGCAACTGGCGGTGTTCTGCGACGAGGAAACGCAAACGGGCCGCAAGCTTGGCGCGCGCACCATGCCGGAAACGCGCAGCTTTTCCACCGTGTGCGCCATTCACACCCTGTGGCTGGCCCTGCGGGCGCGGGGCGTGGGGCTGGGCTGGGTGTCCATCCTGGAGCCGGAAGAGATCTGCCGCATTTGCGAGGCGCCGCCCGGCTGGCGTTTCATCGCCTGGCTGTGCATTGGCTGGCCGGAAGAAGCGCGGGCCGAGGTGCCGGAGCTGGAGCGGCTGGGCTGGGAGCGCCGGCTGCCGCTGCAAAAGTTGTGCCGGCGTGTCTGAACCCGGGCCTGAGCCTGCAAATTTCTCCGTCGTCTTCCCATATCATAAGGAAAAGGAGGCGCATCATGGGCAAGGTCATTTACGATGAACGCCTGCGCGAGCGCGTGCGCGTGTTCGTGGACAGGGTGGACGCGGCCGAGGCACTGGCGCAACTGATGAAACCCGATTTCCACGATGCGCGGGATGCGGTGGTGCTGGCCATTCCGGCGGGAGGCATTCCGGTGGGCCTGGTGCTGGCCGAGCGGCTGGGCCTGCCGTTCGACCTGTTGTTCGTGCGCAAGCTGCATTTTCCGGACAACCCGGAAACCGGCTTCGGGGCTATCAGCGAGCACGGCGAGATGATGCTGAACCAGCAGCTTGCGGGCTTGCTGGACGAGGATACCATCGCGGAGGTCATCGAGGCGGAAAAGCGGGCCTTGGCAGAGCGCATCGAGCTTCTGCGCGGGCGGCGCGAGCCGCTGGACCTGACGGGCAAGACGGCCATCATCGTCGATGACGGCCTGGCGTCTGGCTTCACCATGCTGGTGGCCATCCGCGAGGCGCTGGCGCGCGGTGCGGCCAGGGTGGTGGTGGCGGTGCCGACGGCCTCGGCCCGCGCGGTTGACCTCGTGGCGCCGGAGGTGGATGCGCTCTACGTGGCCAACATCCGCAGCGGCCCCTACTTCGCCGTGGCGGAGGCCTACACGGCCTGGCGCGACATCTCGCTGTCCGAGGCCGCCGCCCTTTTGCGCTCCTGGCAGATGGGAGAGGCGTGAGTGGACCGGCCGGTCGTCAAGTGGTATCATTCGCCGGCCTTCATCAGCGCCGCCACGGGAGCATATAATACCAAGATGCATAAAGGACCAC
>JALVSR010000088.1 GCA_027024225.1 Hyphomicrobiales bacterium | reverse complement strand
TTGTGCTTGCGCTGCTGGCGGAAATCGGCCGGCTGGCGCTGTTTCTGCGCGATGCCCTGTTCATTGGCCTGTTGCCGCGCTGGTACCCACGCCAGTTGTTCATCCAGCTCATGCGCATGGGGTATCATTCGCTGCCCGTCATCGGGCTCACGGCCTTTTTCACCGGTGGCGTGCTGGCCTTGCAGATCTACATCGGCTCCTCGCGCTTCAATGCGGAGAATCTTGTCTCTTCCATCGTTGCGCTGGGCATCACGCGCGAACTGGGGCCGGTGCTGGCGGCGCTGATGATGGCCGGGCGCGTGTCGGCCGCCATCGCGGCGGAGCTCGGCACCATGCGGGTGACCGAGCAGATCGACGCGCTCACCACGCTTTCCGTGCACCCGATGAAATACCTGGTGGCGCCGCGCATCATCGCCGGAGTCATCGCCTTGCCGCTGCTGGTTCTGGTAGCGGATATCATTGGCATCATGGGCGGCTATATCGTGGGCACGCGCTCCCTGGGCTTCAATTCCGGCTCGTACCTTGCCAACACGGTGAACTTTCTGGAGCTGCAGGACGTCACCTCCGGCCTCATCAAGGCAGCGGTATTCGGCTTCATCCTCGCGTTCATGGGGTGCTATCACGGCTTCAATTCACGCGGTGGCGCGCAAGGCGTGGGAAGGGCCACCACCAACGCGGTGGTTTCGGCCTCCATCCTCATCCTGGCGGCGAACTATGTTCTTACGTCCACCTTGTTCGCGCAGTAACGGAGCGAAAACGGCTGACATGATGGATAACATGGTGGACATGATGGGTGAAACGGTGCGCGATAATGGGAAGGTGCGGGACGCGACGAGGCCGGCCGCCGACGACATTCATGTTTCCGTGCGTGGGCTGAAGAAGAATTTTGGCCCGAAAGTGGTGCTGGACGGTGTCGATCTGGACGTCAGGCGTCGTTCGTCCCTGGTCATTATCGGCGGCTCGGGCACGGGCAAGTCGGTGCTTATCAAGTGCATCATCGGCCTGCTGAAGCCCGATGCCGGCAGCATTGTCATCGATGGCGAGGAAACCGCGCACCTGAAGGGCCGTGCGCGGGCACGTCTGATGCGCAAGTTCGGCATGCTGTTCCAGGGCGCGGCCCTTTTCGATTCGTTGCCCGTGTGGGAAAACGTCGCCTTCGGCCTCATCCACGGCCAGGGCTTGTCGCGCCGCAAGGCAAGGAAGGTGGCCATCGAGAAGTTGGCGCAGGTGGGCATGCCGCCGGAAGTGGGCGACCTGTATCCGGCGGAACTCTCGGGAGGCATGCAGAAGCGCGTGGGCCTGGCCCGGGCCATCGCCACGCAACCCGGCATCATCCTCTTTGACGAACCCACCACGGGGCTGGATCCCATCATGGCGGCGGTGATCGACGAGCTGATCGTGAAAACGGTGAAGGAGGTGGGCGCCACGGCCATCACCATCACCCACGACATGCAGTCGGTGCGGCGCATCGCCGACGAGGTGGCCATGATCTACCAGGGCAAGATCATCTGGCATGGCCCCATCTCGCAGCTGGACAACTCCGGCAATCCGTACGTGGACCAGTTCATCCACGGCAGGGCCGAGGGGCCCATCAAAATGCAGGTGAAAAAGTGACGCGCCCCCTTCCGGGGCGCCCCCGCGAAGGGGATTTGGGTGCTGTCGTTGACACAATCGGTGCTAGTCCGGTGCTAGTAGGTCGCTGAATTTCATGGCCAGGGCGAAAACAACCTATGTGTGCCAGAATTGCGGTGCGGTGCATGCGCGCTGGGCCGGGCGCTGCGACGCCTGCGGGCAATGGAACACCATTGTCGAGGAAAGTCCGGAGCAGCCGTTGTCCGTGGCTGGCGGCGTGCGCCTGCCCAGGGGCAAGAGCCGCAAACTGGAGCCACTGGCCGGCAGCAGCGCGCCGCCGCCGCGCATCGTCACCGGCGTTGCGGAGCTCGACCGGGTGACGGGCGGCGGGTTGGTGCCCGGCTCGGCCCTGCTCATCGGCGGCGATCCGGGCATCGGCAAGTCCACGCTCATGCTGCAGGTGCTGGCGGCGCTGGCCAACGCGGGGCATGGCGTGGTTTACATATCGGGCGAGGAGGGGCCGGATCAGATCCGCCTGCGGGCGCGGCGCCTGGGCGTGCAGGATGCGCCGGTGCTGCTGGCCTCCGACACCAATGTCGCCGACATCATTGCCACGCTGGAAAAGGAACGCCCCGACGTGGTGGTGATCGATTCCCTGCAAACCCTGTGGACGCCGGTGGTGGAATCCGCGCCCGGCACGGTGAGCCAGCTGCGCGCCGGAGCGGAGGCGCTGGTGCGCTTCGCCAAGAAGACCGGCGCGGTGGTTCTGCTCATCGGCCACGTGACGAAGGAAGGGCAAATCGCCGGGCCCAAGGTGGTGGAGCACATGGTGGACGCGGTGCTCTATTTCGAGGGCGACCGCGGCCATCAATACCGCATCCTGCGCGCGGTGAAGAATCGCTTTGGCGCCACCGACGAAATCGGCGTGTTCGAGATGCGCGGGCAGGGGTTGGTGGAAGTCGCCAATCCCTCGTTGCTGTTCATGGGCGATGCCGGACACGAGGTGGCGGGCGCGGCCATTTTCGCCGGCATGGAGGGGCAGCGCCCGCTGCTGGTGGAGTTGCAGGCGCTGGCCGTGCCCACCACCTTCGCCACGCCGCGGCGCGCCGTGGTGGGCTGGGACGCGGGGCGGCTGGCCATGATCCTGGCGGTGCTGGAGGCGCGCGCGGGCGTGCGGCTGGGCCAGCACGACGTGTATCTGAACGTGGCCGGCGGCATGCGTGTGCGCGAGCCGGCGGCCGATCTGGCGGCGGCCGCGGCGCTCATCTCCTCGCTGTCCGGCAGGCCCCTGCCGGACGGGACGGTGGTGTTCGGCGAGGTGGCGTTGTCCGGCCGCGTGCGCTCCGCCCCGCAGACGGAACAGCGCCTGCAGGAGGCCGCGAGGCTGGGGATGAAGACGGCGCTGCTGGCCGAGGATGCCGCCGCGCCGGACATCGCGGGGCTGCATGTGCGCCGCGTGGCGGACGTGGCGGCGTTGGCGGCATTGTTGCTGGAAAGCTGAGAATGCTATAAGCCTTCCAATCCGTTCCGCCCAAGGCGAATCGGCCGCCTGGCCGCCGAAAACGGAACCTTGCAACATGTCCGAACCGGGGGAGGCCGCATGGAACTTTTCGACCTGATTCTCATCGTGGTGGTGGGAGTATCCGGCCTGCTGGCGCTCATGCGCGGCTTCACGCGCGAAGTGCTCACGCTGCTCAGCTGGATCGTCGCGGGCGTGGCCGCCTGGTGGGCGGTGCAGGTGCCCCCGGTGCTGGAATTCGCCCACCAATACGTGGAAAACGACAAGCTCGCCATCATCGTCGTGGGGGCGGGGGCCTTCCTGCTGGCGCTGCTGGTCATGTCCCTGGTCACGGTGCGCATCACGGACTGGGTTCTGGACACTGCCATTGGCCCATTCGACCGGACGCTGGGTGGCTTGTTCGGATTGGTGCGAGGGCTGGTGCTGGTCACGGTGGCATGGATGATTTACGTGGTTTTTGTTCCGCCCGAAAAACAACCCGACTGGATCGCCAATGCCCGGCTGCTGCCATTGGTGCGCAGCACGGCGGACATCATCAACGATCTCATTCCCGAGGAAACGGCGGAAATGTTGCGCCGCAGCATGGCCGCAAGTGAAAACGCAGCGCAGAAGGCCATCGGCAAGGCGGCCCGCGAGGCCGTGGATGGCATCGGCAAGGGTGACAGGCAGCGCCTGGACAATCTGTTGCGGCAATGATGTCCCGAGGAAGCGCCGTATCCCTGTCGCCAGCGGCTTCTCGCAGGGCAGGGGTGGCATGTCGCTTGCCGCACTTTCATCTACGGCAGGAAAACGCCCTTCGGCCATTCCGCGGCTGGGCATCGGGCCATGGTCGGACCGAATGATACCATGTTGCGTAGTGTCTGACCGGTGAAACTGCCCCGCGCCCCCACCCAATCCCTTGTTTCTCATGATTTGGGGCTGGGTGGGGGCGCGGGGCAGTTTCACCGGTCAGACACTACGCAACATGGTATCATTC
>JALVSR010000087.1 GCA_027024225.1 Hyphomicrobiales bacterium | reverse complement strand
GCACGGACAGCCCGGCCATTTCGGCCAGGTCTTCCTGCGACCAGCCACGCTTCAGGCGAAGTTCGCGAATGATGTTCATGGCCCGGAAAACTCCTCTTGCCAGTTCGTTGGCGTGCGATGCGCCACCCCCTTGCGGCACAATGCGCCCGCACACCACGACACGAACCCGACAGCGTGCCGTCAAGGGCCAGCCAAGCGTCCGTCGAGAGGCCGTTCAGGCGCCGTCAATTGCTCGTGACGAACTCGTCGCGGCGGTAGCCCTGCAGGTAGAGCAGGGCACTCAGGTCGTTGTGGCGGATGCGGGCGTCCGCCACCTCTTCCAGCGCCGGCTTGGCGTGGTAGGCCACGCCCAGGCCCGCCGCCTTCACCATCTCCGCGTCGTTCGCCCCGTCGCCCACGGCCAGCACGTCGTCGGTGGTGATGCCCAGTTTTTCCACCAGTTCCAGCATGGTGCGCAGTTTCACGTCCTTGCACACGATCTCGTCCGGCGCCTCGCCGGTGAGCCTGCCGTCCGCCGTGGGCAGCTCGTTGGCGCGGAAGAAGTCGAAACCCACCACCTCCGCCACGTGCCGGGCGAAGGGCACGAAGCCGCCGGAAACCAGCGCGGTGTGCGCACCAAACGCCTTCATGGTGCGCACCAGCACCTCCGCGCCGTTGTTCACGCAGATGCGCTGCTCGATCACCTCGTCGATGACGCGCTCGGGCAGCCCCTCCAGCTTGCGCAGGCGCTCGCGCAGGGCGGCGCGGAAGTCCAGCTCGCCGCGCATGGCGCGCTCGGTCACCTCCGCCACTTCCTCGCCGACGCCAGCGTGATCGGCCAGCTCGTCGATGCATTCCTGCCCGATGATGGTGGAGTCCATGTCGGCGATTAGCAGCTTCTTGCGCCTGCCGCCCAGCGGCAGCACGGCCACGTCGATGGGCAGGCCCATGAGCAGGCGGCGCACGCGGTCTTCCAATGATCGCGGGTTGTAGTGAGACGGCGGTGGCGGGGTGAAGGCGATTTCCGCCGCCGTGCGGCCCTCTTCCTCCAGCCAGCGCAGCTCGGCGTTGAACATGGCCAGCGGCTGGGCCACCTCCGCCAGCAGGTCATCGTCCAGACGCGCCGCGCCGGGTTTGGCGATGAGCACCAGCACCTGGTCTTGCGGACGCGGGGCATCCGCTTGCCGGTCTTGCGCGTTCTCTTCGGTCATCTCGCGCAACTCCCTTTCGGAATCCCTCTTCCCATGCATATATCCCCAACATGAGTGCGGAAACAAACAGAACGGTGGTGCTGTTGGCGGGGCCGACGGCCTCGGGCAAGTCGGCTGCGGCGCTGCGCCTGGCGGAAGAATTGCCCGGCGTGGTGGTGAACGCCGATTCCATGCAGGTCTATGCCGATCTCAGGGTGCTCACCGCGCGGCCCTCGCCGGAGGAAGAGGCGCAAGCCCCGCACGCGCTTTACGGGCACGTGGATGCCGCGCACCGCTATTCCGCCGGCGAGTGGCTGAATGACGCACGCCGCGCATTGCAGGAGGCATGGGCGGCGGGCCGCGTGCCCATCTTCACCGGCGGAACGGGGCTGTATTTCCGCGCGCTGGAGGAAGGGCTGGCGGACATCCCGCCGGTGCCGGAGGAGGTGCGGCGAGAGGTGGCCGACTGGGCCGCGGCGGGCAGGGATGCCTTGCGCGCGAAGGCCCAGGCGCTGGGCCTGCCGGACATTCCGCGCGACAGGCAGCGGCTGGTGCGCGCGCTGGAGGTGTTTCGCGCCACGGGCCAGCCCCTTTCCGCCTTTCATGGCTCGGAGAAACCCGTGGTGCCGGATAATGCGCGCATCATCCGCGTGTTCATCGCGCCGGAGCGCGAGGCCTTGCGCGAGCGCATCGCGCGGCGCTTTCACGCCATGCTGGCAGAGGGCGCGGTGGAGGAAGTGGAGCGTCTCATCGCGCGCAACCTGCCGCCCGACCTGCCGGCCATGAAGGCGCACGGCGTGCGCAACATCGCCGCCGCGCTGCGCGGCGAGATCAGCATGGAAGAGGCCGCGCAAGGCGCCATCAACGAGACGCGCCAATACGCCAAGCGGCAAATGACATGGGCGCGCAAGTTCATGAAGGACTGGGCCTGGGCGGACTCGTCGGCGGCGGCGGCGAAGATGGCCCTTGACCTGCTGGCGGAAGCTGCGTAAACACGTGCGCATGATGCAGATGCTGGTAGTAACAGGCGCGCACACCATTCGCGGCGGATGAACCCCGCCGCGGGCGACATGGTGTGCGCTTTTCAAGGCTCCGTTTCCGGGGCCTTTTTTGTTGCCCGCGGTGGACTTTGGGAATAATGGAAACCAGAATGAACACCACGCGACATGATTTCCTCGTCACCCCGGCGAAAGCCGGGGGCTCGTGCCGCAAACGCATGCGTTCGTGGTTCGGGATGTCGGCTTTCGCCGGCATGACGAAGTTTTATGCCGCTTGGTGTCACCAAGCTGATGCGATGAGAGGTCGGCCATGACGAACAAGGCGGAACCGGAGATGATGACCGGCGCGGAGATCGTTCTCCGCGCGCTGAAGGACCAGGGTGTTACGGACATTTTCGGCTACCCCGGCGGCGCGGTGCTGCCCATTTACGACGAGCTGTTCCAGCAGGACGAGCTAAAGCACATCCTGGTGCGGCACGAGCAGGGCGCGGTGCACGCGGCGGAAGGCTATGCGCGCTCCTCCGGCCGGGTGGGCGTGGCGCTGGTCACCTCCGGCCCCGGCGCCACCAACACCATCACCGGCATCACGGATGCGCTGATGGATTCCATCCCCATCGTGGTCATCACCGGGCAGGTGCCAACGACGCTGATCGGCACCGACGCCTTTCAGGAATGCGACACGGTGGGCATCACGCGGCCCGCGACGAAGCACAACTATCTCGTCAAGGACGTGAACGATCTCGCGCGCATCCTGCACGAGGCCTTCTACGTGGCCACGCATGGCCGGCCCGGTCCGGTGGTGGTGGACATCCCCAAGGACGTGCAGTTCGCCACCGGCCCCTACGTGCCGCCGGAGAACGTGCAGCACCGCACCTATCACCCGCAGACGAAGGGCGACAGGAAAGCCATCGAGGAGGCGCTGGAGCTCATCGCCTCGGCCAGGCGGCCCATCTTCTATACCGGCGGTGGCGTCATCAACTCCGGGCGCAAGGCGGTGGAGGCCCTGCGCGCGCTGGTGAAGGACACGGGCTTTCCCATCACCTCCACGCTCATGGGGCTGGGCAGCTTTCCGGCCTCCGATGATCAGTGGCTGGGCATGCTGGGCATGCACGGCACCTACGAGGCGAACCTGGCCATGCATGGCTGCGACGTGATGATTGCCGTCGGCGCGCGGTTCGACGACCGCATCACGGGGCGGCTGGATGCCTTCTCGCCCGGCTCGAAGAAGATCCACATCGACATCGATCCGGCCAGCATCAACAAGGTGGTGCCGGTGGATGTCGGGATTCTCGGCGACTGCGGCGAGGTGCTGGAGGAGATGCTGCGCATCTGGCACGAAAAGAAGCTGAAAGAGCGCATCGACCAGCAGGCCCTGAAGAACTGGTGGGAGCAGATCAACCTGTGGCGGGCGCGCGACTGCCTGGCCTATGCGAAGCGCTCGGACGCCATCATGCCGCAATACGCCATCGAGCGTTTGTGGGCGCTCACGCACGAGCTTGACCCCATCATCACCACCGACGTGGGCCAGCACCAGATGTGGACGGCGCAGTATTTCCGCTTCGACGAGCCCAACCGGCTGATGACCTCCGGCGGACTGGGCACCATGGGCTATGGCCTGCCCGCCGCGCTGGGGGCCAAAGCGGCGAACCCGGACAAGCAGGTCATCTGCATCTCCGGCGATGGCTCCATCCAGATGAACATCCAGGAACTCTCCACCGCCATTCAGCACGACCTGCCGGTAAAGGTGTTCCTGCTGAACAACAATTACCTCGGCATGGTGCGCCAGTGGCAGGAGCTGCTGCACGGCAACCGGCTCTCGGAGTCCTACGTGGAGGCGCAGCCGGACTTCGTGGCGCTGGCGGAGGCCTATCACTGGAAAGGCATGCACGTAACCAGGCCCGACGAGCTGGACGATGCCATCCGCGAGATGCTGGCGCACGACGGGCCGGTGTTCATGAACGTGCAGGTGATCCACCAGGCCAACTGCTTCCCCATGATTCCGGCCGGCCAGGCGCACAACGAGATGCTGCTTGGCGAGGAAGTGAAATCGGCGGAAGAGGCCGGCGTGTAAGGACGAAGGAGAAGAGCCATGAACAAGCCCACGACATCCATTCCGCCCGCTTCCACCTACTTCATGACCGAGGGCCGGGAGCGCGAGGAACAGCACACGCTGGCGGTGGTGGTGGACAACGAGCCGGGCGTGCTGGCGCGCATCATCGGCCTGTTTTCCGCCCGCGGCTACAACATCGAGCAGCTCACGGTGTCGGAAACCGAGCACGAAAAGGGCATCTCGCGCATCACCATCGTCTGCCGCGGCACGCCGCGCGTGCTCAACCAGATCCGCGCGCAGCTCTCGCGCCTCATTCCGGTGCACTCGGTGGAAGACCTCACCTTGAAGGGTGATCCCATCGAGCGCGAGCTGGCGCTGGTGAAGGTGGTGGGCGAGGGCGAGAAGCGGGTGGAGGCCCTGCGCCTGGCCGATGCCTTCCGCGCGCGGGTGGTGGACGCGCACACCGGCTCCTTCGTGTTCGAGATCACGGGCAAGAGCCGCAAGGTTGACCAGTTCATCGAGCTGATGAAGCCGCTGGGGCTCATCGAGGTGGTGCGCACCGGCATCGCCGCCGTTTCGCGCGGGCCGGAGCCGCTGCGGACCCAATAGGCCGCAACAAGGCCAGGATATCGCGCACACGTCGGACGAAGCCCCACACCTTTTGGCCCAAGCCCCGGCTCTTCGTGTCACCGCCATCGGTGCGAACACATCCGGGGCGGTCGGAAGGTTGCGGCACTCCCATTTGGTTGCTGCGTCAAGCGCGCGGGCTCGAAGGGATCGAGCAGTTCCAGCTACTTGCGCGCGGCTTCGTCCGCCGGCATCAGGGCATGGTGCACCAGTGCGCGCATGAGCGCGTTACCGCACCGCACGCATCGGTCGCAACGGCGGCGCGCTCCGCGGGCCACGCGCCAGTCTTCGACGAGCGATTTCCTGCTCTGTGGGTCGCGCCCCTCGGGAAAGATGCGTACGCCGCCATCGATGCCGCGCATCGCTTCATGGTCCGCATCAAGCTCGCATATCCACCAGCCAATGGAATTCCTGCCAATGTCCAGCGCCAGGCGATAACGCATCTCCCCTCCCCTGCCGGGTTCTCTTTCGGCGGAGGACAATCATCGTGCGCGCTTTACAGTCTATGACCGCATCCCTCATTCTGATCTTGCAGATCAGCGAACGTGGTCTGGCCTTTAACAAGCGACTTGACTGCAACAGTTCAGGAAGAGGCTTCGGCCTCTCTTCTTTTCCGTTCCTCTCGGCTTTCATCCATGGCGAATCGCATCCTTCACCTTTCAACGTAGAAAAGCGGGTGATAGCGCTTCGGCAAAGACCACCCCTCCCGTGGCCACACGCCGCTGCTTTCGTCTCCTGCAGTGCGGCAGCTCCCGCATTTCCGGCGCCAGCACGCCCAGCAGGCGGGGCCGCTTGCCCCTGTCCTTCACCACCATGACGCCACCGCCGGACGGCAGCGCGCCCCGGCAGTTCAGCGCCACGGTCATGCCGCCTCCCCGCCCATCCGACACCTTGCCCCGGCATTCCACCTGCCGCAGGCGGATATCCTCGAACTTCCGCCCCTTGCACGCATCGAACCCCGCGACGAACACCGTTTCCAGCCCGCCCGCCGGCGGCGCCTGTTCCAGAAGTTTCACCGCCGGGCGACAGACGGGCTCGCTCCTCGTCAGGTAGAGCACGCTCCAGCCCCGCGCCGGCGCATCCCGCAACGCCGTCTTTTCCACGATCGCGCGCGAGGCGCGCTTTTTCTCGTTCAGGTGTGGCCGGTTGAGGAACACAAGGCGCGAGAGGAAGCCATCCTTCGCATCATCGATGCAGCGCGTGGGCACGATGACATGGCGCGAACCCGTGCATATGGCCGTGCAGGCCCGCACGTTGCGCCACTTTCCCGCCTCACGCCGATAGACCATCAGCACGCCGGTGGATACCATCAGCCGCTCCTGCCAGAGGAGGCGGGGCAGGACCTCCCCTCCCTTGCCGCTGGCCCGCATTCTTTTCAACACGGGAATGATGTTTTCCGCCGGCGCGGCTTCCACCTGCCGGTGCAATATGCGGCGTTTCACGATCTTGCCGGTCTTGCGGCTCTTGTAGTTGCGCCGGAACTGCCGCCCGCCCGAAAGCACCGCCGCGATGAACGGCTTGCCGCCCTTTTTCACCAGCATGGGCGAGCCGGAAGCGCCATGGGTGGCGTCGCAATCGTGCACCAGCACGGACTGCCCGGTGCGCCGTTTCACCCTTTGCATGATCATGCGCGCATACTTGTTCGCCATCGCATGACACAGTGAGTAGCGCAGCTCCCTGACGCCGCGTTTCAGCAAGTCGCCGTGAAACCCCACCAGCATGAGCGGCCTGCCCTTGCGCAGGCGCTCATCATCGATGTCCACCGGCGCCATGCGCAGGCGCACGGGGCAGGCGCGCGTTTTTTCCAGCGGCAACAGGGCCCAGTCCAGCGGGCGCTCGCCATTGAAAACCTTCACGTTGCCCGGCCCCGCGCGCATGAAGCGGCGCCGCTCGGCATCGAAGGGGAAGCCGGCGAGGTCGAAAATTCGCATGCGCTTCTTGTCCCCCGGCCACAGGATGAAGCGCATGGCGCCCAGGTCGGGGATGTATTTTTCATGCCTGCGGGAGCGCATCACGCAGTGCGCGGCGGTGAGGATGGTGTGCCTGCCCACGCAAGCGGCGGTGCAGGTGCCCCACTTGTTCACCGGCCGGCCCTTGGCGTCCATTTTCCGAAAGACCAGCAGCCCGATGGCGTTGCCCAGCACCTGTTCCATCTTTGGCGGCAGCGGCTTGCGGTCATCCCGCCCAATCACCTCCGCCCGCGCGGTGCCGGATGAAACACTGGCCAGCAAGATCGCGCCGATCGTCAACGACCGGGTTATCATGGAGGCCCTGCCCTCCTCTTCTTGCGGTCGAGAGCCTTCCCGCGCGCCGCGGGCTTCCCTTGTAATGGCAATGGCGCCTGTCAGGCTGGTGTTGTGCACTGGGAACGCTCCACACGTCAACGATCCCCTGCAGCTTATCCCTGCCCCAGCAGCGCCCCCACCCCCAGCACCGGCATCAGGAGCATGGCCAGGTTGAGCGCCACCGACTGCCAGGTGCGCACCCGCAGCGTGGCACGCACCATGCGCACCAGCACCACCAGCAGGGCAAGCAGCACCACCAGCAGCAGGAGATTGAGGACAACGACAACGGCACCGGGCGCCGGCTCCCCGGCCACGCCACCGAGGCCTGCGGCATCAGC
Source organism: Hyphomicrobiales bacterium (assembly GCA_027024225.1). GTDB lineage: Bacteria > Pseudomonadota > Alphaproteobacteria > Rhizobiales > Aestuariivirgaceae > Thermopetrobacter. The sequence goes on along the minus strand of JALVSR010000087.1, from coordinate 4,514 downwards.
GTCCCCGTTCAGCCCCGTCACGGACAGCTCCAGCGGTGTCAACAGCAGGATAATCCACACCCCCATCCAGTTGGACACCACAAGGAAACGGGAAGCGTGCTTCATCCTCCCCAGCAACCAGATGGCGGCAATGGCCACGCCCAGCCCGACCAGCCACAGCAGCAGGTCCTCGGCCACACGATGACGAATGCTTCCCAACTGCTGCGCAACATCCTCCGGAAGAGCCGGCAACACCACGGGCGCGGTGACGATAACCGCCAGCAGCAGCCCCACGAAGGAGCGCACCACTGCGGCGCGATCATCCGCGAACAGCGCCACCGCCTCGGCCTCGCGCCCGCGCAGGAACAGCAACAAGGCGCGCCAGCCCAGCAGGAGTTCCTTCCACCACTGTTTCATGACGCCCTCGTTCTCTTGCATGCGTTGCCTTGCATGCGTTGCCCTGGCCGGTCTTTCTCCAATTGCCCACCGCTGCAAGAGATTTTCCTGCCGTTTTCTTAAGCCTTTGTTGACACCCCGAGCGCCACTCCGGCCGGGAGCATACCCTTTCTTTCCGGTTCTTCCCGGCAGGGGAACATGCCTCCGCACCGGGAGCGACCTCACGCGGGCCGGAACGGGAACGGGCCGCCCGGAGAGGGCGGCCCGTGGCCTGCGAAGTCCCGTGGTGAGAGGCTCGCTCGAAGTTGCAGCCGTCAGTTCTTTTCCTTGTCCACCAGCTTGTTGGCGGTGATCCAGGGCATCATGGCGCGGAGTTTTTCGCCCACCTCCTCGATGGGGTGCTCGTCGTTCAGCCGCCGCATGGCCTTGAAGCTCGGCTGGCCGGCCTGGCACTCGCGCATCCAGTCGCTCACGAACTTGCCGGTCTGGATGTCGGCCAATACCTCTTTCATGCGGCGCTTCGTCTCCTCCTTCGGCAGCACGCGCGGGCCGGAGACGTATTCGCCGTATTCCGCCGTGTTGGAGATGGAATAGTTCATGTTGGCGATGCCGCCCTCGTAGATGAGGTCAACGATCAGCTTCACCTCGTGCAGGCACTCAAAGTAGGCCATCTCCGGCGCGTAACCGGCCTCCACCAGCGTCTCGAAGCCGTTGCGGATAAGCTCCACCAGGCCGCCGCACAGCACCGCCTGCTCGCCGAACAGGTCGGTTTCGCACTCCTCGCGGAAGGTCGTTTCGATAACGCCGGAGCGCGCCCCGCCAATGGCCGCGGCATAGGAAAGCGCCAGGTCCTTCGCCTGTCCGGTGGCGTCCTGGTGCACGGCGATGAGGCACGGCACGCCGCCGCCCTTGAGGTATTCACCGCGCACGGTATGCCCCGGCCCCTTCGGCGCCACCATGATGACATCCAGCGTTTCCTTCGGCTCGATGAGGTTGAAATGAATGTTCAGCCCGTGCGCGAAGGCCACCGCCGCACCATCGCGGATGTTCGGCGCCACCTGCTCCTTCCACACCTGCGCCTGCAACTCGTCGGGAATGGCAAACATGATCAGGTCGGCCCACTTCGCCGCGTCCGGCACGGACATGACCTTCAGTCCCGCGGCATTGGCCTTCTTGGCGCTGGGCGAGCCGGGGCGCAGCGCCACCACGACGTTTTTCACGCCGCTGTCCTTCAGGTTCATGGCATGCGCATGGCCCTGCGAGCCAAAGCCGATGATGGCGACCTTCTTGTCCTTGATGAGATTCACGTCCGCGTCGGACTCGTAATAGACACGCATCGGGTATTCCCCTCCAGTGGTTGGCCGCGCCTCTGCAGGCGCCATTTTTCATTTTGTGCATGTCATACACAAGCAGGCGGCGCTGACAAGCGCTGCCGCGCTTCATGGGTCGGAAAATCGCATTTTCTCCGGCCCGCACAACCGCTACTGGGCTTCATGCCGCGCGCACGAAGGTGCTGCCCGGCCAGTTTTTCGTGGAGATCGGCTCGCCCAGGTTCTCCGCTATCAGCCGCTCGCGCGCCTCCAGCAGCTTGTTCACCAGCTCTTCCTCCACTTCCGCGTAGGCTTCCGGGTCGCACTGGCGTTTCACCACGATGCCAAGGAGCTCCGTGATGGCGTTGCCCACCGAGTTCTGCGAGATGGTCACTACCAGCCGCCCCTGATCGTCCCGGTACAGCAGCTGCTTGTAGGCCGGCTGCCAGCGGATCTCGTTGGCGAACTGCGGGTCCTGTATCACCCGCTCGCGCAAATCGCGCGCCACGCGGATGAACTTCATGTTGCCCAGCAATATGTCGCGCACCGCATTGGGGAAGTTGGCCTGCGCCGGTACCTGTTCCTCGCCGGTGGAAACGAGCTGGAAGAAGGTGCGGTAGAAATCCAGGAACCGCAGCAGGATCTGCTGGTATTCATGCCAGAAATACTTGTCATAGAGCCGCTCGCGGCCGTCCTTCAGCACCCAGCTGGGCAACCCTTGCGGATATCCCGTCACCGACAGCGACACCTCATCCCCCGCCACCGGCTCCAGGATCTGCAAGTCCAGCCCTTCGAAAAACTCCATGTAGACATCCGCAAGATGGCGCAGGAACAGCGTGTTGTGCCCCGAATCGGTCAGGTTCACGTCCGTGGGGTCGGCGTCCTCCGCCTTCTGCAGCGCCTCCACCGGGAACACGATGAAATGGTTGTGGATCATGCGGATGGAGGGCACGCCCGGCTTGTTCAGCGGCCAGGTGGCGTCCAATGACGCCTCGCCGCACAGGATGACGTGCTTGGCCGGGTCGGGATATTTCTCCAGCATGTAGTCGATGAGAATGGCCGTCATGCGCTCCCACACCTTGCGCACGGCGGAAGGCATCTGGTCGCGCCGCACCGGCCGGCCCAGGGGGTCCAGGATCTTGCGCGAGGTGTCATAGATGATGGAGGTGTCGAACTCCGTCGAGTGCCCGATGAGCTTGCGATACATCAGCAGGTCTTCGGGCGTGCGGAACAGGCCGTTCTCTTCCGCGAGGTTGCGCAGGTTGGCCGGCGAGTTGAAGAACTCCACCGGGGCCATGCCTTCCGGCACCTCGATGGGAATTTCCGGGTGTGGCGTTCTGATGCGTTTCGGCGTCGCTCTCACGGGCATGAAAAACCTCCCCTGCCAGATCGCTGGCAGGGGAGGTATCACATTTTGCTCATGTTTGGCAAAACCGTTGACGCCATCATCATGCGCATTTTTCAGGCATGGTGATGTTTTGCCCACCCCGCGGGTGATGGCATGTGCGCCCTGCGCGATGGCGCCACCAGCTGCCTCATCCCCCCGTGGCCTGCACGGCGATCACCGTGGCATCCCTAATGCCCGCCTGCATGGCCGCCGCGCGCGCATCGTCCGCCTCGTTGGCCGAAGCAAACGGCCCCAGCTGCACCCGCCAGTAGCGCACGCCGTTCACGCTGGCCGCCACCAGCCGCGCCGGGCCGTAACGCTTCAGATCCCGATAGAGCTCATCGGCCCGTGCCCGGTCGGAGAACGAAGCCACCTGCACGAAATAGGCCGCCGCCCCCGGCACCGACGCGGCAAAGGCCCGTGTGGCGGCGCGCGGCGTGGCGCTGGCCAGCATCACGCCAGGACGCCGCGCGGAAGGCACCTCGCGCCCGCGAATGGCGGCCAACAGATGCGTTTTCGGCGCCGTCTTCATGTGGTTGAGTTTCGCCAGCAGGCGGCGGTCGTCCCCCAACGGCGCGGGGCCGAGGTATTCCACCTTCACCTTCGCCTTGCCCTTGCGCAGATATCCCAGCTTCGCCGCCGCCGCCTTCGACAGGTCGATGATGCGCGTGCCCACGAACGGTCCGCGGTCGTTCACCCGCACCACCACCACGCGGCCGTTCTCCAGGTTCGTCACCCGCGCATAGGATGGTAGCGGCATGGTCTTGTGCGCGGCGGAGAGGTAGTTCATGTCGAACCACTCGCCGTTGGAGGTCATGCGCCGGTGAAACTTCGGCCCGTACCACGAGGCCATGCCCACCTGAACGGGCTTGGGGTTCTTCGTCGGGTAATAGGTCTTGCCCGCCACCTGGTAGGGCTTGCCCACCACGCGCCGGCCGCCGCCCTTCGGGACCGGGCCGGACTTCGTATAGCGCGGGCTGCCCTGCCCCTCGAACGGGTCGAGCTTCTCATCCGATGAACACCCCGCCAGCAGCAGCGCCCCGCCCATGACGGCCAGCAAGGCCATTTCCGGCACGGCCGCGCGGACGTCCCGCACCATCTCACCCGAACGCATACGCGAAAACACACCCAACATGACGCAATACCCCCGTTCGCAGCCGCCCATGCGGACATGCGAACATGCCCGCAGGCCGGCGAAACTCATCTTGCGCGCATCATGCGCAAGCCGGGGTAAAGAACCCCTGTGCAAACGTGGTTAACGGGAAAAGACCGAGGAATTCCGCACACCATTCATGAACGACGCCCCTCACACCAAGCATATCACCTGAAGAATGGAAGCAATATATCGCACAGAGCCGGCCACACCTTCGCAGCACGTTGCGCCCCCGTATCCTGCCATACGGCCTCGGCATCGCCCGCAGGGAAAAACGGACGCGATTTTT
>JALVSR010000086.1 GCA_027024225.1 Hyphomicrobiales bacterium | reverse complement strand
TGTTCCTGCGCTTGCGGCAAATCAAGCTTCACAAACCTGATTTTACCGTAAGTGCGGAACAATCCCGAGCTTTTTTGAGCCAAGGTAGATTTTTCTTGGACACTACTGGGCTTTCGCCGGGATGACGAAGGTGCGGAAGCGCATCTATCCCCGGCTGACACCCCCGGCTTTTGCCGGGGGGACGACAGAGCGACATGAAGAAAGGAGCATGTCCTAGCCGCCGGTGACGTTCATGGTGCGCGGCATCTGGCCCTGCACCTCGCTGGCGGAAATGGCGAACTCGTGTCCGCGGGGTTTGTGCGCAACCGCCTGGCGGATGGCCTTTTCCAGCGCCGCGTCCACATCTTCCGGCGCCGCGCCGCGCACCACGGCGCGAAGATCCGCGTCCTCGTTCTGGCCCAGGCACAGGTAGAGCTTGCCGGTGGCGGTGAGCCGCACGCGGTTGCAGTCATCGCAGAAATGCGCCGACAGCGGCGTGATGAAGCCAAGCCGCCCGCCGGTTTCCCTGACCCGCCAGTAGCGCGACGGCCCGCCGGTGTTCAGATCATCCTTCTCGAGCCGCCAGCCCAGCTCTTCCTCCAGCCGCTTCTTCACTTCGGACAACGGCAGGTATTGGCCGGCGCGGTCCTCGCCCGTCTCGCCCATGGGCATGGTTTCGATGAGGCTGATATCGAAGCCCTGTTCGTGCGCCCAGCGGATGATATCGGGAATTTCGTCCTCGTTCAGCCCCTTCACCGCCACGGTGTTGATCTTGATGCGAAGGCCCGCCCGTTGCGCCGCCTCCAGCCCCTCCAGCACGCGCGAAAGCTCGCCGCGCCGGGTAACGTGGCGGAACTTCTCCGCGTCCAGCGTGTCCAGCGAGACGTTCACCCGCCGCACCCCGGCCTCGGCCAGCCCGGCGGCGTATCTGGCCAGTTGCGAACCGTTGGTCGTCAGCGTCAGCTCATGCAAGGCGCCATCATCCAGGTGCCGCGCCAGCCGCTCGATCAGCCACATGATGTCGCGCCGCACCAGCGGTTCGCCGCCCGTGAGCCGTATCTTGCGCACGCCCAGCCGCACGAAGGCGCTGGCCACCGCGTCGATCTCCTCCAGCGAGAGGATTTCCCTCTTCGGCAGGAACACGGGCTGCTCCGCCATGCAATAGCGGCAGCGAAAATCGCACCGGTCGGTGACGGAAATGCGCAAATAGGTGATGGCCCGCCCGAACGGGTCGACGAGCGCACCGGAATCATCCGGCACGCGCCGTGGTTCCGGCGGCCGCTCCATACCGGCTTCCTGCTTCGCCTGCGGCGAGACATCCGCCGCGTCGTTGATGGTAATGCGCGTTCTCGCGTCCATGGAAGGCATGATTGGCCACATGAAAGGGCCGGTCAACCGATTTCGGTCAAGAGGATGGCGCTTTTTCGGCTGGCGGCCATGTCTCGACTTGCCATCCCATCTCGCACCTCCCAGCTTGGCCCGCTTTCGGTGCGATAAGTGTCAACCATGTCCCCGAACACCTGTCAGCTATGTCTCCGGGCTGAACAACGGAGGCCGGCAATGACGGGAACGGGCAGGCCGTCATGGGAAAAATCCGAAGCCCCCGGTGCGATTCATCGAAACGTGCTACAAGTTTCGCGATTCTCCATGAAGGCAGCCTTTCATGACCGACCACCCCCACACCCGCGCAACGCTCATCGCCCCCTTTTTCATGGTCGTCTCCATGGGCCTCTACGTGGCCAACGACGCGGTGGTGAAGCTGCTGGGGCGCGAGCTGCCGCTGGGCCAGCTCATCGCCCTGCGCGGCTTCGTCATGATCGCGCTGCTGCTGGCCTTCATCCTCGTCCTGCCCGGCCACGGCCCGCGCGCGCTCGGCTGGCTCAAACACAAGAGCGTGCTCATCCGCTCCGCGTGGGACACCTTCGTCACCTACACCTACCTTTCCGCCCTCATGCACATGCCCATCGCCAACATCCTGGCCATCATCAACCTGGCGCCATTGGTCATCCTGCCGCTGGCGGCCTGGCGGCTGGGCGAGCGGCTGCGGTTTGCGGACATGCTGGCGGTGCTGGGCGGGCTCATCGGCGCGTTGCTGGTGGTGCGCCCCGGGCCGGAGGGATTCAACTGGTGGGCGGTTTCCGCCTTCGCCGCCATGCTGGGCATCGCCGGGCGCGACATGTCCACGCGCAACATTCCACCCGCCGCGCCGTCAATGGTGGTGGCGCTGGCCAACATCGCCATGGTGCAGGTGGTGGCGCTCCCGCTGTGGGCGTGGCAGGGCGGGGCGGAAGTGAGTGCTGCGGCCTGGGCCGGGCTGGCGCTGGCGGCGGCATTTCTTTCCGCCGCCATGTTCGCGCTGGTGCTGGCGGTGCGCGCCGCGCCGCTGTCCGTTTCCGCGCCGTGGCGCTACTCGGTCATCATCTGGGGTGTGCTGGCCGGCTGGCTGGCCTTCGGTGAATGGCCCGATGCGCTCACCTTCCTCGGCATCGGCATCATCGTGTTGAGTTCCCTTTACGCCACCTTGCGCGGCTGAGGGGGGTCATTCCTCCGCCAAGGCCTGCTTGCCGTGCAGCAGGATGCAGAATCGCAGGCCATAGATCAGCACCGCCCACGAGATGTAGATCCACCACAGGAACAGCATCAGGCTGGCCACCACGCCGTAAATGGTCATGTAGGTGGTGGCGTGCGCCGCGTACCACAGGAAGGCGTCGCGCAGCAGCGTCCAGATGAGCGCCACGATGAAGCTGCTCATGGCCGCCGCGCCCGGTTCGATGCGCCGGTTTGGCGCGAACTGGTAGAACAGCCAGAAGATGGCCCACACCAGCAGCAACGAAATACTCCACTGCAAGAGCCACGCACCCGGCAGGTGCCCCACCATGCCGCTCAGCCAGCCCTGCGCCGCATAGGCCGCCGCTGCCAGCGGCGGCACGCTCAGGCTCAGCATCGCATAGGTGAACAAGGCGCCCGCCACGCTGCGCGTTGGCGCATGCGCCACGTCCTGCACGATGTAATCCAGCGTGCGCGAGAAGAAATAGGCCGCCAGCCCCATCCAGCCCACGCCCAAAAGCCCCAGCTTGTCCGTGTTGGCCACGAAACGGTCGATGGTGTTCATGATCAACGCCGGATCCGTCAGCGGCAGGTTGGAGCGCAACAGGCGCTCCACCACGTCGCGCAGCCGTTCGAAGGCGGGTAGCGCGGTGAACACGGAAGCCATGATGGCCAGCAACGGCACCGTCGCGAACAGGGTGGAGAAGCTCAGCGACGCCGCGTAATGCTCCAGCCTCGGGTCGAACAGCGCGCTTAAGAAATCGCGCACGAAGCGCGAGTACAGACGCAAGATGCGCAGCAGCCGGGGCTTTCTGCTTTCGCTCGTCATGCGCAAGTGGATATCGCCTCGCGTCATGCCGGGCAATCCGGAAAAGTGTTCTTTGCCACGGTCGGCACGTTTGAGCGGTTTTTGCCCGGTTCGTGGGGAAATGATGCACCTGTGCTCTTGCATGTGTGCGCATTTCAACATATTCAGAACCGGGCATTCAGACATTCGCCACACGCATGGGGGCATTTCCGGCGGGATTGGCGGTTTGCCTCGGCACCAGTCCCACGACAGCGGATGAAATGTATTTCAAGAGGTCTCTCCAGACGGAATGGAGGGGGTAGGGGAGTTTCGCACGCCATAGGATTAAGGTCAGGGAGCGGGTTCATGGCGGAAACGAGCGCATCGGAAATCTGTCGCGAGCGGTTCTCGCTCGCGCGCGACAGCCTGCAGGCGCCGGAAGTCGATTACATCGCCCATTTGCGTCGCCGCGGTTATCAGCGCTGGCTGCTGTTTCGCCAGGCCATCAACCTGCATTATTTCATCGAGAAACGCTGGTTCTTCATCGCCATCATCCTGGGCGCGGTGCTGCTCTCGCTGCCTACGCCGGAGGGGCTGAACCGCGAGGGCCACATCGTGCTGGTCATGTCGCTGGTCGCCACCATCCTGTTCGTCACCGAGCCGGTGCCGTTGCCCACCGTGGCGCTCATGATCGTGGTGGCGGAAGTGGTGCTCATGGGCATCGAATCGACGAAGGTGGCGAAAAGCCTGATGACCGATTCGGTGCTGTTCATCATGGGCTCGCTCATGCTGGCCGTGGCGGTGGTGAAACAGAAGCTGGACACGCGCATCGCCTGGGGCATCGTGCGCATGACCGGCACCCGAACGCTCAACATCGCCTTCGGCATTTCCTTCGTCTCTGGCCTGCTGGCCTCCTTCATCGGCGAGCACACGGTGGCGGCCATGATGCTGCCCGTGGGCATCACGCTGATTACGCTTACCTCGCAGGATCCCAAGAAGGTGCGCAACCTCGCCGCGGTGCTGCTGTTCTCCATTTCCTACGGCTGTTCCGTGGCCGGCATCGGCACGCCCTCGGGCGGCGCGCGCAACGCCATCATGATCGGCTACTGGAAGGAGTTCTTCTACGACCCGACGAACCCGGAGACCTACAAGTATCTCATCGACTATGCCAAGTGGATGCTCTACGCCTATCCGGTCTTTCTGGCGCAGCTGCCCTTCGTCACGCTCATCCTGTTCACCGCCTTCAGGCCCGAATACCGCAAGCTTGACCGCGCCGTGGCGCGCCTGCGCGCGAAGGTGCTGGAGCAGGGGCCGCTGAAGCCGGCCGACTGGGTGGCCATCGCGCTGTTCTTTGCGGTGCTGTATGGCTGGATCATGCTCTCCGGCTCGCTGGGCATGGGCACCATCGCGGTGGCTGGCGCGGCCGCCTTCCTCATCGCCGGGCTGGTGAAGTGGGAAGACATCAACTCCGGCGTCAACTGGGGCGTGGTGCTGCTCTACGCGGCGGCCATCTCGCTGGGCCTGCAAATGAAGGAGACGGGCGCGGCCGCCTGGATCGCCAACAGCTTCCTGTCCATGCTCAAGCCGTTGGGCATGGGCGAGGGCGTGGGCCTGTGGGCGGCCGTTTCGGCGCTCACCACCGGCGTGACCAACACCATGAGCAACGGCGCGGCGGTGGCGGTGCTGGGCCCCATCGTGCTCAACCTGGCGCAGGCCGCGGGCGAAAGCCCCATCCTGATCGGCTTCATCACCGCCATTTCCTCGGCCTTCGCCTATCTCACCGTGGTGGGCACCCCGGCCTGCACCATCGTCTACGCCTCGGGCTACCTCAAGACCACGGACTTCCTGAAGGTGGGCTGGCGCATGGTCATCATGTCGACTATCATCCTGTTGCTGGCGGCCGCGTTCTACTGGCCATTGCTGGGGCTTTGAACCATGGGTGTCGTGGAATTCTTCAAGCGTTCGCCGCTGGCGGACCGCACGGAAAAGGCGCTGCAGGAGCAGTTGAAGAAACTGCGCACCGAGCGGCGCAAGCGTTTCCGTGTGCTGGTCTCGGTGAAGGACGAGGAAACGCTCTACGTGGTGCGCATGGCCGCACGCATCGCCAACTGCCCCACGTGCGACATCGTGCTCTTGTATGTGCGGCCCATCGACCGTTCGGGCAGCATTCACATCAAGATCGCGCGCCAGAACATGCTGGAGGCCGGCGTGGAGCTGCCGGGCCTGCGCGTGCTGCGCAAGGGGCTGGAGGTGCTGCAGGACGAGCTGGGCCTGGAAGTGGACAAGTGCGAAATGAAGGCCGTGCACACCGAGGCCTGGGGTGATCCCGCCGGCGACAACAAGGTCAGCTTCACCTGTCCGGAAGGGCGCGAGCTCGTGCTGAAGCTCAAGGTGGCGCCGGACATCACTTCCGGCATTCTCGACCAGTACGAGCTGGGGCCCTACAACCTCATCATCCTGGGCGAGCCGGTGCGCTGGAAGAAGTCCGGCATCTGGGTGCTGTTCCACCACGTGGTGGCCGAGCGCATCCTGGCGCTGGCCCCGTGCTCGGTCATGATCGCGCGCGACACGCTGGACAAGAAGGGCTTTTTCATCTGCACCGACGGCACCGCGCGCTCCATGAACGCCGTGCGCCGCGCCGCCGTGCTGGCCTGTTACGCAGGCGAGGACATCACCCTGTTTTCCGTCGCCCCCACCGAGGCCGAACGGAACAAGGCGCAGAAGGCCGTGGACAAGGCCGCCAAGCTGCTGGATGACCTCGGCATTCCGGTGAAGGAGACGAAAATCTCCGTAGGCAAGCCGGCCGATGAGATCATCCGGCACGGTTCGGACTATTTCTGCATCGTTGTCACCGACGAAGGCCGCTCGCGCCTGCAACGCATCTTCTTCGGCTCCACCGCCTCGGAGGTGGCCCGCCGCGCCAAGACCTCCGTGCTGGACGTGCGCCTGAGCGGATAGGGCGGGAAACCCGCTGCCTCTCATGGCATTTGCGCGCGCGGCGACCGACCGGTGACATACCGCGAAAATGCTGCTCCGAGGGTCTGGCGCAAAAAATCGTCAGTCATGGGCAACCCTTTGCCTATTCAGCGTTTTTGCGTCAGATTGGGGCGCTTGATTTTTTGAGGCCAGGCCCTAGACGTCCAACAGCTCGTCGTCCACGAACTCGGCGCGGTCGCTGATGAAGGCGAAGCGGGCCTCGGGCTTGGTGCCCATGAGGCGGGTGATGGTTCTGTCTGTCTCCTCGCGCTCCTCTTCGCGCACCACCACCTTGAGCAGCGTGCGCGTTTTCGGATCCATGGTCGTCTCCTTCAGCTGCTGGGGCAACATCTCGCCCAGGCCCTTGAAGCGGGAAATCTCCACCTTGCCACGACCCGAAAATTCCGTTTCCAGAAGCTCATCGCGATGCGCATCGTCGCGCGCGTAGGCCGACTTCGCCCCCTGCACCAGCCGATACAGTGGCGGCACGGCCAGATACAGGTGGCCATTGCGGATCAGCTCGGGCATTTCGCGCCAGAAGAAGGTTATCAGCAACGAGGCGATGTGCGCGCCATCGACATCCGCATCGGTCATGATGATGATCCTGTCGTAGCGCAGATCTTCCTCACGGTATTTCGAGCGCGTGCCACAGCCCAGCGCCTGCACGATATTGGAGATTTCCTGGTTGGCCATGATCTTGTCGCGGCTGGCGCTGGCCACGTTCAGGATCTTGCCGCGCAAGGGCAGCACGGCCTGCGTTTCGCGGTTGCGCGCCTGCTTGGCGGAGCCGCCGGCGGAGTCGCCCTCCACCAAAAACAGCTCCGTGCCGCGCCTGTCCTTGGCCGTGCAGTCGGCCAGCTTGCCGGGCAGGCGCAGCTTGCGGGTGGCGGCCTTGCGCTGCACCTCCTTCTGGCGGCGCCGGGCCAGGCGCTGGTCGGCCTGCTCGATGACCCAGTCCAGCAGCCGCTCAGCCTGCTTCGGGTGGCCGGAAAGCCAGTGGTCGAAGTGATCGCGTAAAGCGCCTTCGACGATGCGCGCGGCCTCCGGCGTGGACAGCCTGTCCTTGGTCTGGCCGACGAACTCCGGCTCGCGGATGTAGACGGAAAGCACCACGCCGGCGGTGGAGAGAATATCGTCCGCCGTGATGTTGCCGGCGCGCCTGTTGCCGGTCATCTCGGCGAAATTCTTGAGCGACCTGAGCAGCGCCATGCGCAGGCCGGTGACGTGCGTGCCGCCTTCCGGCGTGGGGATGGTGTTGCAGTAGGAGTGGATGAAGCCGTCGCCCACGAACCATCCCACGGCCCATTCCACCGTGCCGTGCCCGCCATCCTGCTCCACCTTGCCAGCGAACAGCTCATCGGCAATGCGCTCCTTGCCCGTCAGCTTTTCCTCCAGAAAGTCGCGCAGGCCGTTGGGAAAGTGGATGGTGGCCTCCGGCGGAACATCCTTCTTGTCCGTCAGCAGCTCCGAGGCGCACTTCCAGCGGATTTTCACCCCACTATACAGATAGGCCTTGGACTTGCATTTCTCGAAGATGACGGCGGGGTCGAAGCGGGCGTCCGGCCCGAAGATCTCCGGGTCGGGATGAAAGCGCACCCTCGTGCCGCGGCGATTGGGGGCCGCGCCCACCTCCTCCAGCGGTCCCAGCGGCTTGCCGCGAGAATAGCGCTGCCGGTACAGGCGGCGGTTGCGCGCCACCTCCACCACCAGGTCGGAGGAAAGGGCGTTGACCACCGATATGCCCACGCCATGTAGCCCGCCGGAGGTGTTGTAGGCCTTCGAATCGAACTTGCCGCCCGCGTGCAGGGTGGTCAGGATGATCTCCAGCGCCGACTTGTCCGGATACTTGGGATGCGGATCGACAGGAATGCCGCGGCCGTTGTCGGTGACGGTGATGTAGCCGTCCGCGTCCAGCTCCACCTCGATGAAGCTGGCATGTCCGGCCACGGCCTCGTCCATGGAGTTGTCCAGCACCTCGGCGAACAGATGATGCAGCGCGCGCGCATCCGTGCCGCCGATATACATGCCCGGCCGGCGGCGCACCGGCTCCAGGCCTTCCAGTATCTCGATGTCGGCGGCGGAATACTCACCCCCTTGCCCGGCGGCGGGCCTGGCGGCCGGCTTCGTGGTCCCTTTCTGCTCGCACGGCCTGGCATCCGGGCGTGGCTTCGCGGGCGGCGATGTGGGCCGCTCCTCTTCTTCCGGCTCTTCCGGCAGGCTGGCGAACAGGTCGTCGGTCATGCGCCTTGTCACGCTTTCATCAGGATCTCGCCGAATCACGCACCCCTTCGCGTGCAGTATGGCAAAGGGTGCGCCCGGCGGCCAGTGTGCCACATTTTGGTTAACAGGTATTTGCCAACCTGTGCCATAATGAAAAAATCAGGCTGCGAGCAAGGGCAGACGGAGGAAGACACCATGCGTGGGATATTCGCGGCACTTGCGCTGATGCTGCTGGCGGGCGCGTTGGCCATGCCGGCGGATGCCGGCAGCAGGCGCGAGACGAAGCGTTATGACGCCACCGACAGCATTTACGATCAGCACATCTACGGTGCGCGCGGCGTGCGCTATCCCGGCGACGTGGCCACGCCGGTGGGGAACTATCACGTGCGCGGCGGCAAGAAGATTCCCTACATCGAACGCTGTCACTGGACGTTCGAGCTGAACGACCTGGGGCTGCCGTGGCACTTCAAGCAGGTATGTCGGCGGTATTACGGCAAGCCGATCAATTAATGGCGCATCGATGCATGCCCGGAAAGGCGCGGCTGTGCGAAGGGGCGGGCGCCTTGCGCAATTCTTTCAGGGAAAATTCACGCCGAATCACCCCGGTGGCGGTCTGAATCAAGTCGCACCACATCACGGGGGCCGGTGTGTCGGCCCTGAGAGAAACCGCAAAAGGCCACAGGCATTCCGCGTTTCCGAATTGCTTCCCGAACCTAGCGGAAATTGTAGATGGTGCGACGGCCGAACCATTTTCTGCACCGTGCCTTGCCCGGCCGGGGGCAAAAGCTTTTCGTGCAGGCCAACGCGCCTCCCGGCCGTTTGCGGATGCAGATGTTGCAGCCATCGAACCAGACCCTGCAGCGGCGCGGCGGACGCTTGGCGACCGGCGGGGGCGTTGCGATGGGCGATGGCGTTGCAATGGGCGGGCGCTTCACCGGCGGCCGGGTGTGCCGACAGCGGCCGCGGTGAATGATGCGCGCGCCATTGATACGGGCGAAGCAGGCGTTGGAAAAGGTGCGCCGCTTGCGGATGACGCCTATGCCGGTTTCCACGGCCACCTCGGCGCAAACGGGCTTGTGGACCATCGGGCAATATCGTCGCTGGTCGTGCGCCTGCGCCGGCGTGATGGCGGCAATCGCCAGGCTCGCCATCAGCGGCATCGCCCACGATAGGGCCGCGCGGATGTTTCGGAACTCGTCGAATGGGATCAGGCTGGCCATGGTTCCGTGTGCCCTGTGCTTTGTCTCATGCATCTTCACGTGTCTTGCGGAGCCGGACAAGGAGCGCCCAAGCGTGCCGAGCGCTCTTGGCGCCTCAGGCTCGCACATCGATCCTGTATGCAGGATGAACGGTGGAAGACGGTCGCAAACAGACATTCACAGCCTTTTGGCGCGGAAAGTATCGCACTGGCGCACGTCACCCGTATCGAAGCCCCGCCTGAACCAGCGCACGCGCTGCTCGGAGCTGCCATGGGTGAAGCTCTCCGGCACCACATAGCCCTGCGCCTTCTTCTGCAGACGGTCATCGCCAATGGCCGCGGCCGTCTCCAGCGCTTCGCGCAAGTCGCCCGCCTCCAGCAGGTGCTTGTTGTGATGCCCCCACACGCCGGCGAAACAATCCGCCTGCAGCTCCACCTTCACCTGCAACTGGTTGGCCGCCACCCGGCCGACACGCTGCTTGGCCTGCTGCGCCTTGCCCAGGATGCCCAGCAGGTTCTGCACGTGGTGCCCCACCTCGTGCGCGATCACGTAAGCCTGCGCGAAGTCGCCCGATGCCCCCAGCTTGCGCCGCATGTCGCGGAAGAAGGAGAGGTCGAGATAGACCTTCCTGTCCAGCGGGCAGTAGAACGGCCCCATGGCGGCGGAGGCGAAGCCGCAAGCCGAACGCACCGAGCCGGAAAACAGCACCAGCCTGGGCCTTTCATAGGTGCGGCCCAGGCGCTGACGGAAAATCCTGTCCCATGTGCGTTCCGTCGTGCCCAGCACCTTGGCCACGAACACCTTCTCCGCGTCGTTTCGGGTGGTGCGCATGGTGCCGCCGGGGGCGGGCGCCTGGCGCGTGGCCACGTTTCCGCCGCCTCCGGGCAGTGGCAGGCCACCGCCGAAAATCAGGCTCAGCGGATTGATGCCCATGAAGTAGGCCACCACCAGCAGCAGCACGATGGTGCCCAGCCCCATGCGGCCGCCACGCCGCCCCATGGGAATGCGCACCCGCCGCCCACCGAAACCGCCGCGCCCACGCGGAAGGCGGAACATGCCGCCGCCCGCCCCGCGGCGATCCTCGATATTTTCGGAAGGGCGTTCGTCGTCCAGTCGCATTGTCAACCCCCGGTCAAGCGGAAAAATCCCAACGGCCCACGGGCTCGGACCCCATCCAGGGCGTGGATTTCGGCGCCGGCGCCGGCGCCGGAAGCCATCGCTCGCCTCGCGCCCGTCCGGGCCGCGCGATTCACGTCGGTGCGAGGGCAGTTTAGGCCGAGCGCGAGACGCTTAACAAGCCTCGAAGCACCAGAAACCGGATTTTCAATCCTGATGGCTCCTGCGCTGATGGAACGTGCGGGGCGGAAGCCGGCGCGAAACGCATGACCTGCAAGGCCGCTATTTCCGCGCAAGTCTTGTCAAGCATGGGCAAAAAGGCCAAAAAGGACACGACAGGCTGGAAGGTGATGGGGCGCATGGTCTGGCGCCCGCGCCACATGGGGCATGAACCGGCCCGAAAACAATCTGCTTTGTGAAATGTCATGACGGTACCAGGCAACAAATGGGCGCTCGACAGCTGGCGCTCCAGGCCCATCAGGCAAACCCCGGAATATCCCGACAAGGCGGCGCTGGCCGAGGTGGAGCGCAAGCTCTCCACCTTTCCGCCGCTGGTGTTCGCCGGCGAGGTGCGCCAGCTGAAGCGTGAGCTGGCCAATGTCGCAGCCGGCAAGGGCTTTCTGTTGCAGGGCGGCGATTGCGCGGAGAGCTTCGCCGAGCACAACGCCGACAACATCCGCGACTTCTTCCGCGTGTTCCTGCAGATGGCGGTGGTGCTCACCTATGCAGGCGGCCAGCCGGTGGTGAAGGTGGGACGCATCGCCGGGCAGTTCGCAAAGCCGCGCTCGGAGCCGACGGAAACGCGCGACGGCGTGACCTTGCCCGCCTACCGCGGCGATATCATCAACGACATTGCCTTCGACGAGGAGGCGCGCCAACCCGACCCGCACCGCATGTTGCAGGCCTACCGCCAGTCGGCGGCGACATTGAACCTGCTGCGCGCCTTCGCCACGGGCGGCTACGCCAACCTGGAGCATGTGCACCGCTGGACGCTGGGCTTTCTGAAGGATTCCCCAGCCACCGAGCGCTATCAGGAAATCGCCGACCGCATCACGGAGGCGCTGAAGTTCATGCGCGCCTGCGGCATCACCAGCGACACCACGCCGCAGCTGCGCACCACCAGTTTCTACACCTCGCACGAGGCGCTGCTTCTGCCCTATGAACAGGCGCTCACCCGCATCGATTCCACCACCGGCGAATGGTATGCCACCTCGGGCCATTTCCTGTGGATTGGCGACCGCACCCGCGACGTGCAGGGCGCGCACGTGGAATACATGCGTGGCATCCGCAATCCCATCGGGCTGAAGGCGGGGCCCACCATGACGCCGGACGAGCTGTTGCGCCTCATCGACATCCTCAACCCGGAAAACGAGCCGGGCAGGCTCACCATCATCACCCGCTTCGGCGCGGACAAGGTGGCCGCCGGCCTGCCGCCGCTCATCCGCGCGGTCCAGCGCGAGGGACGCCATGTGGTGTGGTCGTGCGATCCGATGCACGGCAATACCATCCGCTCCGCTTCCGGCTACAAGACGCGTCCCTTCGAGAAGGTGTTGGCGGAGGTGCGCGCCTTCATGCAGGTGCACCGGGCGGAGGGCACGCACGCGGGCGGCATCCACATCGAGATGACGGGCAAGGACGTGACCGAGTGCACCGGCGGCAACACGCGCGTCATCCGCGAGGCCGATCTGTCCGACCGCTATCACACCCATTGCGACCCGCGGCTGAACGCGGCCCAGGCCCTGGAGCTGGCCTTCCTGGTGGCGGAGGAGCTGAGCAAGTCCGCAGCCGCCCGCGCGGCGGCGGAATAATGCCAATTTGCGCGAAGGCTGATCGGTAAAACCGCCCCGCGCCCCACCCGAACCCCAAATCGTCACGAACAAGGGCTTGGGCAGGGCGCGGGGCGGTGGGTGGTCCCTCATGCAGGTTGGCAAGAGACGCGAGGGATGCCTCCTGTCCTGCCGGATCGTTTTTCATCGTGGACAAGAAAAAGCCCGGCTGCCGAAGCAGCCGGGTATTTTCGTGTCAGCCCGGAAGGGGCGTCCATGTGAAAGCCCTATGGCTTGCCCGGGTGTCCCGGCAGGCCGCGCTCCATCTTGATGGGCTTGGCGGGCTTGCCCTTGATGGGCTTGACCGGCCTGCCAGGCTTCGGATGGTCTGGCTTGCCCCTGGGAAGGCAGCGCGTGGGCGAGATCTTCCGCCAGCCGCGCGGGCAGGCGCAGGCACGGCCACCGTTGACCGGGAAGGCGGGCTTCACGCAGTTCGGCCTCGGCTTCTCGATCTTGCGGCAGCGCGTCGCCGACACTTGCCGCCAGCCACGCGGGCAGGCGCAGGCACGGCCACCATTGACCGGGAAGGCGGGCTTCACGCAGTTCGGCCTCGGCTTCTCGATCTTGCGGCAACGCGTGGGCGAGATCTTCCGCCAGCCGCGCGGGCAGGCGCAGGCACGGCCACCGTTGACCGGGAAGGCGGGCTTCACGCAGTTTGGCCGCGGCTTCTCGATCTTGCGGCAGCCGTTGCGGCCATCAGGACGCCAGCCGCGTGGACAGGCACACTTGCCGGCACGCGTCGGGAAAGCGGGTTTCTTGCACACCACCATTTTCTCGCAGCGGCCACGCTTCGGGTTCAGCTTCGTGCTGCGCGGACAGGCGCAGCGCGTAGGCGAAACCTTGCGCGCCCCGCCGAAACGACAAGCGCAAGCCCGTCCCTTGCGCACCGTGGTGCGTGCATCGCACTTCGGCCCGGGGTCATGAACCACGGGCGGCTTCACCACCGGCGGCTTGATTGCCTGAGCCTCGGTGAACGTGGCGCAGGAGATGCCCGATTGCAGCCCCAGTGCCTGGATTCCGCCCATGGCGCAGTTCTTGTTGTGCGCCGGGTCACTGGCGAAATTCGCCGGCAGGGAAACCGTCACGTTCAGCACCGACGGGCTGGCCGCGTTCAACGCCGCACCGGAAATGGAACACGTCACGTCCTGGTTGGCCGCCACCGGTGTCTGGCCGCATGTCCAGCCATCGGCGGAATTGGCTCCCGCAATGGCCGTCACCTGGCCGCCATACACCTGAATGGCGTCCTTCACCTCCACCTGGGCGCCAGCCGGCAGGTGGGCTCCCGTCACGGTAATGGTGCACTGGGCGGTGGCTCCCGTTGGCCCCTGAACGGCCGGATCGCACTTCTTGTCCACGTTGAGCCGGGGCGCATTTTCGCCGGTATCACCGCTACCATCCTGCAGGTGATCACAAGCCGTGTTGTTGGCCGTGTCCGTCTCCGGCAACCCGTGCAGCTCGCCGGGCCGGCGCACCTCCACCGTCGCGCAGTTCTCCATGGCCACGCCAGGAGGCGCCCCCACCTCCAGCGGCGACACGGAGCCAAGCGGCCCGTCACTGCTCACCGTGTAGGAGCATGTCAACGTCTGCCCCGCGCTCATGGCGGGTGGAATGCTCGCCGGCGTGCAGCTCCAGCCCGACGGAGCGTTCAGCGAGGTGAAGGTGGCATTCGGCGGCACCGTGTCGGTAACAATCACGACATCACCCGCCTTCAGCGAGCCGCTGACCTGCTCCACGCTGATGAAGAACCGCGGCCCTTCCGCTCCACCCGGTGCATGGGCCTTGGATATCTTCACATCCAGCGGCTCATCGTCGTCCGGTTTCCCGGAGAAATCATGGCAGCTCTTCTCCTCCTCGATCGAATCCGGAAGGACGGATGATTTCGCCGATTGCCGCCCCGGGAAGAAGGCCCCGACGCTGGCGCAATTGCGGCTTTCCTCCGCGTCGTGGGGCCCGGCCCAGCCCACCGTCACGTTGATGACAGAGGTACCCCCGGCGGCCATCAGGTCATCGGCGCCGAGCGTGCAATTCACCGGCGTTCCCGCGCTGGCGGGCCAGGAAGACGAGCTGCAAGACCACGGCTCGGAGCTGGCGCTGGAGGTGATCATGCCGATCATGCCCATGCCGGAAAGCATCTCGTTCACTTCCACCACGGAGCCAGACGGCAGGTTCTCGCCCGTTACCGTGATGGTGCATTGCGCCTCAAAGGGGAACGCCTCGCCCTTTTCCACCGGCCCGCATTCCTTCTTCACCGTCAGCTTCGGTTCCTTCGGTTCATCGCGCGGGCAGATATCCTTGGGAATTTGCACCTCGATCTTGCTGGCGCAGCACAGGTCGGTTCCTTCCGCCTTGCCCGCGCCGCTGGCCACGGCATTGGCAAGGAGCGTGACCGTCTGCCCCTCGCTTGCCCCGTTCAGAGTGAACGTCTGTCCGGGCAGGCTCAGCTCGGACGGCGTGACGGTAACACCGGAGGTCAGCGAGGTGAGTTCCAGCGTATCGGGCGTGAAGCCCAGGGGGCCGGAGCCGTTCAGGGAGACGCTGATGACACCATCGGCGGAACATTTCACTTTCGGATCCAGCCTCAGGCATTGGGCCTGGTCATCGTGTGAGCCGCCCCCATCACCCGGATCGTCATGACCACCGCCGCCCGGATCATCCTGGTCGCCGCCATCGTCCGGATTGCACGGATCTTTCTCGATATACAGGAAGGCATTGTCGAAGTTCACCGGGTTGGACATTTGCACGACGAAGGAGAACGTCGTGCCGCGCGGCAGGCTCACCGTGCCGGTCTTGACCACCCACGGGTCGGTCTTCGAGTTGCCCGCCGGCAGGTTGAACGGCAAGGTGGCCAGCACCGCCCCGCCCGTGCCCGTGCCCGAACGGATGGTGATGCTGCCCTTGCCGCTGCTGTTGCCACGGGTGGAAAAGGCACCGCCAAAGGTCACTTCCGCCATTTCTCCGTCCGGGGCCGCGGGGCAGGCCTCTATCTTGAAGACCTGGTAGAAGTCATTGGAGCCGTTGGCGATGTCCAGGTAATGCTGCTCCACGCCCGCTCCCGGCGCCGAGGCATCGGATTCCGGGCCGTTGGAAGCATAATTGTATCCACCCGGGCCATCCACCTTGACGACGTTTGGCTGGCTGCCACCACCAACGATCCAGGGTGAAATGGACCAGCCGATATTGTTGCCGAAATTGGGTGGGGGATTGTCCTCGAACCCGGGGTTCTGGATCAGATTGGCCGCCAGCGCGCCGCCCGCGGCAACCGCGCAACCGGCCGCAACGGCCAGCACCGCGATAAATTTTTTCATGCGATGGGTCATTTCACCCCTCCCTGTTCGCAGGTCTTCTCCGGCGCCGTTACGGTGATTGTCGCCCTGCAACAGGTGAAGGGCTTGCCGCTTTTGGCTTCCGCCTTGTCAAAGGCGCACAGGTTGAAGGTAACCGGCTGGCCCGGGGCCGCACCGGAAACCGGAACAGTGGCCGTGGGCGAGAGGTTGACCAACGGCCCACCGGGCAGCGAGACGCCCATGGTCGGTGTTGTTACCTTCACGACATCGGGAGAAAACCCTGCCGGCGTGGAACCGATGGAGACTTCAAGCCCGCCCTGTCCCGTGGCCGCGTCGCAGTAAGGCCTGGCCTTCACCTCCATGCATGGCGATGGATCGGGCGACGGGTCGTCATCGGGCGTCGGATCAGATATCGGGTCAGGCGGCTCCGCGCATCCATTCTCGAAGGTGCAGGTGGGGTCTGTGTCCTGCGGGTAATACCAACCGTCCGCCGGCGGATAGTTCCATGCCGTGGCGTAATCACCCGGCGCGCCGGCGATGGCCTGCCCGCCGATACCGCAGCCGGGGGTGTAAATCTCCACATCCCCCATGTGACCGGTATCACGCGGCCCCGCGCCCTTCGCCGCGAAGCTGCTGAAATAGCTCGTCCAGGGTGGCGCGTTGAAGGGCCTTACCGGGCGTGCCGGAGACCCCTGCAGACCACTCACATCCAGCGGGCCACCAGCCGCGAGCTGCTTCTTGAACAGTTCGTTCCGGCGCAGTGCCTCGCCGGTGCTCCACAGCGACGCTTCGCAGACCTTGCGATTGACGATACCCTTTTCCGTGTAGCCATAGCCCAGGGCGATACCGCCATTGCCGTTGTGATAATCGGGCTGAAAGCCCACCGCGTATTCTTCCGGCCGGGCGATCCAGCGGCTCGGCGTTTTCGGGTCATCAGGCCGCTCCAGCCAGTAGCGCAAGACCCTGGCCTTGCGTGGCCGGGCGAAGCGCGAATAATCATAGGAACCCCGCTGCGCCCCGCGCTGCGCCAGGATCATCGCCCCTTCCCTGGTAAAGGCGATATCGGAAATCTCGTCCCGCGACACTTCCCTGGGCAGCGTCAGCTCCCAGCGCGCATCACGCAGGAAGGCGCCCGTCTTCTCGTCCAGCCCCACGCTCCAGACCTCGGGCCGATTGGTCTTCGAGCGCGCCACGGCGTAATAGAGCCGCCCGCCATGCACGGCCAGCCCCCACACGCGCCGCTCCAACGCGGCATAACCCCAGGTTTCCGGGTCTTCGCTGTCGAAATCCGCAGAGGCCAGGTCCAGCTTGTTCGCCGGATCGAAGGCCACGGGGGCAAGGCCCATTGCCGCACGGCCCGTTCGTCCATGGTCGAAATGGCCCAGGTCGCGCCCGTCCATGTCCAGCCGGTGGATCATCCCGGTATCGCGGTCGGAAACGAAAAACTGCCGATGCCTGGCATCAAAGGCGATGTTGCCCAGCGCCGCGCCGGCATTGTCGCGCCCGTTCAGCCGTATGACGGCAAACAGGCTCACCTCGCCCGTCTTGCCATCCAGCTTCCACACCGCGCCCGGGCCACCACCTTCACCCCACTGGCCGGCCATGAACCCGGCATCCGCGCGTCCGGTGCGAATGCGTTCGGCATGTCCATCGCCATCATTGTCCGGAATGACCGCGTGTATTCCGAAAGTGGAAGTGGCGGTGAAATAGGCGTTGGCAGGTTTCGCATCATCCAGTGCCACGCCGAACACCAGCCCCGTCCGCTGCAAGGGGATGGCCAGCCGCTCCGGCGCACGCCAGGCCCGCCCGTCCCAGATGTAGCGCGGCGCTCCAAGCACCAGGACTTTCGCCGAAGCACCCTTCAGGTCGAGCACCGTCTCGTCCAGAATCGTGGATCCCCTGGCGAAATCCCTGTTCACAACCGTGCCCGGAAAGGCCGTAACAACGCCATCGCCGGGCGCGATGACGTTATCGTTCGATTGTGGCAGCGCCGGAGCGGATATGGCCAGAAAACCGGCCAAAACTATCCCGCTCCCCCACCACGCGGGGGATCGACGTTTTCTCATGATATCTCCTGATTACAATTCGGATCTTGCTTGTCTGGCACCCGCCCCTGACTGCCAAGGAAAACATTACCACTTCACAATAAAATCACAAGTTGTTTTTGCGCATTTTGAAAAAATTTGCTTCTTAATTTATTCATGAATTCTGATATATAGCTTTGGTTGCAAACTTTTATGCATGACATGTGTTCCTTATATTTTTCATGACATATTTTTTCATTCCACGTTCATGTCGTTTCCCGGTTGAAACATCTCGTCGCGAGTTTCGGCTTCATCATCCCTGCCGCCCCCGCATCTTGACAAAGGCGCGTGGTGGGCGCATAGGCTTGGGCCATGCGGACCCTGAAACGGCAGATTTGTGAAATCATCATCATTACCGGCTAGCATACGGCTGGCCCGGGTTCGCATGGCTTTTCCCCCTCTTTTGACATCATCAGGCGGCCCCGGGCCTGAAAGCCCGGAGGAGCATTCATGCCTGAAGATTTTCAGCTACACGTGCACAATACGCTGACGCGCAGGAAGGAGCGATTCGAGCCGCTGGATCCTGCGCTGGTGCGCATGTACGTGTGTGGTCCCACCGTTTATGACTACGCGCACATCGGCAACGCCCGGCCCATCATCGTGTTCGACACGCTGTTTCGCCTGTTGCGCCACCTCTACGGCCCGGAGCACGTGAAATACGTGCGCAACATCACCGACGTGGATGACAAGATCAACGCCCGCGCGGCCGAGGAAGGCGTGCCCATCTCCGAGATCACCGCGCGCACCATCCACCAGTTCCACGAGGACATCGGCGCGCTGAACGTGCTGCCGCCGAGCGTGGAGCCGCGCGCCACGGAGCACATCGCGGAGATGATCGCTCTCATCGAGAAGCTCATCGACCGCGGCTGCGCCTACGTGGCGGAGGGGCATGTGCTCTACGACGTCTCCGCCGATCCGGACTACGGCATCCTGTCCAAGCGCACGCTGGACGAGATGATGGCCGGCGCGCGGGTGGAGGTGGCGCCCTACAAGAAGAATCCGATGGACTTCGTGCTGTGGAAGCCCTCGAAGGAAGGCGAGCCGGCGTGGGACAGCCCGTGGGGCAAAGGGCGGCCGGGCTGGCACATCGAGTGCTCCGCCATGAGCTGGAAGCATCTGGGCGAAACCTTCGACATCCACGGCGGCGGCATCGACCTGCAATTCCCGCACCACGAGAACGAGATCGCGCAGTCAACGTGCGCGCACGGCACGAAGTTCATGGCCAAATACTGGATGCACAACGGCTTTTTGCAGGTGGAAGGCGAGAAGATGTCCAAATCATTGGGCAATTTCATCACCATCCACGAGCTGCTGGAAGAGTGGCCCGGCGAGGTGCTGCGGCTGAACATGCTGCGCACGCATTACCGCGCGCCCATCGACTGGACGCGCAAGGGCCTGGAGGAGAGCAGGAAGGTGCTGGACAAGTGGTACCAGGCGGTGGGCGACGCCCAGCCCGCCGAGCGGCCGGACGAGGCGGTGCTGGCGGCGCTGTGCGACGACCTCGCCACGCCGAAGGCCATCGCCGAGCTGCACCGGCTGGCGAAAGAAGGCAAGGTGGCGGAACTGAAGGCGTCTGCCAACCTGATGGGCCTGCTGCCCATGACGGCGGATGAATGGTTCGAGAAAACCGCGCCGAAAGTGGAAATCGACGAGGCGGAAATCGAGCGCCTGATTGCCGCGCGCAACAAGGCGCGGGCGGAGAAGAACTGGGCCGAGGCCGACCGTATCCGCGACGAGCTGGCCGCGAAGGGCATCGTGTTGAAGGATTCGCCGCAAGGCACCACGTGGGAGGTGAAGCGGTGAAGGACAGGTCTTTTCATCCGCCTTTGCCCACTTTCGTCACCCCGGCGAAAGCCGGGGTCTCGTGCAACCAACGCAGGATAATAAGGCCCGAGATGCCGGCTTTCGCCGGCATGACGGAAAAGTCCACAAAAACAGGAGAGCCATCATGTCACAGATCACGCCGCCGGAAATGCCGGATCCCGCGCCTGAGCGCCCCGCCGGCAGTCCCACCCCGCAGGCGGGGCTGCCGAAGTGGCTCATCTACGGCTTCGCCGCGAAGCTGGTGCTGGTGGTGGCCATCACCATCGGCGTCATGTGGTGGGCCGGGGTATTCGGCTGAGGCTCACGCGTCACCCCCGGCGCAAGCCGGGGTCTCGTGCCGCAAGCACCGCGGTGAACTGCACCAGATTCCGGCTTTCGCCGGAATGACGTGTGAAGGGCCGGAATGACGTGTGAAGGGCCGGAATGACGAACGAACGCCGGGGTGACGAAACGGGACGCCGGGGAATCAACATTACGCACGGGAAAACGATCATGACCGCGCAAGGCAAGGAACGCCTCTATCTCTATGACACCACGCTGCGCGACGGAGCGCAGACGCCGGGCATCGACTTCTCGCTGGAGGAGAAGAAGACCATCGCGCGCATGCTGGATGACCTGGGCATTGCCTACATCGAGGGCGGCTACCCCGGCGCGAACCCCACGGACACGGCCTTCTTCTCCGAAGACCCGGGCCTGAACGCCACCTTCGCCGCTTTCGGCATGACGCGCCGGCCCGGCCGCTCGGCCAGCAATGACCCCGGCTTGCAGGCGCTGTTGCAGGCGAAGGCAGACGCCATCACCTTCGTCGCCAAGGGCTGGGATTATCATGTTGAGCTGGCGCTGAAATGCTCGCTGGAGGAAAACCTCCAGGCCATCCGCGATTCCGTTCAGGCGGCGAAGGAAAAGGGCTTCGAGCCGCTGGTGGACGTGGAGCATTTCTTCGACGGCTACAAGGCCAACCCGGACTATGCGCTGAAATGCGTCGAGACGGCGCTGGAAGCAGGCGCGCGCTGGGCCGTGCTGTGCGATACCAACGGCGGCACGCTGCCGGAGGAAATCGAGGAAATCACCACCCGCGTGGCCGAGCGCTTCGGCGGCGAAAACCTTGGCATTCACTGCCATGATGACACCGGCATGGCGGTGGCGAACTCGCTGGCCGCCGTGCGCGGCGGTGCGCGCATGATCCAGGGCACGCTCAACGGCATCGGCGAGCGCTGCGGCAATGCTAACCTCGTCACCCTCATCCCCACGCTGGCGCTGAAAAAGGCCTATGCCGAGCGTTTTGACCTGGGGCTGAAGCCGGATGCGCTGGCGAAGCTCACACAGGTTTCCCGCGCCTTCAACGAGATCCTGAACCGCCCGCCGGAGGAGCAGGCGCCCTACGTGGGCCTCACCGCGTTCGCCACCAAGGCGGGCATTCATGCCTCGGCCATCCTGAAAAGCCCCGACACCTACGAGCACGTGCCGCCGGAAGCGGTGGGCAACGTGCGCCGGGTGCTGGTTTCCGACCAGGCGGGCAAGTCCAACCTGCTCTCGGAGCTGAAGCGCTACGGGCTGGAGGTGAAGAAGGACGACCCGCGGCTTAACGAGCTGCTGCGCGAGGTCAAGGAGCGCGAGGCGGCGGGCTATGCCTATGATACGGCGGAGGCCTCCCTCGAACTGCTGGCGCGGCGCACGCTCGGCACGGTGCCGGAGTTCTTCGATGTCGAGAGCTACAAGGTGCTGGTGGAGCGCCGGCACAATGCGCTGGGCGAGCTGGTGACCATGGCCGAGGCCATCGTGAAGGTGAACATCGATGGCGAACGCTACATGTCGGTGGCCGAGGGCAACGGCCCGGTGCACGCGCTGGACGCCGCCCTGCGCAAGGACCTGGGGCCGTATTCGCGCAAGCTGGATGACCTGGAGCTGGTGGACTACAAGGTGCGCATCGTGAACACCGGCACGCACGCCACCACGCGGGTGCTCATCGAGTGGCGCTACAACGGCGGCGAGCGCTTCTTCACCGTGGGCGTGTCGCCCAACATCATCGACGCCTCCTTCGAGGCCATGCTGGACGCCATCACCTACCGCCTGATGAAGAACGGCGCAACGAAACCCACCACCGCGAAAAAAGGCGCGCAGGCGGCGGAGTGAGGGGCCCCTCTCCTGTTCCGTCATGACCTCGCCCGCCCCCTGACCGTGGGGTGCATCGTCACGTCTGCGCGCGTGGCATCCGAACTCGCCGGCCTTGTCAGCACAAGACCGGGGCGGACCGGCAGCGACATGAATTTCCCGCAATTCCGCACATACCATTATACCACGAGGAGGAAGAGACATGGCCGCCGCCCAGAAGCGGGAAGACCCCCGCGGCATGTTGCTGGCCTTCATGGCCTATGTCATCTGGGGTGCCTTTCCGCTGTTCTTCCACCTGCTGCGAGAGGCAAGCGCGGCGGAAATCGTCGTGCACCGGGCCCTCTGGTCGCTGCCCGCGGTGGCCGCCCTGCTGTGGGTTTCCGGCCGCGGCGGCGCGCTGAAGGCGGCGCTTGCGCCATTGCGCGAGTGGCGGCAGGCGCGGGTGCTGCTGGCCTCGGCCCTGTTGCTGATGATCAACTGGGGCTTCTTCGTCTGGGGCGTTGTCAACGGCTACACACTGCAATCGGCGCTTGGGTATTACATCAACCCGCTGGTGAACGTTCTGCTGGGCTTCGTGCTGCTGGGCGAGCGTTTCTCGCGGCCGCAGACGCTGGCCATCGCGCTGGCCACGGCGGCAGTGCTGTGGCTGACGCTGGCGGCGGGCGAGTTTCCGTGGCTGGCGCTGGTGCTGGCCTTTTCCTTCGCCGCCTACGGATACTTGCGCAAGACCATGCGCGCGGACGCCTTGCAGGGGCTGTTCGTGGAAACGCTGCTGTTGCTGCCGCCGGTAATGTTGGCGCTATGGCTGCTGGCGCGGAGTGGCCCTGCGCTTTCTTTCGGCGCGTCCGGCTGGCTCACTTTCCTGCTCATCGCGTCGGGGCCGCTGACCACCGCGGCGCTTGTGCTGTTCGCCGCCGGAGCGCGGCGCATTCGCCTCTCGACGCTGGGACTGATGCAATACATCACGCCGACGATGCATTTTCTCACCGCCGTGTTCGTCTTCGGCGAGCCGTTCGATGTCCGCCGCCTCATCGCCTTTGCGCTGATCTGGACGGCGCTATTCATTTACGCCGCCGACAGCTGGCGCCGCGAGCGCGCTTTGCAGCGGGCCGCCCCATGACTTTGTTCAAGAGGCTCCATGCGCTTGTCCGGCAGCCGAGAGCAGGCGGGAGCGGGTGCGCCCGGGGCCGATCAGCGGCAGCAGCCTCGACATCTCGGGCCCGTGCGTCTTGCCGGTCAGCGCCAGCCTGAGCGGCATGAACAGCGCCTTGCCCTTGCGCCCCGTCTCGCGCTTCAGCGCTTCCGTCCACGCCTTCCACGTGGCCTCGTCCCACGGCTCTTCCGGCAACAGGTCCGCCGCCTGCTTCAGATAAACGCGGTCTTCCTCCTCCAGCTCCGGCGGCGAAATATCGCCGTGCAATACCGCTTCCCATTCCGCCGCCTCATGCAAAAGCGAGAGGTTGGCTCGCACCACCTCCCATTCCGCGCAGTTCAGCCCAATGCCCAGATTTTTCAGCCGCGGCAAGGCTTTCTCGCAGGGCAGGGCGTGCAATACATCCGCATTCAGCGCCAGGAGCTCCTCCTCATCGAACCGCGCCGGGGCGCGCGAGAGCTTCTCCAGCGCGAATTCCGCCGCCAGCGCGTCTATGTCGATGAAGGCCCTCACCGGCCCGGACGTGCCCACCGTGGCGCAATAGGAAACGATGGCCTCCGGCTCCAGCCCCTGCTCGCGGAAGTCGCGCACGCCAAGGCTGCCCAGCCGCTTCGACAGCGGCCCGCCGTCCTTCGCCCGCAGCAGGGCGTGGTGGGCGAACATGGGCGGCTCGCCACCCAGCGCGCGGGTGAGCGCAATCTGCACCGCGGTGTTCACCACGTGGTCATCGCCGCGCACCACGTGGGTGATGCGCATGTCCATGTCGTCCACCACCGAGGGCAGGGTGTAGAGGAAGCTGCCGTCCTCGCGAATGAGCACCGGATCGGAAAGCGTGGAAAGGTCGATCTCCACCCGCCCGCGCACGGCGTCTTCCCACGTTATACTCCCTTCCGGCAGCCTGAAGCGCCAGTGCGGCCTGCGCCCGGCCTCCTCCAGCGCCTTTTTCGCCTCGTCCGTCAGCTTCAGTGCCGAGCGGTCATATACCGGCGGGCGGCCCGCCATCAGCTGCGCCTTGCGTTTCAGGGCGAGTTCCTGCTCCGTCTCGTAGCAGGGATACAAAAGCCCTGCCTGTTTGAGCTGTTCCGCCGCCTGCTCATACAGCTCCAGCCGCTCGCTCTGGCGGAAGACGGCATCGGGCCGCAATCCCAGCCATTCGAGGTCTTCGATGATGGCCTGCGCGTATTCCTCGCGGCTGCGCTCGGTGTCGGTGTCATCCAGCCGCAGGATGAAACGCCCGGCGTGCTTGCGCGCGAACAGCCAGTTCAGCACGGCGGTGCGCACGTTGCCGATGTGCAAATATCCCGTCGGCGAAGGGGCGAAACGAACGGTCACGCTCATGGCGCCTCATTTCTCCCGGTAGGCGTTGGTGATGGGATAGCGCCAGTCGCGCCCGAAGCTGGTGGAGGTGATCTTCACCCCCGGCGGCGCCTGCCGGCGCTTGTATTCGGCCACGAACAGCATGTTCTGCACCCGCGCCACCAGTGCCCTGTCCAGGTCCAGTTTCTCCGCCGTTTCCTCCACCGAGCGCCGCTGCTCGATGAGATTGTGCAGGATGGCGTCCAGTATCTCGTAGGGCGGCAGGGTGTCCTCGTCCCTCTGGTCGGGCTTCAGCTCGGCCGAGGGCGGCTTGGTGAGAATGCGCCTTGGGATCACCGCCCCCTCCGGCCCCAGGCAGCCGGCGGGCCGCGTCTCGTTGCGCATCTCCGCCAGGCGATAGACGGTGGTCTTGTAGATGTCCTTCAGCGGATTGTAGCCACCGCTCATGTCGCCATACAGCGTGGCGTAGCCCACCGCCATTTCCGACTTGTTGCCGGTGGAAAGCAGCATGAGGTTGAACTTGTTGGAAATGGCCATGAGGATATTGCCGCGCGAGCGCGCCTGGATGTTCTCCTCCGCCGTGCCCGGCGGCAGGTTGGCGAACTTTTCCGACAGGGTATCGAAAAAGGCTTCCACCGGCTTGTTGATGGGAATGACGTCGTAGTGCACTCCCAGCCGCCTGGCCACCTCGGCCGCGTCCTCGATGCTCTCCGGCGAGGTGTAGCGGAAGGGCAGCATGACGCAATGCACCCGCTCCGGCCCCAGCGCATCGGTGGCGATGGCCGCGGTGAGCGCCGAATCGATACCGCCCGACAGGCCAATGACCACGCCGGGAAAGCGGTTCTTGTCCACGTAATCGCGCACCGCCAGCACGCACGCCCGCCAGATGGCTTCCAGCTCGCCGGGCCGCTCCGCCATGTGCCCGCGCGCGAAGCGCAAGCCCTTCGGCACCTCTTCCAGCACCGCCAGCTCGGTGGCCGTTTCGAACCGCGGCAGGCGGAAGGCGACATCCTCGCCCGCTTCCGGCACATCGCCGTCATCGGTGGGGTTCAGCGCGAACGAGCCGCCGTCGAACACCAGCTCGTCCTGCCCGCCGACGAGGTTGAGGTAGGCGATCGGCAGGCCCGTCTCCAGGATGCGCTCGCGCACCAGCTTCTTGCGCGCCCCCTGCTTGCCGATCTCGAACGGCGAGCCGTTCACGACGATCAGCGCCTCCACCCCGCGCTCCTTCAGGTGCGCGGCCACGTGCGGCGTCCAGATGTCCTCGCAGATGGGCACGCCAAGGCGGAACCCGCGAAACTCCACCGGTTCGGGCAATGGTGCGGGCGCGAACACGCGCTTTTCGTCGAACACGCCGTAATTGGGCAGCTCGTGCTTGTGGCGGATGGCGGCGATCTCGCCGTTTTCAAGAAGCGCCACGGAATTGTGCGCGTTACCGTCTTCCAGCCACGGCGTACCGATGAGCAGGGCGGCGTTCTTGCCCTTCGTCTGGCGGGCCAGCTCGCGCACCTCCTCCATGCAGGCGCGCACGAAGGCCTCGCGCAGCACCAGGTCTTCCGGCGGATAGCCCGAGATGAACAGTTCCGGCAGCACCACCAGGTCGGCGCCGTCGTTTTCGCCCTTTTCCAGCGCGGCGCGCGCCTTTGCGGCATTGCCGGCGAGATCCCCCACCCACGGGTCGCCCTGCACGAGCAGAATGTCCAGCTTGCGTGTCATGTGCCTAGCGTTCTTGCCGGTTCACGGTGAGATGCTTCCCACAAGGTTCTGGCATCGATGCCGCGATGTTGCAACTGCATCCATGTCCACGGACGGGCGAGGGCCGTGTCGGAATGAGACAACCGTTTGCCCTGGCGTTCATTTCTCCTTAGGCGGCATTTAACCCTGATGCTTCATGAATATGGGCATTATGAAGCTTGATCGTAGGTTTGGTGCGTCTGTGTGTGTTGTGTTGCTCGCCGCAAGTGCGGCTGCGCCCTCACTGGCAGGCGCAACGGAAGCAACGAAGAACGTCGATGCCGCCATGCTGGTGCAAGCGCTTGCCGCGCTGGAAAACGGCAAGCCCGGGCAGGCGGTGGAGCTGTATTCGCAGCTCGTCAACACACGCAAGCTGGCGCCCGAGCTTCTGGCCCGGGCGCTGTTGAACCGGGGGCTGGCGCACCAGAGGCTGGGCCAGCACGCCGCCGCCATCACCGACTACGATGCCGCGCTGCGCATCAAGGCGTTGTCCAGCCGCTCCCGGGTGAAGGCGCTCTACAACCGGGCGCTGGCCTTCCGCGCCCTGGGCGACGCCGGCCGCGCCATCGAGGACCTCACCGCCGCGCTTTACCTGGATCCGGGCTTTGCCCAGGCCTATTTCGCCCGCGGCAACATCCTGCACGAGCGCGGCCTGTATTATCTGGCGCTGGCCGACTACGACCAGGCGCTGGCCAATGACCATCCGGAAAAGCACCGGGTGCATTATGCGCGAGCGCTGCTGTTCTCCGCCCTGAACTCGTTGACGCAAACCAAGGAAGCCCTGTATGCCGCGCTGAAGGAAAGGCCCGACTTCCAGCCAGCGCGCAAGCGCCTGGCCGCCATCCTCAGCGGCGAATTGCCCGGGACACGCCTGTTCGCCGACCTGGCAAGGCCGTCGAAGAAGCGCATCGTGGCGCGCATCGACGCTCCCGCCAAGGGTGCGGGGCTCATGAGCGCGCCGCGCACCGCCTCGGTGATGATCGCCGGAGCCCCGATCCTCAACCTGCGCAAGGAGCCTCAGGCCGCGCCCGTGGCGCCGCCGGCGGCCGGCGCCCGGACGATGGCGCGGGCAGGGACGAAACCCGCGCCGGAGGAAGTCTCTCGCGCCTGGCGCGTCGCCAGCACGCGGCCCGTGGCCCCCGCGCAGGCCAGCCGGCAGCGGCCCCAGGACCGCCTGAGCTCCGCGATCAGCGCCCCGGCCTCGGCGAAAAAGGCGCGCGCCGCCATCCACACGGCCTCCATCGCGCCAGCCGCCGCCGATGCCGCCGCGCCGGACAAGGCGCGCAAGGCGCAACCCCGGTATTCCGGCTGGGCCATTCAGCTGGCCGCCCAGCGTTCCGAGGAAGCCGCCCGCGCCCACTGGAAAAGGCTGAAGGGCAAGGTGCGCCGCCGCACCCGGGCGGGCAAGCTGGCCATCATCCGCGCCGAGGTGCCGGGCAAGGGTGTCTTCTACCGTATTCGCCTGGTGGGGTTCGCCGATCGCAAGACGGCGAAACGCCACTGCCGCAATCTCAAGCGCGGCCGCATTTCCTGCCTGGTGGTGCACGCCGGCAGCTGAATGGTGATCCGGCGAGTTGCCGAAACAAGCCTGCGAAGCGAGCAGATGAAGGACCGGATGACGGGGGCATCCGGTCCTTCATTCTTTCTGGCTGATGGCTGGCCGCCATGCTTTCACGCCACTGGCGCGATGGCTTTTGTTCCTTGTTCCTGATATGAAATGTCCTCGCAGGCAGATGGAGGAATGATGCGCAGCTTGAGAGGATATTTCCTGGCCGGACTGGTGGTGGTGGCGCCGCTGGCCATTACCATCTGGCTGGCGTGGTGGTTCATTTCCCTGTTTGACCGCTGGGTCAAGCCGCTCATCCCGGACATTTACAATCCGGACAATTATCTTCCCTTCACCGTGCCCGGCGTGGGGCTGGTGTTCACGGTGGCCGTCATCACCATGATCGGCGCCTTCACGGCCAACCTGGTGGGGCGCTCCGTGGTGAACTGGTGGGAGCGCATCCTGGACCGCATGCCGGTGTTGCGCTCCGTCTATCGCGGCACCAAGCAGATTTTCCACACCGCGCTTTCCCAGGGCACGCGCAACTTCAAGTCGGTGGCGCTCATCGAATATCCGCGTCCGGGCGTGCACGTCATCGCCTTCATCGCGCGCGAGCTGGATTCCGGCGAAATCGGCCTGCCTCCCGGTTCGCCCATGTACGCCTGCTTCATGCCCACCACGCCCAATCCCACCTCCGGCTTCCTGTTTTTTGTCCACAAGGACCAGGTGCGCATCCTGGATGTATCGGTGGAAGACGCCGCCAAGCTGGTGATTTCCGCCGGTCTGGTGCTGCCCGGACAGGGCGCCGTGGACGAACACCCCCTGCTTCCGATGCTCCTGGAAGAGAAGGAGAAGGCGAGGGAAGGGGAGACGGGAGAAAGGAAGGCAAGGGAAAAGGCTGGCGAGACGGCTCCCCGCGAGACCGCCGAGGAGTCTCCCATCCGGCGGGAAGAGGGAGAGAGGGAATAGGCCCGGGTTCAGACCCGGCCCTGGCCCCGCCTCCCTGATCGACGGGTCCCGGTTGCGCAACCGTGGCTTGTTGTTTCGCCAGGTCATTAATCCCGCATTAACCATGTTGCCTGTTCAATGTGCCTGAAGCGATGGCAAGGGCCGGCCCACCTTCGACCAGGATGCAGGCCCGCAAACGGGGGGCGAAAACGGGCGATGGGCAAGATAGTGCGATACGTGCCGCGCGAGCGCAGGGTGATCACGCCGCCACCCGATGGCAAGGCGGAAATTCTGCTGTTCACCGGTGTGCGCTATGAATATTCGCGCGATCATCCGGAATATGGCCGCAAGGAGAAGAAGCCGGACCGGGGGAGCCTGACGCATTGAGCCCCCATGCACCGAAGGCCTCACGCACCGAAGGCTCGATGCGCCGAAGACCGGCCGCGCCGAATGCCTGACATGCCAAAGATCTGATACCAGATTGCGCAATGTCTGACCGGTGAAACTCCCCCGCGCCCCCCTTGTTTCTCATGATTTGGGGGGTTGGGTGAGGGCGCGGGGCGGTGGGTGGTCCTTTATGCATTTTGGTCTGAGGCGCCAAGGGCCTGTAATGTTGAGCACTTGATGGGCCGAAAGCGCGGCGCACAATAAACCGGGCGCGGTGGTGTCGTCGGTCTCCCTTTCGGGCTCTGGTGGCGGGGCAGGGCGGTTCATGCCTTTTCCCTCCCTTCTTTTCTCTTGTCGCCGGAGGCCAGGGCGATGCCCGCCAGAACCAGCCCCAGCGCCAGAAGCGCCCGCAGGGAAAGCGGCTCGCCCAGCGCCAGCACCCCCAGCATGTAGCCGAACACCGGTATGAGAAAATTGATGGAGGCGAAGAATACCGCGCCCGCCCGCCGCAGGATGGCGAACATCAACAGGGCCGCGATGCCGGTATGCACCACGCCCAGCAACATGGCCCAGCCTGCCGCCACCGGTGGCGGGAGAAGCAAACCATCGCGCCACAGCGCAAGGGGCGCCAGCATGAGGGCGGAGGTGAGCATGATGAGCGCGGCCAGGGACACCGGCCCGGTGCGCACCGTTCCGGATATGGCGTAACGCAGCTGCAAGTGCCGCATCACCAGCGTGTTCACGGCGTAGCAAAAGGCCGCTCCCGCCACCGCCAGCTGCCGCAACACGTTTTCGCCCAAGTGCAGCAGGCTCTCCGCGCCCATCAGCACCAGCACGCCCGCCAGCCCCAGCGCCACGCCCAGCATCCGCCGCGGGGTGAGTCTCTCCTCGCCGGTGACGAAGTGCGCCAGCAGCAGCACCATGATGGGCGTGAGCGAAATGAAGATGGCCGCCAGGCCCGAATCGATGTGCTCCTCGCCCCACGAGATGAGCGAAAAGGGCAGCACCGTTCCCGTCAGCGCCGCCAGCGCCACCCAGCCCATGCCGCGCCAGCCGATCCACGGCCGTTCCCCCAGCAGCCAGGCCACCGGCCACAACACCAGCGCCGCCATGCTCACCCGCCACAGGGTCAGCGACAGCGGGGGCAGATGCGGCACCACTACCTTGATGAGCGTGAACGAGCTGCCCCAGATGAAGGCGAGCAACGTCAGCAGGAGGTAGTCGGACAGGCCGGGCTTGCGCATGACGATTCCACCGAAATGGGAAGGGAAGTGCCTGGAGGACAGGCGGGCCAGCGGACGGTTTTGACCAGCTTGCAGAGCATACAACCGCGTCCGCGTGACGCAAGGGCGTCGCCGCCGGCCTTCATGCCATCACCAGCCGCCACCGCCGCCACCACCGCCACCGCCGCCGGAAAAGCCACCGCTGGAAGAAAAGCCGCTGTCGGAAACGCTCGGTATGGCCGCGGCCATGTCCGCGCTGATGCCGGAGACAAGCTCTTCGCCGAGCGTTTCGACGAGATCGCCGTCCATGTCACTCCGGTACCAGTGAAGGCCGCCGTTCGCCCCTTCTGCCGTGGCGCTGGCCAACCAGGTCTTGAAGGCCCGGGTCCAGGGTTTTTCCAACCCCAGCGCAATGGCGTAGGGCAGGAGCTTTTCGAACATGGAAACCGACATCTTCGGCCCGCCACGGCCGTTGAGCAAGCCTTGTTCCGCTGTTTCGATGAACATGCGAAGCCCCTCGATCTCGTCCATCGCCCTGCGCCCGGCCATGGTGGGACGCGGCAGCAGGTGCCAGAAGGCCAGAAGGGTGGCGGGCAGGGCCAGAGCCAGCAGCAGCCCCGCCTTGCGCCACCCGCCGGTAAGACCTTCCGGCGACATCTCGCCCTGGTCGATGGAAATCGCGGCCTTGGCGAACAGCACCACCATGCCCAGGACGAGGAAGAGGGGAAGCGCCAGCTCCAGCCGCTGCTTCCAGCTTTGCGCGCGCAGGAAGTTGCTCAGAATGACGAACAGAATGAAGGACGGCACGAGCAGGAACATGCTCGCGGTGATGATGCCGATCGCCAGCGAATTGCCGAAAAAGGCCAGCGCCACAAGCCCGACCGCCACCAGTGCCACCAGCACGAGGCCAACCAGGAACCAGCGGCGGTTGCGCACGATGAAGTTTTCTTCCACCTCCGCTTCCAGCGCCTTTTGCAAGTCATCCAGAATCTCGCGCAGTCGTGCGCCGTCGATATCCGACAATTCGAATTTGCCGCCGGGCAGGTTTTGCAGCACCACCTGTTCCGCCGGCGTCAGGCCTTCGAGTGAGGCATCGAGCTTGCGGATGTGGGTCTTGCCATCGCGCCGCTCGATGCGCAGCCGTCCCTTCACCCCCAGCGATACCAGTGCGGCGATGAAGGCACGTTGCACATCCGCGCCGAGCAGGCGGGCCTCGCCATCGAGCCAGCCGGTCACGGCCGGACCCAACCCCCTCGGCGGTTCCCAGCGCGGGTAGATGGCGCCCGGTGATGGGTCGCGCCCCACCTTCCACCAGGCGAACAGGAAATAGGCCAGCACCGCCACCCAGCCCAGGGCCAGCCAGAGGGGAGCGGCCATGGTCTCCCACAGCTTGCGCAGCTGTTTTTCTGCCGCCGAAGGCTCCCGCACCAGCCCCTTTGGCAGCGCCAGCACGATGGTGAATCCCTCCCGTGGCGCCAGTGGCCGGGTGGTTTCGGCCACCAGCAGCCCCGGTTCCTTTTTCACGATGCGCGCGTGGCTTTCTTTCGACCCCAGCGGTCCGGTGAACAGCGCCACCCGGTCCGGCATGATCTTCCCCGGCAGTCGCACCGCGACCGCCGCGCGGCGGATGGGAAACTCCCAGAAATTGCCCGTGACGTTCCAGTAGAGCTCGTCATGATCCGGGAAGTACCGGATCTGACGCGTGGTGCGGTATTTGAGCGTATAGGTGTAAACGCCGGGGCGCAGGAACACATCCCTCTTGCCAATGTATATGCGGATGTATTTCCCGATGCTTTTCGTGTGCCAGCCTTCCGGTTGGCCATCGCGCCTTACGGAAAGCACCTCGAAACCGACCCTGCCCCTGCTGCCGTCGGCATGGCGGAAATACAGCGGAAAGTCGCGATAGATGCCGCGCCTGATGCGCACGCCTTCCCCCCGCACGACAATGCGTTCGGTCACGATGAGCGCGGCATCCTTGCGCACTTCCACCGCTGCATCGAATTCGAGGATCTCCTCCGCCGCCCACGCCGGAAAGGCGCCGAGCAAGAGCAGAAATTCCGCCAGGATGACGGCAAGAAAGCGCATGGCCCTACAACTGCACTTGTGGCACCTGCCTGTCGGCCGCGTTTTCCAGCTCGAAATATTCAGCCTTGTCGAAGCTGAAGTATTTGGCCACCAGGTTGGAGGGAAAGGATTCCACCAGTACGTTGTTTTCGCGCACCGCGCCGTTGTAATAGCGCCGCGCCATCTGGATGTCGTGCTCTATCTGCGCCAACTGCCGCTGCAGCTCCAGCACGTTCTGGTTCGCTTTCA
>JALVSR010000085.1 GCA_027024225.1 Hyphomicrobiales bacterium | reverse complement strand
CCGTGTCGGAGCTGGGCAGCATGCGACGCAGTCCCCCAATCACTGTAGCCGTCTTGTCTGCGGACAAGCGCGCCAGCGTCGCTTCCACCCATTGCTGGGCTTGTAGCGTTTCGCCGTACTGGGCTTTCGCTACCGCATAGAGATGTTCGGCACAGTGGTAGTAGTCCAATACCGGGCGACCTTCAGGAAAGCACTGGGTCATGGCGTTCCATAGCCAGGATGCTCCATCGCCCAACAGCGCGATGCGAACTTGCTCCGTAGGCAGGCGCTGAGCAATCCGTTTCAGATCCTCGGTAAAGCATTCCGCATCCTGGATCTGATGCCAGCTGGCCAGCTGCACGATGCGTGCATCGTCCCCAACCAGATAGAGCCGGAAACCCTTGACTTCCCGCCATCGGCCAGGCCCACGCTTGGCGTCCCGTCTGGCTTTGGGGCGGGTCGGAGCATGTGCGCCATCTGCGGCCACCACCAGGATCGGTCGGTCCTCCGAGGCGGTTTTCACCGCCTCGATGCGTCGGCTCATCTCCGCTTTGTCGGGTATCACCGTTTCCAGGTCTGCAACCTGCGCCACACGGTTGAGCGTTTCATGGTTGTGGTGGTTGCACCCTATCTGGAAAGCGGTCCATTTTTTCCATCCCACCGGCAGTGATGAAGCCTTAAAGCTCGCGAGGAAATACATCATGCGAATCCTCCGCGGCGAGGTGAAACAGGTCATTCTCTCTCTATCCCGAATGGGCAAGCGACGAAACTTGTCCGGAAAGCGTATGGATGAGTTGGAAAAGATATGCGGCTATCTACGCAATAATGCCGATCGCATGGCCTACCATGAGTATTTGGCGGCAGGCTATCCGATAGCCTCCGGCATCATCGAAGGGGCCTGCCGCACCGTAGTCAAAGATCGTATGGAGCGCTCCGGAATGCGCTGGGTCTGTGCGGGGGCACATGCCATGCTGGGGCTGCGAAGCATTCAACTGAGTGACCTGTGGGATGAGTTCATCCAGTTTCATATCACAAATGAATCACAGCGCCTGTATCCGGGTTTAGCTGCGAATGATGATGATTTCTCACTGCTTCAGGTCGCTTGATGGGCGCGGAGGACGGGTTGCACCCACTTCCTCCGAAAGCTGGCTGAACCAGCAAACCCAGTATGATCTGTGGCAGGCTGAACAGCATCGGAAAGATTTGCGTGTCAAGCGTCTTTCGACGGCTTGAAAACCCATTAAGGCCTAATTATTTTCCGCATCAACTGTGCTGCGCGGCGCAATCAGTGATCAGTGGACGAAGATGGGGGCGAACACAACACCCGCAAGCCGATTCCGTTGAGGCGGGAGTCAGGGCGATAGCCGTACCGGTACGCGGCACGCGCGTTGGAGGCCGGAATGAGCCAAGCGCTACCCCGCAGCACGTGGAACTCGAGCGGATTGTCGAGTTGCAGCTCAGCGGGATTGTCATGGGGGTTGAGGCACCACTCCCAGACATTGCCGGCCAGGTCGAATACCCCTTGCGGAGATTGGCCGCTGCGGTACAGCCCCACGGCAGTGGTGCGTCCCGGTCCGCCTTCATCTGTATTGGCGCATGTCTCATCGAAATCGGTCCCCCATGGATAGGTATTGCTGGGGTGGCCGCCTGTGGCGGCCTGTTGCCATTCCCATTCGGTGGGCAGGCGGATAGTCCAACCCGCTTCGATCAGCCCGTGTTCTTGCAGACGCACGGTGAGCCAACGGCAGAAGGCCATGGCCTCGAACCAGGAGACACCGGTTCTGGGGTGGTTACCTTCCGGCCAGTAGGCAGTCTCGGGTTTGACGTGCTTTGATTCAAACCCTTGCCACCAGCGAAGATTGCTGTGCCCTTCCGGGTCGGCGATAAAAAGCTGGAACTGGGCATTGGTGACGGGATAGCGGGCGATGAGAAAGGGCTGTTCGATAGTGAACTCGCCGCCATTTCCTTCCAGGGTGATCTTGCCAGGCGGAATCTCCACCCAGTCGATATCGGGCAGGTCGGGGTGGTCGGGATGGGCGCCGACGCCCCGGCGCGGGTCACCGAAGCGGTCGAGGGTGAGGGCGGCCTGTTCGCGCTGGATGGGGCTGTCGGCCAGGGCGTTGTCCTCGATCAGGTGGACCAGCCAATCGACGCAGCGTTGGCGCAGGGCAAGGCGGTCCCGGCTTACTGTGTCGTCAGGAATGTCGCGTTCCGCTTCGGCCTGGGCGACGACCTCAGCCAGTAGCCAGTCTCTCTTGGGCAGGTTTCGCATCGCCACAATTTCGGTCGGGCTATGGCGCAGCAGGTGGTGAAGCAGAGTGTCGGTATGGTCCGGATCACGTTGACTGTCGCTGATGCGCGTCATCAGCGCCAGCACCTCGCGCCACCAGCCGGGATCGTGTCGGCAGGCGGCGCGCAAGTGTTCCAGGTCGCCCAATGAATCGCTGTGCGCTAGGAAACGGGCAGCCAGAAATTCGCGCAGGCTGCGGTGAATGAAGCGGAAACGGCCGCCATCGCAGCCCAGCAACAGGCCGGTGCGGTTTTGCAGGTAGTCGATGACGTGGCCGGTGTGGTACTCCGCCTGCAAATGCGGCTCGAAGGCCGCACGGATCTGCTCCTCGGTGATATCGCCAGTTTCCCGTTGTTGGGCATCCGCCTCGGTGAGGCCGAGGTGGGCATCGAAACCGAGCCGGTCCAGCGCGGCGTGCATGGCCGCGTGGCTCACCACGATCTCGGGCATGTTGTATTCGCGTTGCCCGGGCCGGTGGCCAAGCTTCTCCTCCCAGCGTTGCAATAGGACATCCAGTGTCTTTCCGTACAACGCGGCGCGGTCACGGGGCAGCGCGGCCTCGCCGCCCTTGCAGTAGAGGGCGGCGGTGAGGGTCAACAGCAGAGGATTGCGAACCAGCCGGCGCAGCGGGGCGCGTTCCGGCACTTGCAACAGCGCTTGCAGTTTCTTGGCGCGTTGGGCCAGCGCAGCATCGTCAGCGTCAGGCCGGAAAAGGCGGCCGTGGCTGGTGAAGAAGCGGCCAATAAAGGCATCGATCTGTTCCGGCTGTAGCGGCTCCACATGGCGGCTGTCGATGCCGGGGATGGATGCGCCGGCGTAGGCATAAGGGCGGGTGGAGAGGCAGACGCCCTGCGCGGCCGGAAGGTCGCGGCTCCATTCCGCCAGCCCGTCGATAAAGCGGTGCCGCGCTGCCTCGTCCAGATTGATCTCGTCCAGTCCGTCCAGCAGCCACAGGGGCGTGGGGAGGGTGGGAGTGGAAGCGAGCTGGGAGGGGTCGAAAGTGAGCAGGGCTTTGCGGTGTTCTGGCTCGCGCAGTTCCCGGTAAGTGGCGCGCAGATAGTCGGACAGGGCTGAGTCGATTTCATCCGGCGCGGGCGGGTGCTCGCCACTGCGCAGGTTTGGCTGTAGATGCCGCTCGTAGAACGGCTTCAGCTCGATAAAGAGCGGCAATACGCCATCCAGTGCCTCGGGCAGCGGCTCCTCTTCGTTTGCCGGTTGGCGTGGCTCACCGAGCAGCCGGCCCGCCAGCCGCAGCGCCAGGTAGCGCAGAAAGGTGCTCTTGCCGCAGCCCGGCGGGCCTTGCACCACCAGTCGCCTTGCTTCAGCCAGCGCGGTGAGCAGGGGCACGGGCTTGCGTTCCTCGGTCGATGCGGGGTCTTGCGCTGCCCCACCTGGGTGTTCGGGCGGCACATGCAGCGGCACATACAGCTTGCGCGTCTCCAGCCGCTGTGGCCCCTGTCCGCTGCCCAGGCTGCGCAGCATGACGTCGGTAGGCATATCGCGCAGGCGACGTTTGAGGTTGGCGAGGTAGCCATCCAGCCAGTTGGGCAGGGCTTGGGCGCGTGATGCGGGTAGGTGCTCGTCCAGCCAGTCGGCAATGGCGGTGAGCGGGATGACGTAGTGGCAGTCGGCCTCGCCGCTGCGGCCATAGAGCAGGCCAAGCAGGTGTCCGCGGTCGTCGAGCACCGGGCCGCCGCTCATGCCCTTGGCGATACCTTGGTCGAGGCGCAGGGCATCGTATTCGGGATTGGGCGGTAAAAGCTGGCGTTTTCGGCAGTCGGGTTGGGTGTTGTCGGATGGAAAACCCCATATCTCCACCATCTCCCTCTCCCTCGAGCTGATCGTGCCCCACATCTTCGCGGGACACTGTAGAGCGTAACTTCGGATGTAATGAAGGTGAAATCCCAGGAAATGTTCATCCCGGCTTTTGCGCCTTGGCTACCAGTCCACCCGGACTGCGCGGCCGCCATCGCAATATACAGTCGTTGGATGGCCAAAGGCACAATGGTCAGGTGTCCAACATACCACCGCGTTTTGTTATATCGCGACGTTTCATCGGACACGCTTCGTTATACCCAGCCTCAAGGGTGAGCAGGATATCGCAAGTGTTTTCAAACCATCTCTGTTGTGGGC
>JALVSR010000084.1 GCA_027024225.1 Hyphomicrobiales bacterium | reverse complement strand
ACGCCCTTCACCACCTGCACGGCATCATTCACCGCCAGCTTGCCGGTGGCGAAATAGTCAAGGAAAAACAGCGGCTCCGCGCCCTGCACCACGAGATCGTTCACACACATGGCGACGAGGTCGATGCCGATGGTCTCATGCCGCCCGCTGGCAATGGCCAGCATCACCTTGGTGCCCACGCCATCGGTGGCCGCCACCAGCAGCGGGTTTTCGTACCCGGCATCCCGGATCCGGAAAATGCCGCCGAAACCGCCTATCTCGCCCTCCGCCCCTGGGCGCGCCGTGGCCGCCACCAACGGCTTGATGGCTTCGACGAAGGCGTTGCCTGCGTCAATGTCCACGCCCGCGTCCGCGTAGGTCAGCCCCTTGTCCCTTTTCTCGTCCATGCCGTACCGGCTCCGATGCTCATGCCGCGCGTCGGGCCGTGCCCGCGTGCGTCGTGCCCTTTACCCTTTCACGATGGGCGATGTTGTTGCCCCGACAACAAGTTTGTATTGAAACAGCCGCCGCGCACATGCAAGAAAAAGTGAACCATTGCGCACAGGAGCCGCCCGGCAGGATTGTCGGCTCCGCCGCGCGGCAGGCAACACGGGGGCTTGGAAGTTGAAGGGTTTCTTGCGGTTTTTCATGGGGTCCATCCACCTTGGACGGCATGGCGCCGGTCCGCTCGTGCTGGCCGTGGGGCTGCTGGCCCTGCTGGCCGTGTTGGCGCCGGGGTTCACTCCACCTCTGGCGGCGAAGGAGCACAAGGTGTTCGTGGTGCCGGCCGTGCCGGTGGATGAAACCGCGCAGGATGCGCAACAGGCCAAGATGCGGGCCATTCTGAAGGCGCAGCGGCAGGCCTTCTTTCGTCTCGTGCGGCGGCTGGCCGGTGAAAAGGCGGCGAAACGCCTGGAGAAACTTTCCGACCGTGACATCGGCCGCCTGCTGTCCTCGCTCTCCATCACCGATGAGCGGACCGGCGCAAACCGCTACATCGCGAAAATCGGCGTGCGTTTCAGCCCGCGCAAGGTGGCCCGGCTGTTGCGCAAGCGCGGCATCGCCTTCGTCACCCGCCAGGCCAGGCCGGTATTGGTGTTGCCCGTGTGGATAACCGACGACGGCCCGGTGCTGTGGGAGGACAATCCCTGGCTCAGAGCCTGGCGCCGGCATGCCGGCGAACACGACCTCGTGCCCATCATCCTGCCCGCGGGGGACGACATCGACCGCAATACCCTCACCGCGCAGGAAGCCGTGGATGGCGACAAGGCGGCCCTGCAAGCGCTGCAACTGCGTTATGGCGCCGATTATCTGCTTGCCGCCTACGCCCGCCCGGAAGGGGAAAACGCCCTGCATGCCGCCATGACCGGCAGGTCGCCGGGCGGCAAGCTGGCCTTTGACAAGCGTTACGAGGTGGAGCAGGGCGGGCTGGACGCCGCCGCCGACCTCGCCGTGCGCCGCTTCATCGAGGTCATGAACATGAAGTGGCGGCAAAAGGTGCTCAAGCGCGAGCAGGAACGCCGCGCCGCCCGCGCCGCCCGCCGCATGACCATCGTCG
The DNA here is from genome assembly GCA_027024225.1 of Hyphomicrobiales bacterium. GTDB lineage: Bacteria > Pseudomonadota > Alphaproteobacteria > Rhizobiales > Aestuariivirgaceae > Thermopetrobacter. The sequence continues at coordinate 2,875 of JALVSR010000084.1, read as the reverse complement.
TGCCCCTCAACTCGTTGCGCGAGTGGCAGATGGTGCGCGCGCGCCTGCTCACCACGCCCGGCGTGCGGGGAGTGGACGTGCGCTCGCTCTCGGGCAGTCGGGCCGTGGTGCGGGTGCTGACCACGCTGCAGCCGCAGGCGCTGCAACGGTCGCTGGCCCGCTCCGGCCTGCATCTGGAAAGCGCTGGCGGACAATGGTATCTGCGTGCATATTGATGTGCATCGTCAGCCTTGTGCCGCCGCCCGCCGCATTGTTGCGGGGCCGCGCCGTAACGGAAATCGCTCCATGTCCCTGCCGGTAAATCTGCCCAACATCATCACCATCGCGCGCATTCTCATGGTGCCGCTGGCGGTGTGGCTGGTCATCAACCACCAGATGCTGCCGGCCTTCCTCGTGTTCATCGCCGCCGGCGTGTCCGACGCCATCGACGGCTGGCTGGCCAAGCGCTTCGACATGAAGACCGAGCTGGGCGCGCACCTGGACCCGCTTGCCGACAAACTGCTGCTGATTTCCTTGTTCGTCACGCTGGCCATCATGGACCACGTGCCGGTCTGGCTGGCCATTCTGGTGGTCAGCCGCGACGTGCTCATCGTCGGCGGCGTGGTGCTGGCCTGGTTCATGGATCATCCCGTCACCATCCGGCCACGGCCGGTATCCAAGGCCAACACGGCGGCGCAGATCATCTACGTGGGTGCGGTGCTGCTGTGGCTTTCCTTCGGCTGGGACAACACGTGGCTGGATTGGCTGGGCACGCCGGTGGTGGCCCTGTTGACCTTCGCCTCCGGCGCGCAATACTTGCGCGACTGGTTGCGTCACATGAACGAGCAGCCCGCCTCATGACCCGCGCACGGACAATGATGGGAAATCCGCCATCATGCGCCTGAACTGGCAAATAACCTTCTGGCTGGCCCTGTTAGGGGTGGTGGTCTTCGCCATGTGGCTGCTGGGCGAGGTGCTCACCCCCTTCATCGCCGGCATGGTGCTGGCCTATTTCCTCGACCCCATCGCCGACTGGCTTGAAGGCCATGGCCTGCCGCGCTGGCTGGCCACCGGCATCATCCTGCTGGCCTGCCTCGGCATTTTCCTGGCCATCTTCCTGCTGCTGTTGCCGCTGGTGGTGGAGCAGGCCCGCCTGTTTGCCGAGAACCTGCCCATGCACCTGGCCAAACTGGCCGAGCTGTTCGAACGCCTCACTCCCGATTGGATAAAGGACGCCATAGAGCGCACCACCAACAAGCAGGACCTCGAGGCCACCGAGCTTGCCACCCGCGCCGCCGGCTGGCTGGGCGGCATGCTCAAGACGCTGGTTTCCGGCACGGCGGCGCTGTTCAACTTCGTGGCGCTCGTCGTCATCACCCCCATCGTGCTGTTCTACATGCTCAACGACTGGGACCGCATGATCGCCACCGTGGACAGGTGGCTGCCGCGCGACCATGCGGACACGCTGCGCGCCATCGCGCGCGACATCGACCGCGCCATGGCCGGCTTCATCCGCGGGCAGGGCACGGTGGCGCTCATTCAGGGCGTGTTCTACGCCGTGGCGCTGGTGGCGGTGGGGCTGAAGTTCGGCCTGTTCATCGGTCTTCTGTCGGGGCTGCTGAGCTTCATCCCCTATGTCGGCGCCATGGTGGGGGGCGTGCTTTCCATCGGCATGGCGGTGGCGCAGTTCTGGCCCGACTGGTACATGGTGCTGGTGGTGGCTCTCATATTCGCCGCCGGGCAGTTCATCGAGGGTAATTTCCTCACCCCGAAGCTGGTGGGCGACAGCGTCGGGCTGCACCCGGTGTGGATGATGTTCGCGCTCATGGCCTTCGGCTACCTGTTCGGCTTCGCCGGCATGTTGCTGGGCGTGCCACTGGCGGCGGCCATCCGCGTGGTGCTCTCTCATGGCTTGAAGCAATACATGAACAGCGCGCTGTATCTGGGCAACGGCGCAAGGGCGCTGGCGGAGTCATCGGGGCGGGACGCGGGCGAGACAGGGGATGACGGACAGGCCTGACAGGACACGGAAGCCCGAACCTCCACCCGCCGTGCGGCAACTGGTGCTGGAGCTGCCGCTGACCCCCGGCATGGGGCGCGAGGACTTTTTCGTCACCTCCGCCAACGCGGCCGCCCATGAGACCATATCCACCTGGCCCGCCACGCCGGAAGATCCGCCGGCGCTGGCGCTCGTCGGCCCGCCGGGGTCGGGCAAGACGCATCTTTCGGAAATCTGGCGGCTGGAGCATGATGCCCTGCGCGCCACGCCCACCGAGCTGAACGTGGAAGCCGTGCCGGTGCTGCTTTCCCGCGGCGCGTTGCTGCTGGAGGACATGCCGGGGGAAAAGCTGGACGAAACCGCGCTGTTCCACCTCCTCAACATGGCCCGCCAGGAAGGCGCGCACGTGCTCATGACCGCCACCGGCTCCCCCGCCACCTGGAGTATCGCGTTGCCCGACCTGAGAAGCAGGCTGGCCGCGCTGCCCATCGCGGTGCTTGGCCCGCCCGATGACGAGCTCTTGCGCGTGGTGCTGGTGAAGCTCTTCGCCGACCGTCAGCTGCTGGTGGGTGCGGACGTGATTTCCTACCTTCTGCTGCGCATGGAACGCTCGCTGAAGGCGGCGCAGGAGCTGGTGGCGGCGCTGGACGAGGCGGCCCTTTCCGAGCACCGCCGCATCACCCGCCAGCTGGCCAGGAAGGTGCTGGAAGAACTGGCGGGGCGGGGAGAAAGTGAATGAATCCCGCTCCCCCACCCAACCACCTGGCTCTCAAAAGCCCTCGCCCCCTCCTGGCCACTTGGCTTCACAATTTGGGTGGCCGGGAGGGGGCGAGGGCTGGTGCCGTGCACTTCCGTGCAAAAAAGAATCCCGCTCCCCCACCCAACCACCTGGCTCTC
>JALVSR010000083.1 GCA_027024225.1 Hyphomicrobiales bacterium | reverse complement strand
CCTTCTCCCCCGCGCAGCGAGGCCCGCACGCCGCCTGCGTGGAGGTGGTCGGCGGCGTGCGGGCCTCGCTGCGCGGGGGAGAAGGTGGCGTGGTGGCGCCTTCCTGTTCTTCCCGTTCGGCCTGGCGAATGAGCGCCTCGATGCTCAAGGCAGATGGCCCTTCTTGGTCCGCGCCTTGTGCTGCGGGGGCCGCGGTAGCCTCTTTCACTTTGGAGGGGGCGGGGGCGTCTTCCTGCCGTTGGGCGTTCGCCTCGTTCGCCTGGCGTTGGCGCTCCTGTTCCTGCCGGTAAATGGCCTGCAAGACCTCCTGCAGGCGGCGATGCATTTCCTGCGCCTGCTGTTGCAGTCGCTCGGCCGTTTCCCTTTGCCGACGTTCTTCTTCCTCGCGCAGTTTCTGCTCCAGGCGGCGAGCGGCTTCCTCGCGTTCGGCACGCTCGCGTTCCAGCCGTTTCAGCTCTTCCATCTTGCGGCGGATCAGCTCCTGCTGGATCCATTCGCGCAACAGGGCCACATCGTGCGACGTCCTCAATGCCGTGGGCGGGCCGGAGAAGGCGACGGAGAACAGCGGCGCGGCCTGCCGGCCCTGCTCGATGAACTCCAGCGTCAGGTCCATCTGTCGGCGGAACAGGTCCATGAGGCCGGAAAGGCGTGTGCGGATGCCTTCCCGCGTCCATTCGAAGGGCAGCAGCTCCACCAGCCCGTGTTGCAGGTCCAGCTTCAGTTCCGTCTCTTCCGGCAGGGGCCATTGCCCGGCGTGCAGGGCCTCCACCGCCCATTGGTCAAAGTTCTTCAGCTCCTCTTCCCGCTTCAGGGCGCGAAGGCGTTTCAGCAACAGATGTGGCGAGAGCCCCTCGATGCGCGCCTTGCGCAACAAGGCGGTGCCGCCGCCCTTCAATGCCGCCAGCAGGCCGCGCATGGTGGTGGCCTGGCCGGTGGCCCGCAGGCGCAATTCCGCCTCGCCCGTGGCCAGCCAGCGCGCGTCCGCCGGGCGCAACACCCGCACCAGCGGCAGGGTGGCGTGCAGCGTGGCGGTGGTTTGCATGGTTTCCGCGGTGCGGCGGAAATCCACCCGTGCTCGCAGCTTCGGCTTGCCCCGGCCGGCGCTCAGGCTGGCCGACAACTCGCCTGCGCCGTCGTGGGTGATGCGCAGCCTGGCCGGCGCCAGGCGCCAATCCTCGGCCGGCAACGAGATTTCATCGGCCCGCGTTTCCACGTCCAGCGCCAGGCCGGCGGCGGGGTCCGCCCGCAGCCGCCGGGCATCATCCGGCGCGGCCAGCAGCAGCGCCAGCACATGGCGCAGGTTCAGCCGCGATGCGCTGAGCTGGCCTGAAAGGTGCGCATGTTGCGCGGTGGGGCCTTCCGGCGCCGTTGCGTCCGGTTCGGGGAAGGCGATCCTGATGTCGCCGGCCACCTCAATCCCGTCGTTCACTCTCAGGCGTAGTTGTCGCAGGTTGAGGGTGCGGGCGCTGAAGGCCGCCTGCGCGGAAGCGCTCAACGCGGTGTTTTCCGGCACGTGCAGGCGGGCAAGCCGCAGCCAGGGGCGCGCATTGCCCAGCTTCACGGTCAGGGCGCCCGCGCCAGCCAGGGCGCGCGGTGCAATCTCCTCCGACGTCAGCCGCAGTTGTCCTTCGTAGCGCAGCGTCGCGCCCGGCAGGTGGAGGTTCAGGCTGGCCTGCATGTCCTCTTTCGGCACGCCGTCAAGGCGCAGGTCCAGCCCGCCCTCTCCCCGTTCCGGCAGTGGCGCGTTCAGCCCCGCCAGCGCCAGCAGGGCGCGGATGCGGTCGCTCTTCACGTCCGCTCGCACCTTCCAGCGGCCGTGAGGCAGGGCGGACAGGGCGGCTTCGCCCTCGGCGTGAATGTCCAGCGCCGCGGGACCGGCCCGCCCCGTCAGGGCGAGGCGCAGAAATTGCATGGAGGAATCCGGCTTTCCGGCCCGCTGGTTATTTCCGCGCCGATCATCCCGGGCGGCATCGAGCGCCAGCTCCAGGCCAAGATCCACCGCGCCCAGCCGGGCGAGCCATTCGGGCGTGGTTCCTTTCCGGGCCTGCAGGGCACCCGCCAGCCGCCACAGGGCGGCGGCGTCCTTGCCGCGCAAATGCAGCGACAGGTTCCCCAGCCAGGGGTGCTCGGCCGTGGCACGGAAAAGCCCCTGGCCACTCAGCCGCAGGCCGGCGATGTTCTCCACCCGCAGCGTTTTCAACTCAAGTTGCCTGCGCATGCGCGCGATTTCCAGCCGCAGGCCACGCCAGGGAGTGTCCGCCAGGCGCAGTTCGTCGGCCTCGAGATGAAAGGCCAATGCGCCCGCATGCTCGTGCAGCAGCCGTTGCGCCAGCACGCGCAACACGTGCGCCGCGCCACGGCGCGCGGAAGCGCCGAAATGCCGGTCCAGGTCCAGGCGGCGCACCTGCAGGCGCAGGTCGTTGCGGGTGGTGCCGTCGTCCAGGATGGTCTGGCGCCAGTCCAGCGAGGCTTCCTGCTCGTCCAGGTAAAGGCGGCGGCTGACCATGCGCAGGACATGATCGGCCAGGTCGATGGTGGCAAGCAGCTCGAGCTTGCCCGGCGCGCCTTGCCAGGCATCCGCCAACAGGGTGCGCAGGCGCGGAGACAGGGCGAACAACAGCCGCCGGGCATCCGCTGCCTTCACCTCCAGTTCGCCGGTGAGTTGCAGCAGGTCGCCGCCCAGCAGGTCGCCGCGGAACGTCAGGGAGGCAGCGGGCAGTTCCGCCCGCAAATGGTGAATGGCGAACAGCTCGGGCGTCACCTCTGCCGTCAGGCTGGCCCCGGTGAAGGCGCCGCCGTTCACCTCCAGGGTGCCGGTGGCGAGATCGAGCTCCACCAGCAGATTGGGCGGCAGGCTGGCCGTGCGGCCGGCCAGGGCGCGCAGATAATACCGCAGCAACGCCAGGCCATCCTTCTCCCCGGGACTTGTTTTCTGTCCCCGCTGGCCGGTTTCGGGCGTGGGCCTCAGGCCCAGCAGCCGCACGAGGCGTTCGTCCAGGCGCAGCCTGGGGGTGCGCAGCAGGATGCTCAGGTTGGTGATCTGGCCCGGCACCAGCCGCGCCTTGCCGTTGAAGCTCTGAAACGGGCTGGATGCCGCGTGATGCGCCTCGCCGCGGATGTCGCGCAGCTCCACGAGGTCGGGCGTGGCCAGCAGTCTGGCCTTCAGGGTGAGCATGCGGGCGGGATCCAGCAGATCGCCGCGGCCGCCACCCAGCACGGGGGCGATGAAAACCTCGCCTTCGAAGCCCGGCGCCGTGTCGCCGTCGGTTTTCTCCGGGCGCAATTCGCCGTTCAGCTTGAGCACATGGCCGCTCCGTTCCGCAGGGGGCTCCATGCGCAGGGAGATGCTCACCGGCCTGTTGCCCCGCACCTTGCCGGTGGAGGCGCGCACCCGCCATTGACGCGCCAGCAGCCGCCAGGTGCCCTGCAGCCGCCAGGGGCCGCTCAGGGTGGGCGCCTCCATGGTCAGTCGGGCGTTGGTGATGCGCAGCACGCCACGGGCGCGGTAATCGGCCAGCAGGATGCGCCCGTTTTCCACCCGCACCGAATCGATGGTTACACGGTCTGGTGAGAGGGGCAGGGGGATGTTCGCTCGCGGGTTCAGCTGCCAGTTGCCCCGGCCGTCGCCCAGGTGCTCCAGCGCCAGCTGCGGGCGAATGAGGCGGATGCTTTCCACCTCCAGCCGGCCGGAAAGAAGGGCGGCGAGGGAAAAGCGGGCCTCCAGGGCTTCCGCCTTGAGCAGATGGGGGAAGCGGCCACCTTCCACGCCGGCCACGGTGATGTCATGCAACCGTGCGGCGGGCCAGGGAAACAGCCGGAAATCCACCTCGCCGCCGATGCGCACTTCGCGGCCGGTGAGGGCGCTTCCCCACGCGGACAGCTGTGGCTTGTAGCGGTTCCAGTCCACCAGCCAGGGCGCCGCCAGCGCCGCCGCCGCCAGCAGGATGATGAGGATACCGATGATGAGCAATGGCGCGCGCCAGATGGACATGGGTCGCAATTCCGGTCTGTTGAGGCATATCCTGTATAGCAGATTGACAGTATGGCAAAAGCCGTGAAACGCTGGCCGCAAAACAAGGGGGCGCACGTGAGCGACAAACAGGACACGGCAGACCGAAAGGACGGGCGCAAGCCAGGGCACGGGTGGCGGCGGAAGGCCACTGGAAGGACGGGGCGCGTGAAGGAGGGGAAGCAGGCGCCTGGCGGATCGCCCACGTTATGGCGCGGCCATGACCACTGGCGGGCGCGCATGCGCCGGTTCTGGCGGCGCGAGATGCTGTTGGTGTGGTCGCTGGCCCTGGTCGTGGGCCTGGTGTCCGGCTATGCGGTCTTGCTGTTTCGCCGTGCGCTGGGCTGGGTGCAATGGCTTTGGGTGGGCACGGAAAGGGAAGACATCTACGCCAGCGTGGTGGCCGACATGCCGGCATGGCATGTCGTGCTGATGCCGG